>DATIEM010000206.1:0-2226 GCA_035455725.1 Rhizomicrobium sp. | reverse complement strand
CGACGCCGTCCAGCGCGATGGTGTTCTTGAAGGCCTTGCGCAGGCCACGGGCTTCGATGGTGCTCATGACTGCTCCTTGCCGCCGTTCGAATGCAGCAGTTCGCTCAGCTCGAGGCCAAGGCGTTCGATGGTGTCGCGAATGGGAGGCCATTGCTCCGCCATGAACCGCTCGCGCTCCGCTCGCATGAGCAGCGGGCGCGCGCCCGTGTTGACAAACATGCCCAAGCCGCGGCGCTTCTCGACGACCTGTTCATCCGCCAGCTGCTGATAGGCTTTCAGCACCGTTAGCGGGTTGACGCGGTACTCCGCCGCCACCGTGCGCACCGAGGGCAACGCATCGCCTTCGTGCAGCACGCCATCCAGAATCATCGCGATGATCCGGTCGCGCAGCTGCCGGTAGATCGGCTGGCTGGCATTCCACTCAGGTTCCATCGCGAGGGCCATGACGGTTCAGCGGTGCGCCGACAGCTGACGGAGCAATCCAACGATCAGACGCGGCAGCGGCGCGGTGATCACCGAGGCGTTTTCGGATGACACAACTGTGGTGGTCGCGAAGTCCCGCACCGCGACGGCCAACGGCCTGCCGCTGAGGGCCCGTGCCACGTCGGCGTTGACCACTGGCGCCAAGCAGACAGAGGCCAAAAGGCTGGCGAACAGCAGATTTCCAAATGTTTTCATCGGCTTGGCCTTTCCCCCGCTGCCTGGCACCACTGCCAGAACAGCGTCTGCTAGTGTTATATACAGCTATAACACTAAAGCACAAGAGGGCTGCCCGATTTTTTTCCGTGGCGCGAAAAATGCGGCGACTACGCCTCCTCCAGTTCAATGAGGGTGCCGGCAAAGTCTTTTGGATGGAGGAAAATCACCGGCTTGCCGTGGGCCCCGATGCGCGGCTCGCCCGAGCCGGTAACCGTGGCGCCTTTAGCTTTCATGCGGTCGCGGGCGGCGTAGATGTCGTCCACCTCGTAGCAGACGTGGTGCATGCCGCCGCCGGGGTTCTTCTCCAGGAACCGGGCGATAGGCGAGTTGTCACCCAACGGCTCAAGCAACTCGATCTTGGTGTTCGGCAGCTCGACGAAGACAGTGACAACGCCGTGTTCCGGCAGCGCCACCGGCTCCGACACGTTTGCGCCCAGGGTGTCGCGGTAGATGCCGGAGGCCTTCCGCACATCTTTGGTCGCTATCGCCACATGATTCAGCCGGCCGATCATGGGATCATCCTTAAAAGCACTGGCGCCTGCTTAGCGCCGCCTTGGCGGCAAGCCAAGAATTGGCTGTTGCCATCGCCCTTGCGCCGAACAGCCGGCGCGTGTTGAAGAACCGCAATGTTCGAGATCAGCAAGCAATTCCGCTTCGAGGCAGCACACACCCTGACGCGCAAGCTGGAGACCGAGGCCAGCCGCCGCATTCACGGGCATTCCTATCGGGCGGAAATCGTCGTGCGGGGTGAGGCCGACCCGCAGACGGGCATGGTCACCGATTTCGGCTTGCTGGAGCGGGCGGCGGAAGCCGCGCGCGCGGCGCTCGATCATCGTTTCCTGGATGACGTGCCCGATCTTGGGGCCCCGACGATGGAGAATCTGTCCGCATGGATCTGGCGGCAGGTGGCAAGAAGCTGCCGCGGGCTGGCGCGCGTGAGCGTCTACCGCGACAGCACCGGGGAAGCCTGCACCTACTTCGGAGAAGGAACGAGCTGACCTGGCATCACGGCAGGTCCTGGCCCTCGTCCGGCTCTTCCACTTGCAGCTTGTCCTTTTCCGGAATGGTGACCGGCTTTTCGCCGGCGGACGCAAGCGCCGCGTTCAGGTGTGCCAGCGAACCGGATTTCGCAGCATCCCATTCGCGCTGAACCGCAGCGAGCTTTGCGAGCGCGTCGTCCACGAACTGCCGCTGCGCGGGCGTGGGCGCGGTATCGGCCGATTCCAAGGCCCGCTCCACTCCGGCAAGCATGTCGGCAACGGACTCGAAAGTCGGCTGGTTTTCCGCCGGCTCCGTCCGCAGCTGGCCAAGGTAGCCGCGCATCTCCTCGCGCACTTTCCGCGCCTGGGGAAAGCGGACATCCAGCAGCTTCTTGAGCGCATGCTGCTCGCGATAGCCGAGCGCAGCCGCGGCCATGGCCGGAGCAATCTTTTGCGACAGCGCAAGCGACGCCTGCAGGTCTGCCAAAGTGACATTCACACGCGGGTCTTCGGCGATCGTAAGCGGCACGGTGGTGCGTTTGCCGTT
>DATIEM010000205.1:0-10163 GCA_035455725.1 Rhizomicrobium sp. | reverse complement strand
AAGCGTGGTTCTATATGTGTTCCCCATGGACACTCGACCGCACGGAACCATCCTGAACCACCCCACCCCCGACGGGCGAAGGAAGAAAATGGAGCGGGGAGGGGGGGAGCGCGAATCCGCGAAAACAACCCCACGACATCTGGTGGGGAATTCTGCGGGGCACACAAGCGCCGGAGGGTAACCCCTGCCGCATTTCCGGAGGTTCGAATGGGAACTTGGCGACATCAGTCCCCGGTGGGGGGGAAGGGGGCCCCCCATCGGCGAAAAACGAAGATCACGATGGTGGGCTAAATGGGATTCCGCAGGACAGATGTGGTATGATCAGCCGCCGGTCAGCCCACCTTCTTCATCGGGTAGACGTTCTCCGTGCCGGGGAACGTCCGGGCGCGGACATCCGCGGCGTAGCCCTTCACCGCCGCCTCGATGTCCGGCCCCATGCTCGCGTATTCGCGGACGAAGCGCGGCGGGTTGGGGTTCAACCCCAGCATGTCTTCCAGCACCAGAATCTGGCCGTCGCATTCGGCGCTCGCGCCGATGCCGATGGTGGGGATACCGACCTGATGGGTGATCTTGGCGGCGAGCGGCTCGGCCATGCCTTCCAGCACCACCGAAAACGCGCCGGCCTCCCCCACCGCTTTGGCATCGGCTTCGATGGCCGGCCACTCGGCTTCCGTGCGGCCTTGCGTTTTGAAGCCGCCCATCACCTGCGTCATCTGTGGCGTGAGTCCGATATGGCCCATCACTGGAATGCCGCGGCTGGTGAGGTAGGCGATGGTGTCCGCCATCCGGGCGCCGCCTTCCAGCTTCACCGCCGTGCAGCCGGTTTCCTGGATGACGCGTGCCGCGTTGCGGAACGCGACCTGCGGGCTCTCCTCGTAGGAGCCGAACGGCATGTCGACCACGATCAGCGCGCGCTTCGAGCCTCGCATCACTGCTTTGCCATGAAGGATCATCATGTCGAGGGTGACGCCGAGCGTGTTCTCCATGCCGTGCATCACCATGCCGAGACTGTCGCCCACCAGCATGAGATCGACGTGCTCGTCCAGCAGACGCGCGGTGTGCGCGTGGTAGCAGGTGAGGCAGACGACGGGCTTGGCGTTCTTGTGCGCGCGAATTTCGGGAACGGTGACGCGCTTCGCCTGAACAACGGCCGACATGGTCTTCTCCGCCAGCGGGGCGGCGGGAGCTTAGCCCGCCTGTTGCGGCTGCGAAAGACTGGCCCGGGCGGCGTTCATGGCCGAGACCGCCCGCATCCCGCCCACGATCACGCTGGAAAGTGCCTTCATGTCGGCCGGCATTTCCGGCCGCCACACGTCCAGCAGCAGCACCGCGCGGACCCGATCGGTCGTGTTCAGCAGCTCATGGGGATAGGTGTCGTCCCACAACAGGCACTGGCCGTTCTCCAGCAGCACCGGCTGGTGGTCGATCCACAGGATGGCGCCGAGCTTGCCGTTCGCATCGCGCGGCATGGAAAGGCCAAGGTGGAAGCGCATGATGCCGCGAAAGGGCCCGCGGTGCTCCGGCACGTGCTTGCCCGGCGCGAGAAAAGAGTAGGTGGCGGAAAGCACTTCCGGGCAGCCGTTCAGCAGGGATGCCATCGTAGGGCAGCGCGCGAGGTTCTCCTGCGACACGTGCCCGTAGGCTTTCATGATGTACATGCGCCAGTCGCGGCCGTCGTTGGCGGAAATGCTTTCCTGCTCCGGCATGATCTCGTGGAAGCGCGGCACACGCCGCATCTCCGCGGCGACGGCCATCGCTTCGTCGCGCAGCGATTCCCAGGCGGCGGCAAAGCGGTGCGCGTTGGGAAAGTACCGCTCGGTGTCGAGAATGGCCGGGGTGTCGATGCGCCGGTCGTACAGCCAGCGCAAGCCATCGCCGAGGTTGAAATACCAGTTGGCCACTGCCGCGCTCCCGTTCGGCGCGCAAACTGCGCATTCCCGCCGCTCCGAACAAGCCGGAAAGCGGCGAATGACAGAACGGTAAAGAACCGGAAGCTTACCGGCGGGTCGGGCCGCGCAGCATCTGCTCGGCGTAGGTCAGCTGGAAATCGGCGTATTTCTTTTTCGGATCCGGCCGGATGATGGAAGCGACATCGGATTTGATCGGCGTGCCCTCCGCCACCAGATGGTGCGGCAGGTCGGCCTCCCGGCCGATCAGGCTTTGCAGCGCTTCGGTATCGGCGGTGTTGCTGTCGGCAACAGCGACATCGGGCACGATCCCGGTCGTCTGGATCGAGCGGCCGGAGGGGGTGTAGTAGCGCGCGGTGGTGATGTGCAGGGCGCCGGCTTTGCCGTCGTCCAGGGGGATAACGGTCTGCACCGAGCCTTTGCCGAAGGTGAGGCTACCTTCGACTCGCGCGCGCCGGTGGTCCTGCAAGGCGCCCGCGACGATTTCCGAGGCGCTGGCGGTGCCGCCGTTCACCAGAATGACGATGGGCTTCCCGTCCGTAACGTCGCCCGGTTTCGCATCGAAGCGCTGGGTGTCTTCCGGATGGCGCCCCCGAATCGAGACGATTTCTCCGCCATCGAGGAAATCGTCGGAGACGGCAACCGCCTGGTCCAACAACCCGCCGCCGTCGTCCCGAAGATCGAGAATGTAGCCCTTCAGCCTGGGCCCGATCTCTTTCCTGAGCGCGGCTACCGCGCGGCGAACGCCTTCGTCGGTGTGTTCGTTGAAAGCGGGAATCTTGATGTAGCCGAGATCGCCTTCCCGCTTGTGCGTGACGCCCTCAACGGCAATCACCTCACGCGTGAGCTTCACGTCGAAAGGATCGTGCAATCCCTGCCGCATGACGCTCAGCACCACCTTGGTGCCTGCCGCTCCCCGCAGCTTGTCCTGCACATCGTCCAGCTTCAGGCCGGTGGTCTGCTTGCCGTCGATCGAAAGGATACGGTCGCCCGATTTGAGCCCGGCGCGGGACGCCGGCGTGTCCTCAATGGGCGAGACCACGGTGACCAGACCGTCCTCCACGCCGATAACGAGGCCAAGGCCGCCATACTGGCCCTCGGTCTTTACCTGCATCGCTGCGAAGGTGCGCGGATCGAAGTAACTCGAATGCGGATCGAGATCGCCCAGCATGCCGCTGAGCGCGCCTTCGACCAGCTGCTGATCCCCCGGCGGCTCAACATAGTCCGCGCGAACCGTGGCATATGCCCTCCCGAACCGCGCCAGTTCCGCGCTCGAATCCGCACCGTGCGCAAAGTGCAGCAACGCGAATGTTCCGCAGAACGCTATCGCCGCGCCACTCGCCAGCAGCGCCAGCCCCTTGGCAAACGCGTTACGGCGTGATGCAGGAGGCTCGCTCAATTGGCTGACGCGCTCTTGGTGAGCGACGCCACCGTTTTCCCGCCACGCAGCAGGTCAAGCGCATACGAAAGCTGGAAGTCGTCGAACTTTTTGCCGGCAGGCGGCTTGATCGGCGTCTGGTTCGCTTTCTTCGCCGCCTCACCCTGCAGATGTCCGGGCAGATTGGCTTCGCTGATCCGCAGCTTGGTTGTGGCTTCGTCATTATCGCTCTGGCTTACAGCCACATCGGGAACGATGCCCGTCGCCTGAATGGAATGACCGGATGGCGTGTAGTAGCGAGCCGTCGTGAGGCGCAGTGCGCCGCCGCCTTCACCAAGCGGGATGATCGTCTGCACTGAGCCTTTGCCGAACGACGTCATGCCTACGACCTGCGCGCGCTTGTGATCCTGCAGCGCGCCCGCAACGATTTCTGAGGCGCTTGCCGTTCCGCCATTGATCAACACCACGATCGACTTGCCATCGGTGATATCGCCGCCACGCGCGTTATACCGTTCGGTGTCATCCGGATGGCGACCGCGGGTGGAAACAATTTCGCCTGCATTCAGGAAGTCATCCGAAACGGCAACGGCCTGATCGAGCAGGCCGCCCGGGTCGTTCCGCAGGTCGATAACATAGCCGCGCAAGCTGCCGCCGATCTGCGCCTTCAGATTTCGCACGGCATTCTCGAGACCGGAAGCCGTGCGTTCATTGAAAGCGGAAATGCGAATGTATCCGACATCGCCCTCGCGGCGGAATTTCACGCTATCGACATGGATCACCGCGCGGGTGAGTGTCACATCGAATGGTTTTTTGCTGCCTGGCCGCAAAATCGTGAGGGATACCTTTGTGCCATTCTGTCCGCGCATTTTGTCGATTGCATCGTTGAGCGACATGCCCTGAATGGGCGTGCTGTTGATCGCCGCGATAAAATCGCCGGTCTTCAGGCCCGCTTTGGCGGCGGGCGTATCGTCGATCGGCGAGATCACTTTCACCAGCCCGTCTTCCATCGTCACTTCGATGCCGAGGCCGGCGAATTCGCCCTTTGTCTGGATGCGCATGTCCGCGAAGTTCTTCGCGTCCATGTAGCTCGAATGAGGATCGAGGGCCGAAACCATGCCCTCGATGGCGTTGTCCACCAGTTCGCTGTCCTGGACGGGCCGCACGTAATTCGCGCGCACTCGCTCGAACGCATCGCTGAACAGGTCGAGCTGATGATAGGCGGACAAATCACTGGCGCCGCGCGCTGCGGGAAACAGCATCAACGCTGCCGCAAAACCCGCCACACCACCTACGCCGATCAACGCGAAACGCTTCATGTCTTTTTCTTCCTCAGATTGAGTCCCAGCCAGGACATGGGACTTAGGCCTTTTCCATTCCGCCGCAGTTCAAAATAGAGCTTCGCCCCGTTCCGGCGTGGCATCCAGCCAACTGGCTCTCCCGCAAGCAGTCTATCACCAGGCCGCACCTCAATGCGTCCAAGGCCTGCAAGAACCAGATCGTATCCGCCTGCCGCCTTGAGTATCAAGACTTGCCCTGATTTATGGTAAGGCCCGGCGAAAAGCACCTGCGAGTCGGCAGGTGCGACCACGGATGCGCTGGCCCCCGTCAAAAACTCTACCCCGGGCATCTGCTCGCCGCCCGAGCCGCCCTGCAAAACCGGTCCGACCACTGGCCTGGCGAGAGCACCCGGCTTCAAATTAACCTGAGTTGGGACTCCACCGGATGAAATCACCAGCACTTGGTCCGGCTGCTGGCCGCCGCGCAATACCGAAACCCGGTCCAGAAGAGCCCGCAGATCGGAGGCTTCGGCGGCAATGGCGTTGAATTTGGCCTGCAAGGCTTGCCAGGCCGCAGCGGCGCCGCTGGCGGCCATTTCCTTGGCTGCCACCATCCGGCCAAGGCGCGCCCGCGCTTCGATGAGCCTGGCAGCGCTTGCGGCGCTCTCCCGACGCTGGACGAGCAACGCGGTGCGTGTCTTCTGCAGCGCTTTCAGCTGTTGCGAGAGAGCGGCGGCCGCGCCGTAGATCTGGGGCAGCCAGCTGCCAAGTACCATGGCGCCGCGGCTCGCCTTCAGCGCATCCGCAGGTTCAAGGGCGACCGCGGGGGGTAAGTCTGTTTGGAGTCGCTCCAAAACGGCGAGCAGGCGGGAGAGCCGGTTACGGCCGCGCACGAATGCCGCGGACATGCTCTTTTCCTGTCCGGCTAGTGACGCAACCTTGCGCTCGATGTCGGCCTTTTCTATCTCCAGGTTCTGCACGCGCGCCGCGGCCTCTATCAGCTGCTCGCGGAGCTGGGCCGCCTGAGCCGAGAGCGCTTCGCTCTGCCCCTTTGCTGACTCGACGGCAGGCCGCGCGCGCTCCATCTGTTGCTCGAGAGTGCGGTAACGTTCCCCCGTCTTGGGCATCTTGCCTGCCTGGCTGGCGGGAACGGCATTTCGCGTATCTATGTCAGGCGGCCGCTGCGGCGGCGCGGCCATAGCACCATGGCCCAGCATGGCGGCGACAATAATCGGGAAGGCCTGCTTCACGCCTGCTGCGTCTGCTTCTGGACGGACTCGATTTTCGCCTGAATTTCGGATGCCTCGCCGAGGAAGCGGGCCTCCGTGGCCTTCCAGTCTGAATTCAGTCGGTAAGCCCGTGGAATGCCAGTCGGCAAGTTCACCTCCACGATGGCTTCATCGCTGATGTTTTCCAGATGCTTCATCAGCGCGCGCAACGAATTGCCATGCGCCACGATCAGCACGCGTTTGCCGAGAGCAAGTTGGGGCACGATTTTTTCGTTCCAGTAGGGAAGCACCCGCTCGAGGACATCCTTCAAACTCTCGCTGCACGGCAGGTCAGCTGGGTCTATTCCGGCATAGCGCGGATCGTTGCCAGGATAGTCCGGCGAGTCTTGGGGTACAGCGGGTGGCGGGGTAGCGTAGCCGCGCCGCCACGCCTTCACCTGCGCCGCGCCGAACTTTTCGACCGCTTCCGCTTTGTTGCGCCCCTGTAGCGCTCCATAGTGCCGTTCGTTGAGGCGCCAGTGCTTGATCACCGGGATCCACATCAGGTCCATTGTGTCTAGCGACAGCCAGAGAGTGTGGATCGCGCGGCTCAGCAGAGAAGTAAACGCGACATCGAAACTCAGGCCGGCTTTCCGCATCAACCGGCCCGCCTCGCGCGCCTCTTCCTTGCCTTGCTCCGTGAGGCGCACGTCGCGCCACCCGGTGAACAGGTTGAGCTTGTTCCACTCGCTCTCGCCATGCCGCAGGAGCACCAAGGGGTATCCTGCAGCATTTTCGTCCATGGAAACGACTCGCGTTCAGGTCAGCCTTGTCGTGGCTAGCCCAACCCGGCGTGAATGAAAATGCCGATCGTTGGGCCGTCGCAGTAGCAAGTCCCGCCCCAGTCGGGCAAAGCCTGAACGTCTGCTGCCCAGTTCGCGCTCCGAAGCCGGCCTGAAGGTGCCGTGTAGTGGTTGAATTCCTCCGACCAGGTGGCAAGAGGAACCGCGCGTTTCCAGTGGCGTTGTGGGAGGGGAGCCGCGGATATTCACAAATGAAGGGTTTTGCAGCGGGTTTTGGGTGCCTCGCCGCGCTGACCCTCCCAGCCTGTTCATCCGTGCAATCGGCCCTCGCGCCGGAAGGCGATACCGCGCGCGCGATCCTCAAACTTTTCCTGCTTTTTGTGGCGGTCTGCACGGCCGTGTTTGTCATCGTGATGGCATTTCTGCTGATCGCCATCGTGCGGCGGCGCGCGGCCGCGGTCGATCCGGTGCTTCGACCGGATCCCATCGAGGAACGGCGCATGGCCTGGGTCATCGGAGGTGGTGTTGCTGCCACGGTGATCATTCTCACGGTCTTCACGTTGGCGAGCTTCCTGACCAACAAGACCTTTGCCGAACCGCGGCCGCACGGGCTCATCATCAAGGTCACGGGTCATCAATGGTGGTGGCAGGTGAACTACGAATCGCACGACGCCAGCCAGACCTTCGAAACGGCGAATGAAGTTCACATCCCCGTCGGCCAGCCGGTGAAGCTGGACTTTGAATCGCCGGATGTAATTCACAGCTTCTGGGTTCCGAACCTCGCCGGCAAACAAGACCTCATTCCCGGTCGCTACACCACGTTGACGGTTAAGGCCGACAAGCCGGGCATCTATCGCGGACAATGTGCGGAATATTGCGGCATCCAGCACGCCCACATGGCGATGTATGTGGTGGCCCAAAACCAAAACGAATTCGAGCGATGGCGCGCGCAGCAACTCAAATCCGCTAGTGCGCCCAGCAACGCCGACCTGTGGCATGGCCAGCAGGTGTTCCAATCCAGCGCTTGCGCCATGTGCCACACGATCAGCGGCACAAATGCCGGCGGACAAGTCGGCCCGGACCTCACGCATTTCGGCAGCCGCATGACCATTGCAGCCGGCACGGCGCGCAATTCGATGGGCAATCTCACCGGTTGGATCGTCGATCCGGAGCGCATGAAGCCGTACACACGCATGCCGGCGGTGGCGCTGACCGGCCCAGACCTCATCGCCGTTTCACATTATCTGGAAAGCCTGAAATGAGCGTTATCGCCGAACCGCTACGCGATACCGACCTCGGCGAGCCGGAGCTCGAGGCGAGGCTTGTCGATATCTGGAAAACCCCGCGCGGATTCTTCGGCTGGCTTTCCAGCGTCGATCACAAGCAGATCGCGCTGCGATACATCGTGACTGCATTTTTTTTCATGGGATTGGCTGGCCTTGGCGCCGTGTTGATGCGTCTGCAGCTCGCCACGCCCGATGCCCATGTACTTGGCCCCGATCGCTACGACCAGATCTTTACCATGCACGGCTCGACGATGATGTTTCTTTTCGCGGTGCCGATCATGGAGGCGTTCGCCGTGTATCTGGTGCCGCTGATGATCGGCACCCGGAACGTGGCGTTTCCGCGGCTGAATGCGTTCGGGTTCTGGCTCTATCTGTTTGGCGGCCTGTTTCTCTGGTGCTGCTTTTTCTCGAACAATGGCCCGGACGTAGGCTGGTTTAGCTACACGCCGCTGTCACTGACGCAATACAACGTCGGCCATCGCGCCGATTTCTGGGCGCAGATGATCACCTACACGGAAGTGTCGGGCCTCGCCGTGGCTGTCGAGATCATCGTCACCACCTTCAAGATGCGGGCCCCCGGCATGAGTCTGGACCGCATTCCGATTTTCGTCTGGGGATCGCTCGTCACCGCTTTCATGATCTTGTTCGCTATGCCGGCGGTGATGGTTTGCAGCACCATGCTTATCCTCGACCGGGAGGTGAACACACATTTCTTCGACGTGGCATTGGGCGGCGACAATCTCCTGTTCCAGCATCTGTTCTGGTTCTTCGGCCACCCCGAGGTCTACTTCATCTTCCTCCCGGCGACGGCGTTCGTTTCCTCCATCATCCCAACCTTCGCGCGTCGGCCCATGTTCGGCCAGGCGGCCGTGGTGCTGTCGCTGATTGCAACCGCCTTCTTTTCCTTTGGCCTTTGGGTGCACCACATGTTCGTCACGGGGCTGCCGCGGCTGGGCGAAAGCTTTTTCACCGCCTCCAGCATGGCGATCGCGGTTCCCTCCGGCATCCAGATCTTCTGCTGGATCGCGACGCTGTGGAGCGGCCGTCCG
The DNA here is from genome assembly GCA_035455725.1 of Rhizomicrobium sp. Lineage (GTDB taxonomy): Bacteria > Pseudomonadota > Alphaproteobacteria > Micropepsales > Micropepsaceae > Rhizomicrobium. The sequence continues at coordinate 1,255 of DATIEM010000205.1, read as the reverse complement.
GTATTCCGCACGCCACTGCTCTTCGTGTTGGGGTTCATCTTCAATTTCGTGATTGGCGGCCTCACCGGCGTGATGGTGGCGTCCGTGCCGATCGATACGCAGGTGCACGATACCTATTTCGTGGTGGCTCACTTCCATTATGTGCTGATCGGCGGCTCGGTTTTCCCGCTGATCGCTGCCGTTTATTACTGGTTCCCGAAAGTCAGCGGCCGCATGCTGAGCGAAACACTGGGCAGGTGGAACTTCTGGATCGCGTTCTTCGGGTTCAATGTCGCATTCTTTCCGATGCACATTCTCGGGCTCGAAGGCATGCCCCGGCGCATCTACACGTATTCCGCCGATATGCCGTGGGGCACGCTCAATTTCATCTCCACCCTAGGCGCGATTATTTTTGCGTTCAGCTTCCTGCTGCTGCTCTGGAACATGATTCGCAGCGGTTTGTGGGGCAAAGCGGCTGGTCCGAACCCGTGGGATGGAGACACGCTGGAATGGGCAACCCCTTCGCCGCCGCCGCCGCAGAACTTTACCCGCATTCCTGTCGTGACCGGTCCTGCACCGATGTGGGAGAATCGTGAAGCGCTACCGGCCATCGCCGGCATGAGTGTCGGGAAGCGTGAAATCCTGGTCAGCACGCTCACCGAAGCCGAGCCGGATGTGCGGGAAACTTCGCCCGATCCTTCCATTTGGCCGCTTTTTGCGGCCATCGCGGTGGGTATTACTTTCCTGTGGTCGATCTACACTCCGTGGGCGATCATTTACGGCGCCGTTCCCATTGCGGTGACCCTGACAGGCTGGTTCTGGCCGAAATCCACCAGGGAAGATGAGTCGTGAAGACGCGCGTGGTCCTCAACGTTGCGCCCCTGCCAGAGAACGCTTTCGGCTCGCGCACGCTGACATGGTGGGGAACGATTGCCTTCATGTCGCTGGAAGGCATGGGATTCGCGCTGGCCGTTGGCGCGTATCTGTATCTTCGCCTGCTGCAGCCCAGGTGGCCGATGAACATCCCGCCACCCGACCTGCTGCCCAGCACGCTCGTCACCATCCTTCTGCTGATCAGTGCGGTGCCGAACTATTTCCTCGAGCATTGGGCGCGCGCTTACGACATGGCGAAGGTGCGCATCGGTATCCTCGTGATGACGCTGCTCGGCATCGCGCCACTTGTGGTGCGTGCCTTTGAATTCCCCGCATTGCGCGAACGCTGGGATACGGATGCCTACGGCTCGATCACCTGGTTTCTGCTTGGGCTGCACACCAC
>DATIEM010000204.1:0-42268 GCA_035455725.1 Rhizomicrobium sp. | reverse complement strand
GGGTGTGGGGCGGGTCGCTTCGCCGCGGAAACCGGTTTCGGAGTTTGCTCCGACAAGGCAACGGCAGGCGAACGGACGCGCGGGACCGGCGAAGCCTTACGGCCCCGCGCGAATGGATACACGCATGGGAGTTTCCTTTTGAGCTGAAAGCAAAGGCCTCGCTGGCCGCTCAGGCCACCAACCTTTCAGACATAATTTCGGAGATGAGGATAATATGCAAACACGGCGTGCCGCTGTCAAGTGCTTGTTCGAGAGGGCGAGCCCTCCCCGACGGGTGCACGCGCCGAAGAGTATTCATCGCTCGCGGGCGCTCGCGCGATGGATGGCCGGGTCCAGCCCAGCCATGACGAATTGAAGCGGGTTAGCCGAGGTCTGGCGGCGAACCTGGCCGTAAATCGGGAATGTCGGGAAACTCGTCCTCTATCGGCTCCATGCTGGCCCGCAATCTGAGAAGAGATTTCTTCTTCAGCGCCCGGTACCAACCAGGGGGTCACACTGCGCGCGGTGGCGCAGCGCGTGGTCGGCCAGCACAAGCGCCATCATGGCTTCGCCCACGGGCACGGCGCGGATGCCGACGCAGGGATCGTGGCGGCCTTTGGTGGAAATCTCCGTCTCGTGCCCGTCCACGTCGATGGTCTTGCGCGGATCGAGGACGGAAGACGTCGGCTTCACCGCGAAGCGGCAGACGATCGGCTGCCCGGATGAAATGCCGCCCAAAATTCCGCCGGCGCGATTGGCAAGGAAGCGCGGCTTGCCCTCGTTGCCCGCGCGCATTTCGTCCGCATTCTCTTCGCCGGACAGCATGGCAGCCGCAAAGCCATCCCCAATTTCCACGCCTTTCACCGCGTTGATGCTCATCATCGCGGCGGCCAGATCGGCATCGAGCTTGCCGCAAACCGGCGCGCCCAGCCCCGCAGGAATCCCCTCCGCCACCACTTCCACCACGGCGCCGCAGGAGGAGCCCGCCTTGCGCACCTTTTCGAGATATTCCGCCCACGGAGCAACCGCTTCCGCATCCGGGCAGAAGAAGGGATTGCGCCCCACCTCTTCCCAATCCCAGCGCGCCCGCTCGACGGTTTCCGTTCCCATCTGGATCAGCGCGCCGCGGATGGTCACGGCCGCATACATCTGCTGCAGCACCTTGCGCGCGATGGCGCCCGCCGCCACGCGCGAGGCGGTTTCGCGCGCGCTGGAGCGGCCGCCGCCGCGATAATCGCGCACGCCGTACTTCGCCCAGTAGGTGTAATCCGCATGGCCGGGGCGGAATTTGTCGCGAATATCGGAATAGTCTTTCGACTTCGCATCCACGTTCTCGATCAGCAGCGCGATGGGCGTGCCGGTGGTCACCTGTTCCGGCATGCGCTCGTCCTGGAACACGCCCGAGAGAATGCGCACCTGGTCCGGCTCCTTGCGCTGGCTCACGTATTTCGATTGGCCCGGCCGCCTGCGGTCCAGCTCGGCCTGAATATCCGCCTCCACAAGCGGAATGCCGGGTGGGCAGCCATCCACCACGCACCCCAGCGCCGGCCCGTGACTTTCCCCGAAGGTCGTCACCCGGAAGAGATGGCCGAAGCTGTTGTGGCTCATTCCGTTTTGGGGACCGTGATATCCGGCGCGTCCACCGCCTTCATGCCCACGGCGTGATAGCCGCAATCCACGTGCAGCACCTCGCCGGTGACGGCGCGCCCCAGATCGGACAGCAGGAACAGCGCCGTCGAGCCCACTTCCTCCAGAGTCACCGTGCGGCGCAGCGGCGAGTTGTATTCGTTCCATTTGAGGATGTAGCGCGAGTCCGAAATGCCGGCGAATGCCAGCGTCTTGATCGGCCCCGCGGAAATCGCGTTTACCCGGATGGCGCGCTTGCCGAGATCTTCCGCCATATAGCGCACGCTCGCTTCCAGCGCCGCCTTGGCCACGCCCATCACATTGTAGTGCGGCATGACTTTCTCGGCGCCGTAGTAGCTGAGCGTGAGCATGCTGCCGCCGTTCGCCATCAACTTCTCGGCGCGCTGCGCGGCGGCGGTGAAGGAGTAGCAGGAAATGTCCATCGTCATGCGGAAGTTTTCCGGCGTGGTGTCGATGTAGCGGCCCTGCAGCTGGTTCTTGTCGGAAAAGGCGATGGCGTGAACGAGAAAGTCCAGCGACTGCCACTTGCTGCCGATTTCGCCAAAGGCCGCATCGAGCGAGCCCTGCTGGGAAACATCGCAGTCGATCACAGCGGCGGGATTGAGCGGCTCGACCAGCGGCAGCACGCGCTTCCGGAAGGTGTCGCCCTGATAGGTGAAGGCGAGTTCCGCGCCCGCTTCGTGCAGCGCCTTGGCGATCCCCCAGGCGATGGAGCGATCGTTGGCCACGCCCATGACGAGCCCGCGCCTGCCGCTCATCAGTCCATGGCTGGGCATAAAGCGCTCCGGTTTGGCCGCATCGTCTGCCGCTCGGGCTAAGGCCAATCCGGCGAAAAGGCAAGCATTCGGCTGGATCGTGACGGCGCTGACAGGAACCGGCGCCGCCGTTCTCCCGTTGCCGCCCGAGGGCTTTTGCCGAGGATCGCCATGAACGTCGCCAACGAACGCACCCGCTCGCTGTGGATGGGAATGCCGGTGGCCCGTGCGCCCGTCCTGGCGCAGAATTTCTCGGGCGACGTGGTGGTGATCGGTTCGGGGATTGCGGGCCTCTCGGCCGCCTACGAGCTCAGCGCGCAGGGTATGCGCGTGCTTCTGGTGGACCGCGGCGAGATCGGCAGCGGCATGACGGCCCGCACCACCGCGCACCTCGCCTCCGCCCTGGACGATTTCTATTCCGAGCTGATCACGTCCCGCGACGAGAAGATTGCGCGGCTTTTGCACGACAGCCTTGCCGCCTCGATCGATCGGGCGGAAGCCATTCAGGCGCAGGAGGGAATCGATTGCGATTTCGTGCGGCTGGACGGCTACCTGTTCCGCGCGCCGGAAATGCCGGAAGACGATCTGCGCAAGGAATTCGACGCCTGTCGCAAGGTCGGCGTGCCGGTGGAGGAATATCGAAACGCTCTGCCGTTCGCGGTGGACAACGACGTCTACACCCTCCGCTTTCCGCGGCAGGGGCGCTTCCATCCGCTCAAATACCTCGCGGGCCTTGCTGCGGCGGTCGAGCGGCGCGGCGGGAAATTGTTCGCGAACACCACGGTGACTTCTGTCGAGGAGGAGGACGGTGCGGTGATTGTGAGCACCGCTTCGGGCCACAAGCTCACGGCCAAAGACGCGGTGGTCGCCACCAATTCTCCCATCGTCGATCGCGTGGCGGTACATACCAAGCAGGCGCCCTACCGGACCTTTGTGATCGCGGGAACGCTGCCGCGCGGCAGCCTGCCGGACGCGCTCTACTGGGACACGCTGGAGGCCTATCACTATCTGCGCCTGCAGCCCTTGTCAGAGACTCACGACGCGGTGATCGTTGGCGGCGAGGATTACAAATCCGGCGAAGAAGACGACGGCGAACGGCGTTTCGCGAAGCTGGAAGAGTGGGCCCGCGTGCGCCTGCCGCAGATGCAGGAGATCACCCACCGGTGGTCGGGGCAGGTGCTGGAGCCTGCGGATTACTGCGGCTTCATCGGCCGCAACCCGGGCAACGAGCACGTCTATATGGTGAGCGGCGATTCCGGGCAGGGCATCACCAATGGAATCGTGGCAGGCATGCTGATCCGCGACCTGATCACCACCGGAGCGAATCCGTGGACCGAAGTGTACGATCCGTCTCGCAAGGTGACGGGCAGCCTGGGAGAATATCTCAGCGAGAATCTGACACCGCTGAAGAACTTCACCGAATACGTCACCGCCGGCGAATTCGACTCCGTGAAAGACCTGAAGCCGGGCGAAGGCGGACTGTATCGTAAAGGCCTGCACAAGCTGGCCGTCTCGCGCGACCTGGAGGGCCGCCTGCACGCCCGCTCGGCCAGCTGCACGCATCTCGGCTGCGTGGTGCAGTGGAATTCGCTCGAGCAATGCTGGGATTGCCCATGCCACGGCTCGCAATTCGCGCCGGACGGAACAGTGCTCAACGGCCCGGCCATCGCGGCGCTGGCCGAGGCCGACGCGGCGCCCAACCAGGCAGCCGAATAGGCGGTGCGCCCGGAATGGCCTAGCAATTCAGCTGAGCGATTCTTGAGGGAGCTCGTGCGCGCCACGCCCGCGATTGTTCTGACGGCGCTGCTGGGGTGGAGCCCGGCGGCGGCGGACGATCTCTCCGATATCCGCAGCGTGCGCACCTTGGCGGCAGAAGCCGGGGCAGTCATCCGCCTTCAGGCGCAGCACAGCGTCACCGAAACCTACGCGCGCACCATGAAGCAAGAAGCGCGTAAGCAGCTCGCGCAAGAAGCGCAAGACGCCAAGGCACCCCAACTGCGCAAAATCGCAGGACAGGCAATCTCCGCGCTCGACGACAACCGCGCCAGTGCGCTCGCCGGAATCGTGCAGCAATTGTTCAGGATGGAAGGGCCGCATGGGCGGGCTGATTGAAATCACGCTCGGCATTATGACGGCGGTCGGCGGCTTCGTCGACATCAGCGAGCTGGTGTTCGCCGCGCAGGCCGGCTCGCGCTTCGGCTTCGCGCTGATCTGGGTGTTCGCCTTCTCCACCATCGGCATCGGCTGCTACGGCGAAATGAGCGGGCGCATTGCCGCCATCGCCAAGCAGCCGGTTTTCAACCTGATGCGCCAGCGGCTGGGCTTGCGCCTCGGTCTTGTGACCCTGGTTGCCTCCTCCATCGTCAACACCATCACCTGCGCCGCCGAAATCGGCGGCACGGCGCTGGTGCTGCATCTGCTGACCGGCTGGCCGTATGCGCTGCTCGCGGTGCTGAGCACGCTCGTGCTCATGGCGATCATTTGGCTGACGCCCTTCAAATGGATCGAGCGCAGCTTCGGGCTGCTGGGGCTGGCGATGATCTGCTTCGCAGTCGCCACCGTTAAATTGGCGCCGAATTGGGGTGCAGTGGCTTTCGGCTTCGTGCCGCAGATTCCCACCGCGCTGCCGGCAAAGGATCTTGTCGTCTTCGCCTATTTCGCGGTCGCGATCGTGAGCGCAGTGATGTTTCCCTATGAAACCTATTTCTATTCCTCCGGCGGCATCGAAGAGAACTGGAAGCCGAAAGACCTGAAAACGAATCGCCTGACCACCAGCGTCGGCTTCGGTCTCGGCTCGCTGCTCGCCATTTGCATCATGATAAACGCCGCCATCCTCTTCCGTCCCCTGCACATCGATCCGCAATTGCCCGGCACCGCCGCGCTCGAGGTCGCCATTCCTTTCGGCAAGGCCGGACTGCTGCTGGCGCTGTTCGGGATGCTGTTCGCCATCAGCGGCGCTGCCGTGGAAACAGGGCTTTCCACCGCCTACAGCATCGCCCAATTCTTCGGCTGGGAATGGGGCCGCTACAAGCGCCCGCATGAAGCGCCGCGCTTCACCTTCGCCTGGGTGACGACCTTCGTCATCGCGCTTGCGTTGGTGCTCACCGGCATAGACCCGTTGCAGCTGGTCGAATGGTCGATCGTGTTTTCCGTGGTGCTACTCCCGCTCACTTATTTGCCGCTGCTGTTGATCGGCAACGACCGCAAGTACATGGGCGAGTACGTCAACGGGCGGCTGTCCAATGGCATCGGCTGGTTCTTTTATGCCGTGCTGCTGGTGGCTGCGCTCGCGGCGCTGCCGCTCTACTTCATCACCTCGGGCGGACAGACATGAGACGCGGCGATCCCTTGAAGCTGCTGAGCGAGGTGCGCGATCTGCAGATTGTCGACAAAGACGGTCGCAATTGCGGCATCTGCGATGAGATCGAGCTGGATGGCGCGCCGGGCGAGGCATTGACGGTCAGCGCCGTGCTGGTGGGGCCCGGTGCCTACGCGCGCCGGCTGCCGAGATGGGCACACCGGCTGATTGCGCATATTGCCGGTCGCGGCATCGTTCGGGTGCCCTGGGATATCGTCGAGAAGATCAGCGGCCGCATTCACCTCTCGGTTGCCGCGGAAACGGTTGGCCTGCGGCGGACCGAAGACCGGCTGATTGAGCGCCTAAAGCAGGTGCCGTTCTCATGATCCGGGCAAGCGAACTCGCAGGCAAGCCGGTGCGGCGGGAGAACGGCGAGCGGCTGGGCCATGTCTTCGAAATCCGCATCAGGAATTCGCGGGTGGTGGCGCTGATTTGCGGCTCGCGGGGGTTTTTCCAGCGTTTGATGGGCAGCATTTCCGGCCACCGGGTGGACTGGGCTGACGTGCAGAAGGTTACAGCGTCCGAAATCGTGATTGCTGCTGCCCCGGCCAGAAAACTGCGGCGGCGCATGACGCGCCGCAGGCCCTCGACGTGAACGAAAAGAAAAGCCAAAATTCAGGAACTCCGACCATAGCGTTCCGTTAACCGCAAGGTGAGGGACGCCCGCGCTACAATGCGCGGCATTAAAGGATTTTTGCCATGAGCTCGCATCAGGAATCGCCCGGCCAGTACACGGCGGAGGGCGTCGAATTGAACACCGATGCCGGCACAGGCACGGAAGCCCGGGCCCGCACCAGCCGGGTCAAGGACCAGATTTCCGAATTCGCCCAGAGCGCGAAATCGCAGGCCTCTGCTGCCATCCAACCCATTACCAACAACGCCCGCAGCATGGCGGAAGAACAGAAGTCGCGCGGCGCGGCACGGATCGGCGATATCGCCCAGGCTTTGCACAGCGCCGCAGACGAGATGGCGGCGGAAGTGCCCTTCGCCGCCGATTATGTGCATACGGCGGCGCAGAAGCTCGACGATACGGCACGGATGCTGCGCGAGCGCAGCGTGGACGATCTCGCGCAAATGGCGGTTGAGTTCGCCGAGGAGCGGCCGATTCTCTACATCGGAAGCGCCATCGCGGCGGGCTTTTTCGCGGCCCGCCTGCTGCGCAGCTCGGTCGACTATGACGACGGCTACGAGGCCGAAGAATGAACCTCGACCGTGGAATAGGGACGGTCTTTTCCGAGCTTCTCGGGGAAATCACCGCCCTCATTCGCAATGAAATCCGTCTGGCGAAGGCGGAAGCTGCGGAAAAGGCCAAAAGCATGGCGATCGGCCTTGCGCTCACCGTCGCCGGCCTCTTCGTGCTTATCCTTTCGCTGGTGTTTCTGCTTGAGGCTGCCGTTGGTGGACTGATGCTGCTCGGCCTCAACCTGGCGCTCTCGTCGCTCATTGTGGGCGTTGTGATTCTCCTCTTGGGCGGCGTTGCCATCTGGCTCGGGATCAGCCGGCTGAAGATTGGGCGCCTCTCGGAATCCCGAACCGCGCAACAGATCAAGCAGGATGCCGCTACGGTGCGCTCGCAGGTTCATGCGCTATGAGCGCAAGCCCGGCGGACATCGAGCGGGAATCCGAACAGCACCGCGCCAACATCGCAGCGTTGGTCGACGAGCTGCGGGACCGAGTCAGTCCCGGCGAGATCGCTAACCAATTGCTGGGACCCGATGCCGGTGCCGAACTCATGCGCGCTGTCGGTTACCAGGCACGAAAGCAAATCCGTAACAATCCCCTGCCGGTCGCGCTGATTGGCGCAGGCGTGGCCTGGATCCTGCTGGCAAACGGAATGCGCCGGCAGCGGCAAATCCCACTCCACGACGGGCTCGACTACGAGGACTACGAACAACTCCAGCCGCGTTCTTCCGGGATACTGGGAACAGCCGCACGCGTTATGCGCTCTCTGGAAGGCTCGGCAAAAGCCAGACTCTCCGCGTCCGATGTAGAGGAGTTGACGATGGTTACCATGCATTCAGGAACGAACGATGACAGTCCCGACGCGCCGCGCTCAAACTCCGGCGACGACGACTCCGGAAACGAGAGGCGCAGCGGGTTTATAGGCCGCACGATGCAGAAGGGGCGCGACGCGGCAACCGGTGCGGCCCAGACGGCGTTGCAGAAATCCGGAGAAGCACTCAGCCGCGCGGCGGAAGCCACCGGTCAGGCGGCTTCTTCCCTGATGGAAAGGACAACAGAGATGGCAAGACGTACAGGACGTGCAGCAAGCAATACCGCCAGCCGGACAGGCTCCGGCATCGGCCAACTGGCGCGCGAGCAGCCGCTGCTGGTCGCGGGCGTAGGGTTCGCGATCGGCGTAGCGCTGGGCGCGCTCATCCCCCTGAGCCGGATGGAAAATGATATGCTGGGCGAACAGGCGGAAAAATTGAAAGACAGCGCCAAGGAACTGGCCAGCGAGGGCTACGAGCGAGTGAAGTCCGTGGCGCAGCGCACCTACGACGCAGCGAGCGAGAAGCTCCGCGGCGATGAGGATAGCACGGCGTCCCAGACCGGTACTTCGACCGGCGAATCCACGAGTACCAGTTACGGATCGGAAAATGGCGGGGATAGCACGGCCGCCTACCGCCACTGAGTACACGGATCGCAGGCGGGCCGCGGCGAAGTGGACGCCGCGGCTCGCATCTGCGGGATTGGCGGCGCTGCTGCTTGCCTTGGGTGTGGGTCGCAATCGCAATCGCGCCCGCGGTGCCACTCCGGCGGAAAACAAATCCATCGCCGCGCCGCGGCTGACCGCGAAGCAGTTCGTTCTCGAGCTTTACAAGCGCATTTCCGACGACCGGATCGTGGCGATTTCCGCGGGCGTAACGTTCTTCCTCCTGTTGGCAGTATTTCCTGCCACTGCGGCCGTTGTGTCGATCTACGGTCTGTTCGCGGATGCCGCGAAGATCAATGGCGATCTTTCCTCGATGTCGAGTTTCCTTCCCGGCGGCGCGATCCAGATTATCGGCGAGCAGATCAAACATTTGGCTGCCCAGAGCCATAAGGCCTTGGGGCTGACCGCCATCGGCAGCATTGCGTTCTCGCTCTGGAGCGCCAATGCGGGAATGAAGTCGCTGTTCGATGCGCTGAATATCGTTCTCAAGGAAAAGGAAACGCGTGGCTTCATCAAGTTGAACGCGATCTCGCTCGTGTTCACGGCAGGAACGATCGCCTTTGTGCTGCTGGCTGTCGGCGCGGTCATCCTCATTCCGGCGATCCTGAATTCGGTGGCATGGGGTCACGCTCTCGAACTGCTGGTTTCCATCGCGCGCTGGCCGCTGATCTGGGCGCTGCTCACTCTCGGCATCGCGCTGCTTTACCGTTTCGGACCCGGTTGCAACGACATTCCCTGGCGCTGGATTACCTGGGGCAGCGCGCTCGCCGCGTTTGGATGGCTGATCGCCTCGATGGCGTTCTCCTGGTACGCCGCCAATTACGGCAGTTTCAACAAGACATACGGCTCGCTCGGCGCCGGCATCGGTTTCATGACCTGGATCTGGATTTCGATGATCGTGATTCTCATCGGGGAGGAGATCAACGAGATCCTGGATGCTCGCAAAAAGCCGGGCAAAGAAGCCAAAGCTCACCCGCTGGGCGTTGAAGGGACGGCTTCAAGGCGCGTTCACGAAGGAAGCAAACTTGCGCGCGCTGCCTAGCGCTTCGGGCGACGCGCGGGGCTGACGGTGATCGATTTCGCCGGGCGCAACGGCTCGCTGGAAATTTTCGGCGTCAATCTCGTGGGCGTGAACGCGGAGAACGCCCGCAAGGTCGCCATGACCGCGGCCGTGTTGATTGTGGTGCCGTTGATCGGCTGGGGAATCTCCAAGCTGATCCAGCTTACAGGCCGGATCACCGGCCGCGTTAACTCGCGGCGCGCCGCATTCTGGACCAAGCAGGGGACCAGCCTGTTGGTCGCCATTCTCATCGTCCTGATGCTGATTTCGATCTGGTTCGACAATCCGGGCCGGCTCGCCACATTTCTTGGCCTGATCACCGCGGGCATCGCCATCGCCATGCAACGCGTGATTACTGCGATTGCCGGCTATTTCCTGATCCTGCGGGGCAAGGTGTTCAATGCCGGAGACCGCATTGTCATTGGCGGTGTGCGCGGCGACGTGGTCGATCTCTCGTTCCTGCAAACCACTGTCATGGAAATGGGAGAGGCCAAAGGCGAGCAGGCAGACAGTCCATCGGTGTGGGTGCATAGCCGGCAATACACCGGGCGTATCGTCACGGTTTCGAACGCTGTGATCTTCGACCAGCCCGTCTACAACTACACGCGCGAGTTTCCCTTCATCTTCGAGGAGATCGCCGTTCCCATCGCCTACGATTCCGATTGGCAGAAGGCGGAGCAGATCATTCTGGCGGCCGCCGAGAAGCACACCGTCACATTCAGCGAGATGGAGAAGGAGGCGATTGAGGACCTCAAGCGCCGCTACTTCCTCGGCGACGAAAACCCCGGTCCTCGCGTCTATTGGCGGCTGACCGACAACTGGGTCGAGATGAGCGTGCGCTTTGTGGTGCCCGATCACGGCGTGCGCGGCATCAAGGACGCCATGAGCCGGGAGATCGTGCAGAACCTGAAGGCGGCCGGGCTAGGCATCGCGTCCGGCACCTATCAGGTGGTCGGAATGCCGAAGCTGCAAGTGGCGCTTTCGGCGGATTCCTCGCTGAAAACGCCCTCGAGTTCCCCGCCTGCGGCCAACCCGCCGCAGGGGTGAGCGCAACTTTTCGCAAGTTTACGGCGTTTCCCTGCTGAACCGAGGGGGCGGTCTAGCGAGCGGAGCTTCGGGAGCAACTCATGAGCGGTCTCATCTATCTTGTCGGTCTGATTGTCGTCATTCTGGCGATCCTCTCCTTCTTCGGCCTGCGCTAAGCGCCGGCACCCCCAGGGAGGAGCATCATGACTATAACGGAAACTACGGTGTCGCCCGGCGGGTCCGTCAGCGACGTCCACTGGAGCGCGGTCATTGCGGGCGCGATTGCGGCCGCAGCACTCGCCTCTGTCCTGCTTGCCTTCGGCTCAGGCCTGGGCTTGGCGGTGAACTCCGCGTCGCCCACGTGGCGCGATGCGTCGTTCGCGCTCTGGTTCCTGTCCGGCCTCTACTTCGTTTTCGTAGCGCTGGTGAGCTTTGGATTCGGCGGATGGGTCGCGGGACGGATGCGCTCGCGCATCGTTTCCGTGGCGGCGTCCGACGAAGCCGAATTCCGCGACGGCATGCACGGGCTGCTGGCCTGGGCCCTGGCCATCGTGATCGCCGCCGTGCTGGCGATTGCAGCGGCAGGTGTTGCGGCCCCCGCTGCGGTGCCGGGCAGCGGCAATGCCGGACCGTCCACCTCGGTCGCCGGCGAAAACACCATTGCCTACGAGCTCGACCAGCTCTTCCGTTCGGACCGACCCATTCCGGCCGATGAGATGACGCAGGCCCGCGGCGAGGCGGCGCGCATCCTGCTCACCTCATCCAGCCATAGCGGCGTCTCGCAGGAAGACCGCGATTATCTGGTCACCCTGGTGTCCAGCCGGGCGCATGTGTCGCCGGAGGAAGCCGACGCGCGGGTCAGCAAGGCAATCCCCCGCGCGCACGATGCCCTGAAACGCGCGCGCGCGGCCGGTGTGATCATTGCCTTCCTCACGGCTGTCGCCATGTTGCTAGGTGCCGCGGTCTCGTGGTTTGCCGCGAAAGAAGGCGGCCGTGAACGCGAGCTTGGCGTGGCACCGAGCTGGCGCAGCTGGTCCGAACGCCCCTTGCGGCTTTAGACGCCAATCTGTTTCCGACGGCGCCGCCTTTTGGCGGCGCCGTTTCTTTTGCCGCCGGATAGTGACCGCGCCAGCGCCCGATTCCTTCCAGCTTACACTTGCGCTCTCGATGCAAATTCTTGAGCGGTCGCGCTGAGCCGTTCCAGCGCTTCGCGTACCTGCGCTTCTTCAATGATCAGCGGGGGAAGGAGGCGGACGACATTGTCGCCGGCACCGATGGCGAGCATGCCGTGCGCGCGCAGCGAATCGATGAACGCCGTGTTGGGCACGCGCATCTTCAACCCCAGCATCAGTCCTTCTCCGCGCAGGTCTTCGAAGACGGAAGGGTAATCAGCGATCAGCGAAGCGAATTGCTGCCTGGCGAAATTGCCGAGGCGCTGCACGTGCTCCAGAAATCCCGGCGCCAGCACCACATCCAGCACCGCGTTGCCCACCGCCATCGCCAGCGGATTGCCCCCGAAGGTGGTGCCGTGCGTGCCCGCGGTCATGCCCTTCGCCGCGTCCGCGGTCGCGAGGCACGCGCCCATCGGAAAGCCTCCGCCGATGCCCTTGGCGATGGCCATAATGTCCGGTTCGATGCCGGCCCACTCGTGCGCAAACAGCTTTCCGGTGCGGCCGATCCCGGTTTGAATCTCATCGAAAATCAGCAGCATGCCGCGCTCGTCGCACAACGCGCGCAAGTGGCGGAGGAATTCCGGCGGCACAGGGCGCAAACCGCCTTCGCCCTGGATCGGCTCGATCAGCAGAGCGCCTGTGGCATCGGTGATCGCTTCCGCCAGCGCGCGCGCGTCGCCAAACGGCACCTGGTCGAAGCCTTCTACCTTCGGCCCGAAGCCTTCGAAGTATTTCTTCTGCCCGCCGGCTGCGATGGCCGCGAGCGTGCGGCCGTGAAAGGCGCCTTCGAAGGTGACGATACGGAAGCGCTCCGGCGCGCCGTTGGCGAAGTGATAGCGCCGCGCCGTCTTGATCGATGCCTCGATCGCCTCCACGCCGGAATTGGTGAAGAAGACCGTATCGGCGAAGGTGGCTTCGATGAGACGCCGCGCCAGTTTCTCCTGGCCCGGCACGCGATAGAGATTGGAGGTGTGCCACAGCTTGCTGGTCTGTTCGGTGAGCGCCTCCACCAGGTGCGGATGCGCGTGCCCCAGCGCGTTCACCGCCACGCCCGCGCCGAAGTCGAGATACTTCCGACCCTCTTCATCAAAGAGATACGCGCCTTCGCCCCGCACGAACGCCACGTCCGCGCGCGCATAGGTGGGAAGCAGATGCGGGAAGCTCACGTCCGGAAATCCTGAGAAGCACGCGCTTATGGAGAATCAGCCAGTCAGCGGTCAAGGAGCGGCGGGAATAGGCCGAACGGCACTGCGCGGCCGTAGAAGAAGCTTCGTGCCGGTGATAGTCTTGGGGGTGTGAAGCGCGGGGATGGCATGAAATCCATCGGTCTCAGCTTGCTCGCCAATTGCGCGTTCATCACCCTCGTGCATGCAGCAAGCGTCAACGTGATCTACAGTTTCGAAGGCGGCGCGGATGGGGAATACGCGGACACGGACCTGGTGCGCGATTCGGCGGGCAATCTCTACGGCACCACTGTGCAGGGCGGCACGCACGCCAGCGGCACGGTGTGGCAGCTGCACCCCAACGGCGACGGCAGCTGGACGCACATCGTGCTCTACAGCTTCAGCGGTGGCGCCGATGGCGCGGAACCTTACAAGGGGGTAACCCTCGATGCTGCCGGCAATATCTACGGCACGGCGGTAACCGGCGGCGGTGGCGTCTGCGAAGGCGGTTGCGGCGTGGCTTACAAGCTCACCAACAATGGCGGAAGCTGGACGCAAAGCGTCATTCATCAGTTCACCGGCGGCGATGACGGATCAGGCCCCGGCGCACGGCTGACGCTGGACGACAGCGGCAACGTCTACGGCATGGCACCGACCGGCGGCGCGAACGGTGCCGGCACTATTTTCGAAATGAGACCGGCGAAGCACGGCACTTACAGGTTAAAGGTGCTGCATGCCTTCACCGGCATTGACGGCATCGGCGGCTCCGCAGGCGCATTGGTCATGCACGACGGCAGCCTTTTCGGCGCGGCGACAGCGGGCGGCACCAACGGCGCAGGAACAATCTATCGCCTGTCGCTTGACCAGCGCGGCATGTGGAAGTTCAAGGTGATCTACAACTTTCTGGACGAACCGGATGCCGGCTTTCCGTACGGCGGCCTCACCTTCGATGCGCTCGGCAACATCTATGGGACCACCTACTACGCCTGCGCCAACGACATCGGCTGCGTCTATGAGCTCTCCCCCCGCAGAGGCGAGTGGAAGGAGAAGGTGCTCTACAGTTTCAGCGGCAGCGATGGTTCGGGCCCGATTGGTAGCGTGAATCTCGACAGCGCGGGCAACATCTACGGCACCACGAGTGAAGGCGGCGCGGCAGCCGACGGCGTGATTTTCAAGCTTGTGCCCGGTGCTCACCGCCACTGGAGCGAGAATGTGGTGCACAGTTTCGCGGGATCGCCGGACGGTGAGTATGCCTATAACGGCATGCTGGATGACGGCGCGGGTCACTTCTTCGGCACCACCGTGCACGGGGGCGCACACGACGACGGCGCAATCTATCAGTTCAATCCGTAGGCTCGAGCGGCCGCATGTTGCGCGCGCTGAAGCGTCGCCCGTACCTCGTTGCCGCATTGTTGACGATGGCAGCGCTTTACCTGATCAGCGGCATGTGGCTCACCCGGCCGATCACCCGGGCACTCGTCGGCTGGGACGCCGGCGTGATCGCATTCCTGCTAATGAGCTTGTTGTTCATGCGCGATGTGGATCTTGCGCGGATGAAACGCCGCGCCTGCGAGCACGACGAAGCAGGCAGCCTGATCCTGGCGCTGACCATCCTCGCCGCCCTGGCGAGCATCGCGGCACTGGTGACGGAGCTGTCGCAGGCCAAAGGCCTGCCCGCGGCCGCGCTGCACATCGGCTTGGCCGCCGCCACCGTGGTGCTCTCCTGGCTGTTCGTGCAAATCGTGTTCGCGCTGCACTACGCGCATGTCTACTACGTCGCCGAGGAAAGCGGCGCGCCCCGCGGCGGACTCGATTTCGGCGCCAGCGGCGAGCCGGACTACTGGGATTTCGTGCACTTCTCCATCGTGCTTGGCGCCACCTCGCAAACGGCGGACATTACCTTCAGCTCCAGGCAGATGCGGCGCATCGGCACGTTCCATACGCTGGTGGCGTTTGCATTCAACACGGCGATCCTCGCCACCATGATCAACCTGGCCGCGGCACTGTTTTAGCGCGGATGCGACTCCGCAAGCAGCCTGGCGGTGGCGCTCTCGATGCGCTGCTGCAAAAGCTGCATGAATTCCGTTCGTTTCAGTCCCGGCGGAATAGGATCGAGAAACTCCACAACAATTCGCCCCGGTTTCTTGATGAAACCCATCGGCCCTGTCCAGAACAGACCGGAATTGAGTGCCACAGGAATGCAGGCGACATTTAGCTGGCTGTAGAGTCCCGCCACGCCAGGTTTGTAATCCGGTGGTGCGTCCGGGTTTTTTCGGGTGCCTTCCGGGAAGATGAGAAGGGGGCGGCCCTGCTGCAGGGCCTGCCTGGCTGCCGAGGTCATCTTTCGGAGCGCCGATGCATAGCCGCCGCGGTCGACGGGAATGACACCCGCCTTCCAGATGTACCAGCCGTAGAATGGGACCCGCAGCAGTTCGCGCTTCAGCACCGCGGCGGGATCGTAGAGAATGAGATAGAGCGCCATCGTGTCCCACATACTCATGTGCTTGGAGGCGACGAGCACGGGTCCGCGCGGAATCTCGCCCCGCACCTCGTAGGTGAGTCCCGCAAACAGCTTCAGGCCCAAGAACACCACGCGCGACCACAGCCGGGATGCATGCACCATCGCGATGCGCGGCAGCAGCAGCGCCGGAAACACCGCCACATAGATGAAAACAGTGGCGACGGTGAACCAAATTGCGAAGAGAAAAGACCGGAGCAGCGTCATCGGGCGAATGGTCAGCCGCTGCGGCGCCTCGCCGGCGGTTTTGAGGAAATGAAGCGGTCAATCACGAGGCTCGCGAGATACTTCGTATATTCCGCCTGCAACAGCCGCACGGTATGCGGATTGCGCCACCAGTGGCCCCAGTTCGCGCCCTCGGGCTCAACCGGATAGGCTACCAATTGCACATTCGGCATCGCTGCGTGGAACTCGGCGAGGCTGCGCGGCATGTGGTAGTTGGCTGTCACCAAAATCAGGCTTTTGAAGCCATGCGCCCGCATCCAGGTCGCGGCTTGCACGGCGTTTTCGCGCGTGTCTTCCGCGGCGAAATCGAGGTCCGCGCAGCAATCGAAGCGGCCCCCGCCATGGGCGAGTTCTTTGAGTTCCGGCTTGGTGATGGAGGGATGGACCCCTGTAACCAGCAGCCGTTTGGCGGCGCCGTGCTCGAGAAGCCGGGCAGCCGTCTGCAAACGCGAATCGCCCCCGGTCAGAGTCACGACCGCATCGGTGTGCGGGATGCCTGGCGGACGGCCAGGCAGCGTCGCGGCAAAAGCAATGAAGCCCAGCACATAAGCCAGGATCGCGACCAGAACGATCCGGCCCATGAAAGCGAGCGATTTCCTAAGCGTTGCCAAATCCTGCCTCCGCGCGGGACGCACCGCCCCGCGGGACCATTTTAGGGGAAGCGGGGCGCGCCGGTAACCCTAGTAGATGCGCGAGAGCGCACCGAAGACGGACAGCCTCGCCGTAATCAACGCAATCCAGCTCGCTCCGACCGGAATGGTGAGCAGCCATGCCAGCTCCGAGACATGCAGACCGAGCGGCGGCAGAAATGGAACGGGCTCGAGACCAGCCGCTTCCAGTCCACTTGCCGCCAAATAAAATAGCGCCGCCAGTCCCCCTCCGATCCCGCCGGCAACCAATGCGGCCAGAAAGTAATGCCATTCGAAAGCGCGGGCGATGAAGCCGCCGCGGGCTCCCATCTGATGCAGTAGCTCGACAATGTCGCGATGGGCCGCGAGACCGGCGCGTGTGGCGAAGGAAACCGTCGCGGCGGTTGCCAGCGAAATGAGCGCGAGCACGCCATAGGCGGACCAGAGGATGCCACGGACCAAGGCCCGCAGCCTCGCCAGCCATCGTCTATGGTCGTCGAGGTTCGAATCCGGCGCGGCGGCCTTCAGTTGCTGCCTCATTGTTTCGAGATCGACGTGCTCACCGGGTACCAGTGTCACATCGATGAGGCGCGGCAACGGCAGCTCCGGAATGAGGGCATTGCTCCCCAGCCACGGCCGCACCAATTCTACCGTGTCGTGCTGCGACAACGCCTCGGCGTGCGCCACACCCCTGGTTGCATTCAGAACGGCAAGTGCTGCGGCCACCTGGCGATCGACCGGCGCCTTCGTTTTGGCTGACGGCACGATCTGGACCGTGAGCCGGCCAGCCAGTCCCGTCTGCCAATCGGCCGATGCGCGCTCGGCAATCAGCGCGGCCCCCAGTGCAATTCCTGCCAGGAAGGCCATCACTGCAATCACCAGGTCGAGCGACAACGCGCCTTTGTCGCGGGGCATGATGCGTCCGAAACCGCTCACAGGACGGCACTCCGCAATTCGATCACCCGGCCGTCCACCAAGCGCATTTCGCGCGCCCGCGAACTTTCTATGAGGGTGCGGTCATGCGTGGCAATCAGCACGGTCGTCCCGAGCTTGTTGAGTTCCTCGAAGAGACGGATGAGGCGGCGCCCCATCTCGGGATCCACATTGCCGGTGGGCTCGTCTGCCAGTAGCAAGTCCGGCCTGCCAACGACGGCGCGCGCAATGGCGATGCGCTGTTGCTCGCCGCCCGAGAGGGTTGCGGGTCGCGCCTCCAGGCGGGAGCCAAGACCAACCCACGACAGCAATTCTTCCACATCCTGACCATAGCTGGCAGCGTCGCGGCCCGCGATGCGCAACGGCAATGCGACGTTGTCGAAAGCGGAGAGGTGATCCAGCAGCCGAAAATCCTGAAACACGACGCCTATGCGACGGCGCAGAGCTGGAAGCTGGCTCCGTTTTGTGTTCGCGAGATCGCTGCCGAACAACGTGATGCGGCCACGCGAAGGCGGCTCGGCGAGATACATCAGCTTAAGCAGCGTGGATTTTCCCGCACCCGACGGGCCGGTCAGGAAGGACAAGGTGCCCGGATCGAGCGTGAAGGTCAGATCGCGCAATACTTCGGGCCCGCTTCTGTAGCGCATCCCGACATTTTCGAACCGAATCATCGCGACTAACCATAATCCAAGAACCACCGCGGCGGTCTGTTGTCGAGTATCGCAGACTGCCTCTAACGTGCCCCGGAATTCGGGCGAACCGCATGATCTTTACATGTCCGCAATGCGCAACCCGCTATTCGCGGGACGCGCAGCCGATTTCCGCGGACGGACAGGACGTCCGCTGCACCAAATGCGGCCACACGTGGCGCCAAAGCGCCGCGCAGAAGGAGCCTGCGCTCGGTCTTGCGCGGGTGCCGTATTCAGGCTCCAAAGATGCGGTGCAGCCACACGGTTCTGATCGGGATTTGAGGCGCCCTGCGCGTACAGAGCCGTCGGCCACTCGCCCGCGGCGGAGAATTCCGCTGATTCCCACCTGGATACTCGTTGTGCTGGCCGCCGCGGCGGCTTGGGGTCTTTCCCAGGAGAGAAGCGCGACGCCCCAAAATGGCGCGATCAATTTCGGAGCGGTGGCCTATAGCCGCGAGATGCACGACGGCCGGCCGGTGCTGGTGGTGCGCGGCAGCATTGTGAATTCCGGGTCACAGGCCCAGCCTGTTCCGCAGGTCGAGGCTGTATTGGCGGATGCAAGCGGCCGTCCGGTGGACCGCTGGTCGTTCCAGCCGGACACGCGCCAACTGGCAGCTGGCCAGGAAGCGCGCTTCAGAACCTGGCGGGTCAAGCCTCCTGAAACCGCCCAGTCTCTCGCCCTTCACCTGAAACGGCGGTAGCAAACCCGCGCCCAGCCTGCCGGACGCTACTTTGAGACATCCTTAAGGTTGCTTCATGTGTGGCTGGCCGGCGTGGCGATTTCGTATGGCCTGCCCTAGACTGCCGAGGCTGGCGTGGTGATCGGCAACGGAAGAGCGGATGCAGGCAGAACTGGGACTCCGCCGCGCCGCAACTGGCGGTATCGTCCTTCTCCTGCACCTGCTGATCCTGCTGGCGCTGCTCGCCGCGTTTCGGCCCAATCTTTACAAACATGTCTTCGGTGAGCGGGAGATCGTCATCTCTCTTCCCGTGAGGCCGGAACCCAGCCGTTCGTCGCGCAAGCCGAGTGAGTTTGTGCCACCAATCTTGCTTGTGCCGGAGGTTTCTCCGCGCGCGATTACACCTTCGATTTCTGAGCCGGCCGTGCCGGCGAAGCCGGCAGAACCGCAAGGAGATATCCAGGCCGTCGGCCGCTACCTCTACAATTGCACCGGCGCGTATTACGAACGGCTTTCGCCGCGGGAAAAGGCCCATTGTCTGGTGAACAAGTGGAGCGGACAAGGGCCCTCGCTGACGCTTGGGCCCGCCAAGCCGTCGCCCTATGACGCGGTGATCGCAAAGCGAAACGCCCCGTTCGTACCATTCGAAAAGCCCTGCCCCGCCGACAAGCCGACCGCCAATCTGGGAGTGCCCTGCTACAGTTTCGAAGGCAGTCAACCGCCTCTGGTGGAATTCCACCATTGAAGAGTGGGGCAACCTACGATGCCAATCCGATATCGCTGTTGATCGCGCAAACAAGGGAAATGGCAGTTCGCCCCGCAACCTACCTCAACGTTCAGTTGGCGGTGTTGCCGTCGGGCGTCGCCATGAAACTGTTGAGCGCCGGATTGTAGCGGTAGCGGAAGGTCGTGAGATGCGGATGCCCATGCGCATCCCGGTAGTCCAGTCGCCCCGCCAGCCACAGCACGTATTGGCCCGAGCGAACGTTGGCCGCTTCCTCAGCCGTAAGGGCGCGTGTGTTTGCGAAGAATGTGAGATTGCCACCGACGTTGGGAAGCAGCAGCGCGGTGACCGCCAGCTGACCTTTCTGCGCGGGTACCGACGGTCCCGGTGTCGTTGCGGCACGCAGGCTGCCGGCTGTGTTCGAGCGCAAATCGTAGGCCGGTTCATGGCCGCTGTTGACGATATGCACGGTCGTCACCGGCTGTCCGCCACTGGCGAATTGCGTGGTCTTGATGCTGTCGACACCCACCCAGGGCCGCTCCGCGGCAGCAGCAGCGACAGACCCTGACGTCATAGCCAAGCGGTCGGAAAGCCCGTTGAGGCGCCAAGTGAAATAGGTGTCGAAGATCAAAACGAGGAGCGCCGCAAGGAGCAGCGCAACCAGCATCGGTTCTCTGGTCCAGCGCGGGCGGTCGTCCGGAGGCGGGGAATTCAGATGGTCGGACGGGTAGGAGCGGTGCGTCGCCGACGCAGCGCTTTCGACGGGAGGCGATTCCGACGCGGCGTTATCGAACACCGGCGCTGCCTGCACAGCCGCACGCTCGCGCGGAGCCGCAGTTCGCTCTTCGCGCTTAGGGGCTTCTCTATTCGGGAGCGCGTCTGTCCGAAGGTCCTTCGCAGCGGGGGTTGGTACGGCGGTGGGTCCCGCCAGTTCCGGATTCACCAGAATTTCCGCCAGCGCGATCTGGCGCGGCGGCGATCCGTCCGGCCAGCCGCGCGTGGATGAAAGAGACTCCTCCGCGGCGGCGCTGCCGTCCTGCGCGGAACCGGACGATCCTGAGGATTCAGCTTGTGTCGCCTCGGCCGCGCCTTCATCGGCTTGCGCAGCGTTTGCCGCACCGGCTTCCGCCTGCAGATCCGGATTGCGTCGCCGTCTGCGCTCACCCTTTGGCATCGAGAAATCCACCGAAACCCAGCGGGCTTATACTCAGAAAGTGCCGCAGCTCAAAGGTTTACCTCGGGGCTCAGCGGGACCGCGCCATCGCGGCGATTGTAAAGAGAGCGCGGCCGGTAACCGCCTCCGCCGGCACGCCCGTGGTGCGCGTGAGGGCCTCGGTTTCCAGAAGCAGCTCGCAGGCGTTCAGCAGATGCTCTTCGTTCCAGCGTGAGACCTGCCGCTTGATCGAGGCCATCCGTTGTTTGCCGACGCCCTTCAACTTCGCGTCGAGCGCTTCACCCTGGGATGAAACCAGCTTCAGCTGAATGAGGCGCTGGAAGTGCCCCAGCGCGGCGCGCAGGATTTGGGCAGGCGTCGCCCCGTCAGCCCGCACGCGCTCCAGTTCGATATCCAGGCGGGCGAGATTGCCTTCACCCGCCGCGTCGCACACGGCATCCACCCGCGCTTCGGCTTCGTCACCAAGAATGGCGCGAACGTCTTCCAGCTCGACCCGCTTGTGACCGCGCATGTATAGCACCAGCTTCTCGATTTCGCGGCGTGTCATGCCGCGGTCCGCCCCGAGCCGTGACACGGCATCGTCCAGCGCTTCGGAGCCGATGGTGAGGCTTTCCGCCTTCAGCGCATTCTGCACCACGCGCGCCAGATCCTGAGCGCTGTCGGGATAGCATTGTACCGCAGCGGCATTCTTCGATTTTTCGAAAGCCTTGCGCAACGCGGAAGCGGGCGTGAGTTCGCCCGCCTGCACCACGATCAGCGCATCGCCTTTGGGCTCGTTGAGAAAGGATTCGAATAGCGGCGCCAACGCATTGCCGGCGCCGCGCACGCGCACCACGCGGCGTCCGCCCAGCATGGAAATGGCAGCCGCTTCATCGGCAAGGCGCGCGTTGTCTGTCGCGACGGTGTCGCCGTCCAAATCGCTGACGCGGAAAGCGTCGTTCAGGTCGGGCACCGCCGTTCTGGCCAGCGCATCGACGCGCTCCCGCACAAGTCCCTGATCCGGCCCGAAGAAAAGGGCGGCCACCAGATTGGGCGGTGGACGCTCCAGAAACCGGTCCGCCTCCCAGGATTTCACGATCACCTCGAGGCGTCCTGGCCCTGCGCGAAGAACAGCGCCAGCCGCAACTGAAGCCTCTGGGCGATATCTCGCGCGGTGTGCGCCTGCGCGTCCTGCTGCGCCGTCAGCGTGGCATAGGGATTCGCCACGACGTCGTAAGCGGACAGTGAGCTTTCGGTGCCCTTTGCCAGCACCTTCTGCGTTTTCCGGTCTACCAGTTGGTAGTTGGCGATCAGCGTGTAATTATACCGCGTGATCTCCACTTCCTTCACCGCGCCCACCTGCGTGTTCTGCACGGCGATGTCCTGATTGCGGTCCCGCAGGACAATGCGGAAATCGTAAAGCGTGCCGGCCGGCTGGCTTTTCGCCTGCGTGAGATCAAGCAGATCGTTTCGCACCTCGTAGCCGGCATTCTCGAGCTCGATGGGCGGAACGTAAACCTGCGTGAAGTGCGACGCCGCCCCCGGCTTTCCGTTCAACTCGCCGTAAAGCGGATGGAATCCACAGGCGGCTAGAGCGAGCGCTGACGACACAAGAACAAGAGGGCCACCCACCTTCATGCGACGATATTCACGATTCGGTCCGGCACCACCACGACGCGCCTCGGCGGCTTTCCGTCCAGCGCGCGCGCCACCGGTTCCAGCGCGAGTGCCGCGGATTCGACCGACGATTTTTCGGCGCCGCGGGCCATTTCGATGGTGCCGCGCAATTTTCCGTTCACCTGCACCGCGATGGTGATCACGTCCTGCCGCACCAGATCAGGGTCTGCCTTGGGCCAGGGTTCATCCACCACTAGGGCTTCATGGCCAAGCGCCTGCCAACAGCTTTCTGCCAGATGGGGCATCATCGGATCGATCAGGAGCACCAGCGTTTCGACTGCTTCCCGCCGCACCGCTCCCGGAATCGAAGGCGGCGCCGTGCCGATTGCGTTTGCCAGTGTGTAGATTTGCGCCACCGCGCGATTGAAGCGCAAATTTTCCAGATCGTCGGTAACGGCGGCAACGGCGCGATGCGTGGCCCGTCGCAATTCCAGGGCCTCGCCATCCACGGAAGCGACCGGGGTGCGCGGCGGCGGCAAATCTTTCGCCTCCTCGATCAGCCGCCAGATGCGCTGCACGAAGCGCCAGCAGCCTTCCGCGCCTTCGTTGGTCCATTCGATGTCGCGCTCGGGCGGGGAATCGGACAGCATGAACCAGCGGATCGTGTCGGCGCCGTACAGATCGACGATGCCTTCCGGCGCGACGCCGTTCTTCTTAGATTTCGACATCGCTTCCGAACGGCCGATCGTCACTTCCAAGTCGCTGCCCTTCAGATAAGCTTTGCCGTCCCGCTTCTCGATTTCACCGACCGCAAGCCACTGGCCATCAGAGCCCTTATAAGTCTCGTGGCAAACCATGCCCTGCGTGAACAATCCGGCGAACGGCTCGTCGACATCAGTATAGCCAAGCCGGTGCAGCCCGCGGGTGAAGAAGCGCGCATAGAGCAAATGCAGGATCGCGTGCTCCACTCCTCCGATGTATTGATCGACCGGCAGCCAGTAATCCGCGGCTTTGCGGCTGACCGGGCCCTCGGCAGTGGTATCGCAAAAGCGCGCGAAGTACCACGCGGAATCCACGAAGGTATCGCAGGTATCGGTTTCGCGCAGCGCCCGGCCGCCGCATTGCGGGCAATCGACATGCTTCCACGTGGGATGTGAGTCGAGCGGATTGCCCGCGCCTTTGAATTGCAGCTCATCGGGCAGCAGCACCGGCAGATCGGATTCTTTCACCGGAACGAGGCCGCATTTGCCGCAACGGATCATCGGGATGGGGCAGCCCCAGGGTCGCTGCCGCGAAACAAGCCAGTCGCGCAGACGGTAATTCACCTCGCGCTTGCCGCGGCCTTCCGCTTCGAGGCGCCTGGCAACTTCGTTCTTGGCCTCTTCGACGCTCATCCCATCGAGGAAGCGCGAATTGGCGAGATGCCCCGGGCCGACATACGCCTCGTCGCCCACCTCGAAGGTTTTCGCATCGGAGCCGTCCGGAATGACGACCGGCAACACTGGCAGATCGTATTTGCGCGCGAATTCCAGATCGCGCTGATCGTGTGCCGGGCAACCGAAGATGGCGCCCGTGCCGTAACCCATCAGCACGAAATTCGCTATCATCACCGGCAGCTTCCACTCCGGGGCGAACGGGTGCGCCGCCGTGATGCCGGTGTCGTAGCCCATCTTCTCGGCCGTCTCGATGGCGGCTTCCGAGGTGCCGAGGCGGTGGCAGGACTCGATAAACGCGGCAATTTTCGAATCCTTTTCCCCCAGCCGCTGGCTCAGCGGATGATCGGGCGACAGCGCCACGAAGCTGGCGCCGAACAGCGTGTCCGGACGCGTGGTGAAGATGTCCACTCTGCTGCCGTTGGAAAGATCGAAGATGACGCGTAAGCCTTCAGAACGTCCGATCCAGTTCTTCTGCATCAGCCGCACTTTGTCCGGCCAGCGATCTAGCCGATCCAGGGCGCTCAGCAGTTCGTCGGCGTATTCGGTGATCTTGAAGAACCATTGCGAGAGCTTCTTGCGCTCGACCAGCGCGCCGGAGCGCCAGCCGCGGCCCTCGATCACCTGCTCATTGGCCAGCACCGTGCCGTCCACCGGATCCCAGTTCACATCCGCTTCCGCGCGGTACACCAGCCCCGCCTTATAAAATTCGATGAACAGGCGCTGCTGTTGCGCGTAATAATCCGGATCGCAGGTTGCGAACTCACGCGACCAATCGATGGCAAGCCCCATGCGCTTCAGCTCGCCGCGCATCGTTGCGATATTGGCGTAGGTCCAGTCGCGCGGGTTCACGCCCTTTTCGCGGGCGGCGTTCTCCGCCGGCAGTCCGAAAGCGTCCCAGCCCATCGGATGGAGCACGTTATATCCCTGCGCGCGCCGGAAGCGGGCCAGCACATCCCCCATCGTGTAGTTGCGCACGTGCCCCATGTGGATGCGCCCGGAAGGGTAGGGAAACATTTCCAGCACGTAGCATTTGGGCCGGGTAGATTCGTTGGGCGCGACAAAGCACTGGCGCTGGTCCCACACCGCCTGCCAATGCTTTTCGGACTCTTTGGCGTCGTATCGCGCCATGAACCATTCCCTTCCGCCGTTCTGCGCTGCAGCCGGCGTGAAAGGCTTACAGCGCGCCTAATTCAACTTCCACCGCTTGCGAGGCGCAGCTCGCGCGCGCGGGTGAGGACCGCATCTTCGATCTTGGTCGCGGTTTCCGGGTTGACCGCGGCATCCACCCAGCCCCCGCCAGTTCCAAGCGTCTGACGGAACACGGTGATCTTCAGCCCGTCGGCCCGCAGCCGCCGATCGAGAATGTAAGCCGTCACCCGCATGCGTTCGTTGGGCGCATTCGGAGACGAATACCAGTCGGTAATGATGACTCCGCCGAAGGGGTCGGCCGAATGCAGCGGCATGAAGCGCAAGGTGTCGAGGGTGGCGTGCCAGAGATAGGAGTTCACCCCAAGCATGATATGGCCGCCGGAGGACGTAATGGCGGTCGACCCGGTGGAGGTCTCGTCCTCAACAAGATTATCCGACCCGCCGCAAGCCGCGAGCAGCAGGGTGGTCAGAAGGACGCTTAAAATCCGCATTGTACCCACTTCGTTGCGTGTTCCCCGCGCGCGGGCGCTTATACGGGCGGCTCGCCTCTCGTGCAACGCGAGCGCGTCAGGCGGCCAGCGCGGCGATGCCGGCCAGCCCCACGAAGGCAGAGCCTGCCAGACGATTTGCCGGGGCAAGGGCAATTCCTCCGAGCGCATAGCTGGGTAGGGGTGCCGTCCGCGCAATCGCGCGCCCGCGTAAAGGTCCGAGATGATTTCCGTTCGGATGACTGGCGGAGGCGAATACCGGCCCCAGAAAGACAGCGTCGGCGCGCATCCGTCGCCCCGCTACGCATGCCCGGAGGGAATGCGCGGCAACGGTGATCAGCCAATGCGGCCGGCGCGCGCGCCACGAGCCGGCGTCGCGCGCATTGGCTTCTGAAAAATGCACCCCCGCCGCGCGCATCCTGTCCGCCAGCAACGGATCGTTGGCGATGAGCAGAGTCAGCCTTCGTGCCCGCACAATCGGCTGCAAGGCTTCGGCCAGCTTGGCGCGATGAGCGCCCTGACGCGCGCGCACCACCACCATGCTGCCGCGCGGCAAGGCGCGCGCCGCGGCCAGGGGGGCGGCCAGCCGTTCGTCGTCCGTCATCAGCACCAGCGGCGGCAGGTCCGGCCTGCTTCGCGCATTGAGGGTGGCGGCCGCCCTTGCTAGCCTGCGCTTTTCAAGTTCGTTCAACGTGACCTCCGACGCAGTCACTCCAGCCGCGGCGCTCGCCGATACTCTATCGCGCATCGAGAAAACGCGCGCGGCCGCGATTCGGCCGGCCCCTTCTACCACACTCGTCGCCGTATCGAAGACTCATGCTGCGGACGCGATCCGACCAGTTCTCCAGGCTGGCCACCGCGTGTTTGGCGAAAGCAGGGTCCAGGAAACAAAGAGCAAGTGGCCGGCGCTGCGGGACGAAGTTCCTGGGGTGGAGCTGCATCTGATCGGTCCGCTCCAGACCAACAAGGTTCGGGAGGCGGTGCAACTGTTCGACGCAATTCACACGCTCGACCGGCCGAAACTCGCGGACGCGCTGAGGGCGGCGATCGATTGTTCCGGCCGTTCACCCACGCTTTTCATCCAGGTCAACACAGGCGAAGAGCCGCAGAAGGCGGGGGTTCCGCCGCAGAATGCGGCCCCCTTCATCCGGTACTGTCGCAGAGAGCTGGAACTGCCGTTGGCAGGCCTGATGTGCATTCCGCCGGTCGATCAACCGCCCGCTCCGCACTTCGCGCTCCTGCAGGCGCTGGCGCGGGAGCACGATCTGCGCTTCCTCAGCATGGGGATGAGCGACGATTTCGAAACCGCCATCAAATTTGGCGCCACGCACGTGCGCATCGGCACCGCCATTTTCGGCGCACGACCGCCGATGACGAGCCATGCGAAGTCCGTGTAAGATGCGAGCGGGCGGGCGCGAACCTTGGGGAGATGGACCGATGACGCGGCGCCTTGCAGCAATGGCAGTCCTGATCGCCTGGCCCTCACTGGCCTCGGCGGAAAGCGTCGCTACCTATCACAATGGCAACCATCGGCACGGAGCGTATGTGGTGCCGACGCTGACGCAGTCCGCGGCCGCCAATATGCAGCGCGATAACAAATTCAGCCCCAAAATCGAAGGCAACGTCTACGCGCAGCCCCTCTATTGGAGCCCGAATGGCGCGAAGCGGGCGCTGGTCATAGTGGCCACCGAGTCGAACACCATCTACGCGCTGGATGGCGCCATCGGCGCAACAGTCTGGAAGCAGTCGCTTGGTTCGCCGGTCTCCAGAAGCGAACTGCCGTGCGGCAACATCGATCCTATCGGCGTCACTGGAACGCCGGTGATCGACACGGCGTCCGCCACGCTCTACGCCGATGCTCTCATCGACACGAAGAACGGGCCGCGGCACAAAGTTTACGCGCTGTCGCTGACCGACGGTTCCGTGCTTGCCGGCTGGCCGCTCGATATCGAGACGGCGGTCAAGAAGGCGGGCGGAACGTTCAGTTCGCTGACGCAGGGAGAGCGCAGTGCGCTGCTGCTGTATGCGCAGCGGCTTTATGTCAACTACGCTGGGAATGCCGGCGATTGCGGCTCCTATCGCGGCACCGTCCTGCAGATCAGACCCGACAACGCTTCCCTGGAAGCAACCTGGCAAACGCGGGCGAACGGCGGCGGCATCTGGGCGCAAGGCGGACTCGCCGGCGACGGCACATACCTCTTCGTGACCACCGGCAACACCTTCGGCGCCAACGACTGGAGCGACGGCGAGGCGATCATCAAGCTTCAAGCCGGGCTCGCCCATTCGGACAATACCAAGGACTACTTTGCCCCCTTGAACTGGAAATCGCTGGACAGCAGCGATCAGGATCTCGGCGGCACGGAAGCGCTGCCGATCAACATTGCCGTTTCGGGAGAGAAGCCCGCTAGGCGCGTTATCGCGTTCGGCAAGGACGGCAACGCCTATCTGGTGGACCGGCACAATCTCGGCGGCATTGGGGGCGCCATTCAGGTTCTGGCGGTCGCAAATGGCGCCATCCGCACGGCGCCGGCCGTGTATGAGACAGACCAAGCCACCATGGTTGCATTCACCAATTCGGGCAGCAGCCATTGTTCGGGGGGAAATATCACCATGCTCAATGTCGCTGCCAGCGGCTCGTCGCCAATGAGTTTCGCATGGTGCGCGGCGTTCAGCGGCGGCGGCGCGCCCATCCTGACGACCACCGATGGCTCTTCGGAGCCGATTGTTTGGGCGGTCGGCGCAGAGGGGGATAACGAACTGCACGGTTTCAATGCGTTGAACGGGAAGGCCGTGTTCTCCGGCAACGGCACCGCAATGAGCGGCCTGCATCACTTCCAGACCATCCTGGCGACGCGGGATCGTTTGTTCGTCGGGGCGGATAACACCGTTTACGCCTTCCGCTGGCGTTGACACTCATCCGCTAAGCCCCGCGCTAGAGTTGGTACGCCGCGATCACCATCGAGACGATCAAGGCGGCAATGCCGATCAGAAACGACCAGTCGGCGATGCGCACCCGCCATTCCCGCTCGATGCCTTCACGCACGCCGAAATACGACATGGCGATGCTGATCACGAGAAAGAAGGCTGCCGCCCATGCGATCTCGTCGGAATAGGTCTTGGAATTCTGGTTGGTCAGCTTCAGGCCGCCGATAATGATGAAGCAGATGCCGAGCAGGTTTGTGGCAGCGTTCAGCACATGCGGATGCCTACGCATCGGGTCGTCCTCCACGGCAAGGCCTGCTTCGTCCCTCGACATCTCGTCCATTTTCACGAGCGCCGCCTTCACCATGTTTCCGGCGGCTTCCCAAGGCTCAATGAAAACCCACATCGCGAGCTGCGCAAGCCTCAGGATGAGCACGCGAAATAACACGAGCCATCCCCGGAGAGGATCGTGAATGGCAATTGCTGTCTGACGGGACTTCGGGACGGCAGGCATAGCAGCCTCCTTCGACTCTCCGCCCGCCCGCGCGCATCTAAGCGGCTTCTTCAGCCGCTCCGAGTGAAATCGCCGCCATCATGTAACGGAGTGTATCGTCCCCTTAACGGACTCAGGCTGCCGGCGGTTCGGCCGGTGGATCGCGCCGCTTGGTGTGCGAGACGGCGGACATCACGCCAATGCCGACGATCACGAGCGCGCCGACGATAATCCAGGTCTGCGGCACGTGAACCAAATAGGCCGCATAAATCAGGCCGCACAACAGGATGACAAAGCCGATCACGTACAGGCCGAAGGCGGACATGCGTGTCCTCAGGTGCAAGCCTCAAATGACAAAATGCCCGATCGGCAGCTTCGTTCCGCCTTTCCGGGCCTCTAAAGCAAGTGGCCAGCTCGTGCCTTGCTCTCAAGGTAAACACGATTGTGAGCGGTGGGCGCGAAGCGATGCGGCACGCGTTCGACCACCCGGATGCCTGCGCCTTCCAGCGCCTTCACCTTCTCCGGATTGTTGGTCAGCAGCCGCACCGATGAATAGCCGAGCAGCGCCAGCATCTTCGCAGCCACCTCGTACAGCCGCTCGTCGGCCTCGAAGCCGAGACGCTCGTTCGCCTCATGCGTATCGAAGCCTTGGTCCTGCAAACGGTAGGCGCGCAGTTTGTTGATGAGGCCAATTCCGCGTCCCTCCTGCGAAAGATAGAGCAGGATGCCGCCGTCAGCTTTCGCGATGGTTTCGATGGCGCCGCGCAGCTGCGGGCCGCAATCGCATTTGAGCGAACCCAGCAGATCGCCCGTAAAGCATTCGGAATGCAGCCGTGTTAGCACCGGGTCATGCGGCGGCGGCGCATTGACGATGACGGCATAATGCTCCGGACCGCCGTCGCGCGCGCGAAAGGCAACAACCTCCGTGCGCTCCGCACCTTCGAGCGGCACGTGCGCGCGCGTCACCGCCGTCAGCGTCTCCACCGATTCCGCTTCAAAGCATCGGATATCGTTAACCGAGACGGTGACTGCTGCGGCTGCCGCCGCAGTTGCGCGCACTGCGACGGTCGCGGGCAGCAGGCCGGCGAGTTTGGCAAGTCTGATGGAGGCGGCAAAGCCATCCGGCAACGGTTCGCGCAATGCCGCGAATGGCCCTTTCATAGGTTCCGCCAGATCGAAGGTGGGGTCGGCCAGAGCAAGGAGGCGCTCAGGCGTGACGCTTCCTTCCAGGGGGAGGGCCGCCACCTCCGGCGTATACAGCCGAATCTTTAGGGTGCGGGCGCGGGCATGGGTCAGCAGGAGAACGCCCCCCATCACATCCGCGAGAGCCTCCCGCGTCAGCGTTTCAACCGCGAATACACGCAATGTAGTTTCGTCATTGGTAATGGTGACGGGCAGCCCCTGGCGAAAAGCAATCGCGGCCTGGGTCACCCGCCCGATGATGGAAGGCGCAGCAGGGGTAGAGTGGGATGGTTGTGGCGGGGCGGCCATGATCCCAAATACACCGGAGGCTTCCTTCCCGGTAGCGTCATGGGGGGACCGAAAATGGAGCGGAGGATGGATATGCCGAGCGCCAAACGGGTTCTGCTCGTTGATGATGACGCCATGCTGCGCGATTCTCTGGCGGAGCAGCTGGTCGCCGAAGGCTTCGACCCGATCCAGGCGGGCACGTGCGCCGATGCCCGCGAACGGGCTTCCGAGGGGCTTTACGAATTCATGATCCTCGATGTCGGCCTCCCGGATGGCGACGGTCGCAAGCTCTGCTGCGAGTTCCGGGAACGGGGCATCACCTGCCCCATCGTGCTGCTCACCGCGGCCGACAGCGATGCCGATACCATAGAAGGGCTGGGGGCCGGTGCCAATGATTACGTGGCGAAGCCCTTTCGCTTTGCGGTGCTGATGGCCCGGGTGCATGCCCATTTGCGCAGTCACGAACAAAGTGAGGAGGCGGTTTATCGCATCGGACCCTATACCTTCCGGCCGAGCGCCAAACTGCTGGTCGACCCCCGCGGAAAGAAAATCCGGCTGACCGAGAAGGAAACCAATATCCTCAAATTTCTCTATCGCTCCGGGGAGACGGTGCCGCGCGACAAGCTTCTGCACGAGGTCTGGGGCTACAATCCGGCTGTGACCACCCACACGCTGGAAACCCACATTTACCGGTTGCGGCAGAAAATCGAGAGCAATCCGGGCCATGCGCAGTTCCTGGTGACCGAGGCCGGCGGCTACCGCCTTCTTCCCTGACCTTCTGCGGGCGGCGCTATTTTGTTCTCCGTTTGAAGACGCCGGGCACGCCTGCGAAATGGGCGGGCTACACAGACTAGTATGAACACCCTATATGTGCCCTGATTGGTATTATCGCGGTCGGGAGACCAGGCATGAACGAGCAGACAAAATCCCTTCTGATGGGGGCCGCCGTCGCCGGCCTTCTGATCCTGCCGGCCGCGGCGGCTGAAGACTGGGTCAGCTGGCCGCAAAAGACCTACAGCGCCAGCGCCCTCAAGATTGACGATCTTGTCGGCACCCTGATCGTCAGCGTCAGCAACGGCGGCCCGATGACGGTGAGCGTCTCGGGCACCAAGGAGCGAATCAAGCAGGTGGAAGTCCGGTCGGCCGGCGGTGTTCTTGTCGTCGAAGGCCAGAATACCGAGTCCGTATGGGACTGGAGCAAGTGGTTCAATTTCTCCGACTACGGAAGATCCAAGCCCGATCAGTTGATCGTCAAAATCAGTGTGCCCCGAGGAAGTGCTGTCAATGTCGATGACATGGTAGGCAAGGCGACGATCGGCGATACCATGGGGCCGTTGAAGTTTGAGGCATCGGCCACGCAATCCAAAATTGGCAAAGTCTCAAGCGCCAAGATTTCGCTCGCCGGAACAGGCCGCATCGACGTGGCGGCAGTGGCAGGACCTCTCGATCTGGATATTGCCGGTTCCGGCAAAGTGAATGTCGGGCCGACGCAGATGGTGAAAGCGGATATCGCCGGCGCTGGCGACACGGCGCTGGGCCCCATCGCCGGTGGATTGAGCGTTGACATAGCCGGTTCCGGCGACATCTCCACGCCGCGGGTGAACGGCCCGGTTCGAGTGGACATTGCAGGCTCCGGGTCGGTCAACATCGCGGACGGTCTCGCCAATCCTCTGCACGTCGACATCATGGGCTCCGGCAATTTTGCTTTCGGCGGCCTTGCCGTGGATCCGCATGTCAGTTCGTTCGGCTCCGGTTCGGTGAAGATCAAGGCGTACAAGGGCAAGATGTCGAGCGACGGAATGGCGAGCGTGGAAGTTGGCTCGCCGAATATTTCTGCCGCTGAAGCCCGCGCCACTGCGGCCGCAGCGAGAGCCGAGGCTCAGGCCGATGCCGCGGCCGCAAGGGCAGCGGCCAAGGCGAGCGCCGCTGCCGCCAAAGCGGCCGCGAAAGCTGTCCGCTCGCATCACGATAACGATGACGAGGATGACGACGACCGGTAGAAATGCGAGCTCATTGTTTGCAGCCCAGGCGGTGTTGCAGCGCGCGTTTTTTCTCCGGCCACTCTGAATCGAGGATTGAGAAATAGATCGTGTCGCGAATGCGGCCGGACTCGCAGATCAGATGCTTGCGGAAGATTCCTTCCTGCACGGCGCCGATTCGCGATAGGGCATTGCGCGATTTCTCGTTCAGGGCATCGGTCTTAAACTCCACCCGGATCATGCCGAGCCGCTCGAAAGCATGGGCGAGCAACAGAAGCTTGCATTCGGTGTTGACCGGCGTGCGCTGAAAGGCCTGGGCGTACCAGGTCCAGCCGATTTCCACCCGCTTGTTCGGCAAGTTAATGTTGCCATAGCGGGTGCTGCCGATGGCGCGGCCGCTTTCACGATGGATCACGGCAAACGGCAACGACACTCCCGCGGCCTGCTCGCGCAGCGCGGCTTCGATGTAGCGGCGCATGTCTTCGCGCGTGACCACCTGATTGGGGATCCAGCGCCACAGCTCCGGATCGAGACCCACGGTGCAGAGATCATCAAGGTGCGCGAGGCTGAGCGGCTCCAGGCGCACCAGGCGGCCGGTGAGCATGACCGGGGCAACCCGCTCCCTGTCGTTTCCCGCGCTCAGCTCAGATGCTGCTTGAAAAAAGTGGAAGTGCGGCCGTTGGCAAGGTCGGCGCAGGCCTTGTCGTAATGGGCGCCGCCTTCGCGGGCGAAGGCATGGTCCATCTGGGGATAGAAATGCAGCGTGACCTGTGAGTTGCCCTTCAGCGCCTCGGCGATCTTCTTCTGCGCCTCCGGCTTCACGTACTGATCCTTCTCTGCGATGTGCAGCAGCAGCGGCTTCCTGATGTTCTTTGCCTCGTCCAGCTTCTGGTCGATGTTCACGCCGTAATAGCCGACGCTCGCGTCCACATCGGTGCGCGTTGCCGCAAGGTAGGCGAGCAGGCCACCCAGACAGTACCCCACCGCACCGATTTTTCTGCTGCAGCCTTCGAGCCCGCGCAAGTACGAGATGCAGGCCTGGATGTCTTTTACGCCCGTGTCGATGTCGAATTTCTGCATCAGGCCAAAGGCGCGCTGCCACTCCGCATCCGTCTTATCCGTGAGTTGCACGCCGGGTTCGAGCCGCCAGAAGAGATCTGGCGCCAGCGCGAAATAGCCGCGGGCGGCGAAGCTGTCGGCGATGTCGCGGACCACCTTGTTGACGCCGAAAATCTCCTGGATGACGACAATGCCGGGACCGCTGCCGCTGGTCGGTTTTGCGAGATAAGCGCCGAAGCCGCCATCTGCGCCATCGATGATGATATCCGTTCTTGCCATAGCTCCCTCCCGGTGCTGTCAGGCCTGGCCGGCCGGCCGCTGCGGCAGCAGCAACGCCTGACTCAGGGTGACCGGATTGGTGATGGGCGTCGAGCAGGTCTGCCGCTGACAAATGTAGGCCGTAGGCTGGCCGTTCTCCATTGTCTTGCCGAAGGCGGGATGACCAGGCGGCATTTGTTGCGCTGGATCGGCGAGCACCAGACTGCGGTGCGGCAGGCTGCGGCCAAGCACGGCATTCAGCAGCTCGTGGGTCTTCGGACTGGTAAGGGGCCCGACGATGACGATTTGCAGACCGTTCAACACCGTTTCGAGACCAGAAAGATACGAGCCCATCGACATGAAAGCGCGTGCGGGCTCGCCCGAGAAGGCTTCCACCAAGGCATTGCAGCGGTCGCGATAGACATTTTCCCAGGTCGCCATGTGCAGACGTGCCAGCAGCGAGACCATTACGCCGTTCGCCGACGGGGTGGCCTGATCGTAGATCATCCGTGAACGGACGATCAACGGATCGGAGTCGTCGCTGGTGTAGAAATAGCCGCCGTTCTGGCTGTCCCAAAAGTGATCGTTCAGCACATACACCCAGGCCTGGGCGCGCTGCAGATAGCGCCGATCCGCCGTGGTTTCCCATAACGTCAACGCCGCGCGCGACATTTGCGCGTAATCGTCGGCAAAGCCGGTGTGCTGGCGCTTGCCGTTGCGCCAGGAGTGGTAGAGCCGGTCGCCATCCGCGAGGCTCTGCTCGACAAAATCGAAGGCCCGAATGGCCGCCGTGGTCCACGCGGTGTTGCGGAACACCGCGCCGGCATTGGCCAGCGCGGCGATCATCATGCCGTTCCAGTCGGCCAGCACCTTGTCGTCGCGCAAAGGGGGCACGCGCTTCTGTCGCGCCGCCAGCAGAAGCATGCGCTGTTTCGCAAGCAGCGTTTCATCGGCTTCGGACAGCGGATAGCTCAACGCGCCCCCGAGCCGATTGAGAATGTTTCGGCCCTCCCAGTTGCCCTCGCGCGAAACGCCATAGACCTTCTTGAAAGTCGGCGTGTAGGTGCCGGCAAGCGCCGCGTCTATTTCTGTTTCCCTCCAGACATAGGATTTGCCTTCCTCGCCTTCTGAATCCGCATCGAGCGCGGCGGCGAAGCCCCGCTCCACCATCATTTCGCGGAACAGCCAGCCGATCGTCTCCTCGATCCGCACGCGATACAGATCTGAACGGTTGTGCTGCCAGACGAGCGTGAGGGCATCGATAAACTCCGCATTGTCGTACAGCATCTTCTCGAAATGCGGCACGAGCCATCGCTCGTCCACCGCATAGCGGTGAAGTCCGCCGCCAACGTGATCGTAGATGCCGCCGAGACAGATGTTCACGAGCGTCGTCTGCACCAGCTGATTGAACTGCTCGACGCCCGTGCGCAGGTAGGCTCGCCACAACAGCTCGGTGAGGCCGAATTGGGGAAACTTGGGCGCGCCGCTCAGCCCGCCCGAAAACACGTCGAAGCGGCGACCGATGGCGAGAGCGGTATTGTCCAGCACCGTTGCGTCGAGTAGGCCACGAAGATCGCGGCTCCAGAGATTCGCGTAAACCTCCTGAATCCGTGCAGTGGTGTTGCGCACCGGCTCCGGCTGCTCGCGCCAGATGCGCGAAACTTCCTGCAGCACAGTCCTGAATGGCGTCTGCCCGAAGCGCGCGTCCTTCGGATAATAGGTGCCGGCGAAGAATGGCTCCCCTTGCGGCGTCAGAAAGATCGTCAGTGGCCATCCGCCGCCGCTGCCGACGGCTTGCGCCGCGGTTTGGTAGATCTGATCGAGATCGGGGCGTTCCTCGCGGTCCACTTTGATGTTGACGAACAGTTCGTTCATCACCGCGGCGGTTTCCGGATCGGTGAAGCTCTCCTCGTTCATCACGTGGCACCAGTGGCAGGCGGTATAGCCAACGGAGAGAAGAATGGGCTTGTTCTGCTCCTGCGCTTCTTCCAGCGCCTCTGGCCCCCATGGCCTCCAGTGGACCGGGTTGTCCTTGTGCAGGAGCAGATAGGGACTGGTTTCGCGGTCCAGCTGATTGCGGCTCATCGAGTATCCTGGCGGGCGCGTGCCGCCTTCTTGGTGGGGTGAAGACCTGATAGGTTCCTAGCGCGGCTCAAGCGGCGCTCACAAGCGATGAAGATCAACCTGGAACTGGACATGACGCCCGAGGAGGCGAGGCGGCTGATGGGTCTGCCGGATGTATCGGGGTTGCAGGCGGAAATGCTGGAAGAAATGCGACGGCGGATGAAGTCTGGGGTGGAGGCCTTCGATCCGCAGGCGCTGCTGCGCGCCTGGATGCCAGCTGGTGCCAAAGGCTTTGAGGAATTCCAGAAGTTTCTATGGGACAGCGCCGCCCGTGCCGCTGCGCAAGGCGGCAAAAAGGGATAGCGCGCGCGCCGGATGGGGCTGCACAGCGATACGGTGTTTGCGCTCTCCAGCGGGAGAGGGCGCGCGGGCGTCGCCGTGGTGCGGGCTTCGGGACCGGCAGCGGCCGCTGCGCTTCGGCAGCTGGCAGGGCCGGAATTGCCGACGCCGCGTTTTGCCAGTTTGCGCAAGATCTCCGATCCACACGGCGAGCCCATCGACAACGGGTTGGTGCTGTGGTTTCCGGCACCGGCGAGCTTTACCGGCGAGGATGTCGCGGAATTCCACCTTCACGGTGGCCGAGCCGTGGTCGACGCGTTGCTCGGCGCTTTGAGCAGCATTGCGGGGTTGCGGCCGGCAGAAGCGGGGGAATTCGCTCGGCGGGCGGTGGAGAACGGCAAATTCGATCTGACCGAAGCCGAAGCGCTGGCCGACCTTATCAACGCCGAGACCGAGGCGCAGCGGCGTCAGGCGCTGCGCCAGTATGAAGGTGCTCTCTACGATTTGTACGAGGGCTGGCGGGCCCGCCTGATCCGCGCCGCGGCTTGGGTGGAAGCCAACATCGACTTCTCCGATGAGGAAATCCCAGCCGGGGCAATGGCCGAAGCAAAGGCACAAATGGCTGAAATTGCTGCCGAAATCCGCTCCCATTTAACCGACGCCCGGCGCGGTGAAATTCTGCGGGAGGGGTTTCGCTTAACGGTGATCGGTCCGCCGAACAGTGGCAAGAGTTCCTTAGTCAACGCTTTAGCGCGCCGCGACGTGGCGATTGTGTCGGACATCGCGGGCACTACTCGCGACGTGGTGGAGGTGCATCTCGACCTCGGCGGCTACCCGGTCATCGTAGCGGACACCGCAGGGGTGCGCGAAACCTCCGACCGCATTGAAGCGGAGGGTGTTCGCCGGGCCTTGGCGAAAGCGGAATCTGCGGATGCGGTATTGCTTCTGCTGGATGCCACGGCACCGGACGCCCTTCTTTCGGAGATGCCGCAAGTGCCGGTGCTGACCGCGTGGAACAAGGTCGATCTGGCGCCTCCGCCCGCCGGATCTTTTGCCGTATCGGTGGAGACGGGCGCTGGGATGGATGTGCTTCTTCAAGAAATTGGGAATATTGTCCGAGGTCGCCTGAGCAGTCAGGACATGCCGGCGCTGACGCGGGAGCGCCACCGCAACGCTCTCGGCCGGGCAGCGGCCGCTCTTCATCGGGGCCTCATCGCGCAGGAATCGGAAATCATTGCCGAGGAATTGCGCCTGGTCATGTGGGAGCTGGGCCGCTTGACCGGCGCCGTGGATGTAGAAGAGCTGCTCGACGTGGTGTTCCGCGACTTCTGCATTGGCAAGTGAGTGTTTCACGTGAAACGGTCTTGCCGCGTGATGTGCCGGCGCGTATCTGGCGTCTAATGGATCCTTTCGATGTGATCGTGATTGGCGGCGGCCACGCCGGCTGTGAAGCGGCCGCTGCGGCGGCGCGTTTCGGCGCTTGCACTCTGCTGTTGACGCATCGGCGCGACACGATTGGCGAAATGTCCTGCAACCCGGCGATCGGCGGCTTAGGGAAGGGGCATCTGGTTCGGGAGATCGATGCCCTCGATGGCGTGATGGGACGTGCCGCCGACGCAGCGGGTATCCAGTTTCGGCTGCTGAACCGGCGCAAGGGGCCGGCGGTCCGCGGCCCCCGCGCGCAAGCAGATCGCAAACTCTACAAGCACGCGATGCAAGCCGCATTGGAGGCAACGCCCAACCTGACGATCCTCGAAGCCGCCGCGGAGGATATCGAAATCGAAAATGGCCACGTCACGGCCGTGATGACCGGTGGGGGCAAGCGGCTGCCATGCGGAGCGGCTGTGCTCACCACGGGCACTTTTCTGCGGGGCCTCATCCATCTGGGCGAGAAGAAGGTCCCAGCCGGGCGCGTGGGTGAGGCGCCTTCGATCGAGCTGTCCAGGACGCTCTACGGTCTCGGGCTTCGAATGGGCCGGCTGAAAACCGGCACTCCGCCGCGGCTGGACGGCCGCACAATCGATTATGCCGCGTTGCAGGTGCAGGCCGGCGACGAACCGCCCTACCCCTTCTCCTTCCTTACCAGCCGGATAGAGACCCCGCAGGTCGTCTGCCACATCACCCACACGACAGCCGCGACACACGCCCTGATCCGGGCGAATTTGCACCGGGCGCCAATGTACTCCGGCCAGATCGAGAGTAGCGGCCCCCGCTACTGCCCCTCGATCGAAGACAAGGTGGTGCGCTTTGCCGCACGCGAGAACCACCAGATCTTTCTCGAGCCGGAGGGGCTCGATGACGACACGGTCTACCCCAACGGCATCTCGACTTCTCTGCCGGAGGACGTCCAACTCACGATGCTGCGGACCATTCCGGGCCTGGAAAACGCGACGATGCTGCGGCCCGGTTACGCCATAGAATACGACTATGTGGATCCGCGGGAGCTGAAGCTGTCGCTGCAGACCAAGGCAGTGCAGGGACTCTACCTGGCGGGGCAGATCAACGGCACGACGGGCTATGAAGAAGCCGCGGCTCAGGGGCTGATGGCCGGCCTGAACGCCGCGCGCGCTGTTGCCGGCGACGATCCCGTCGTGCTGGACCGGGCATCGGCCTATATCGGCGTCCTCATCGATGACCTCGTGACAAAGGGCGTGACGGAGCCCTATCGGATGTTCACTTCGCGGGCCGAGTACCGGCTCAGTCTGCGGGCCGACAACGCCGACCAGCGGCTCACGCCAGTGGGCCAACGGGTCGGCTGTGCGGGGGCAGAGCGGGCTTGCGTCTTTGCCGCTAAACAGAAGCGGCTGGAAGTGGGGCGGGCCCAGATGCGCGCGCTCACCCTCACCCCCAATCAGGCCCGGCATCACGGGATCGCGATCAACCTCGACGGCGTCCGACGTTCGGCCGCCGCGCTGCTCAGCTTTCCCGACGTGACCTTCGGCAAACTGGCCCTGGTTTGGCCGGAGCTGGCGCGGCTCGCGCCGGATGTGATTGAGCAGCTGGAGATCGATGCCCAATACGCCGGCTACCTGGACCGGCAGGTGGCGGACATCATCGCCTTTCGAAGGGAGGAGGGGCTCACAATTCCTAACGATCTCGACTATGCTGCCGTGGTGGGGCTTTCCACAGAAGCCCGGCAGAAACTGGATTCGATCCGTCCCTCGACCTTGGGGCAGGCGTCCCGAATCGATGGGGTCACTCCGGCCGCACTGACCTTGGTGCTGGCGCACATTCGGGCGAAAGCGGCGGCCCGCGAGCGCCTTGCCTCCTGATTTCGGGCCGGAGGAGTTTGCCGGCGCGGCGGGTGTTTCACGTGAAACACTGTCGCGGCTCAAAGCCTTCGTCGGCGCTCTCTCCGATTGGAATGCGCGCCACAACCTCGTTTCGCGCACCTCGCTTGCTGATGTCTGGCAACGGCACGTGTGGGATTCGGCGCAACTCGCGGCCCTAGTCCCTCAAACTGCCCGATGCTTGATTGACTTGGGCAGCGGCGCCGGGTTTCCCGGCTTGGTCCTCGCCATCCTGTTGCGCGAGCGCTCGCCGTTCGAAGTGGTGCTCTGTGAGGCGACGGGCAAGAAGTGCCAGTTCCTGGAAGCGGCAGCCGCGGCGGCCGGGGTGTCTATCGAAATTCGCTGCAGCCGCATCGAAGATGAACCTCCCGAAATTTTCGATGTGGTGACCGCGCGGGCTTGCGCCCCGCTGCCCAAGCTGCTCACCTACGCAAAGCGATTTCAGGGACGGAACACAACGAATCTCTTCTTGAAGGGCCGATCTGTAGAGGCTGAATTGACAGAAGCCACTAAATATTGGAACATGGACGTCATTTGCCACCCCAGCCAGACGGATTCGTTCGGCACAATTCTGGAAGTTCGCGAGCTTGCCTGTGTCAGATAGCGCGCCGCGCGTTCTCGTCGTCGCCAACCAGAAGGGCGGGGTGGGGAAGACCACCACTGCCATCAATCTCGGCACGGCGCTGGCCGCCATCGGCCAACCGACACTGGTCGTCGACATCGACCCACAGGGCAACGCCTCCACCGGTTTGGGTATTGGCCGGTCCGAACGCAAGCTCACCACCTACGACGTGCTTGTCGGCAGCGCCAAATTGGCGGACGCGGTGATGCCGACCAAAATTCCGCGCCTATCGCTGGTCCCCTCCACTGTCGATCTCTCCGGCGCCGAACTCGAGCTGATTGAACTGCCGCGCCGCAATTTTCGCCTGAAAGACGCTCTGGAGGAATATTCCGCACACGGACAATATCCGTTCTCCTATGTGCTGATCGACTGCCCGCCGTCGCTCACCCTGCTCACCGTCAACGCGATGGCGGCCGCGGATGCAGTGGTCGTGCCGCTGCAGTGCGAGTTCTTTGCGCTGGAAGGCTTGAGCCAGCTCTTGAAAACCATCGAGCTGGTGCGCGGCAATCTCAATCCTGCGCTGGAAATACAGGGAATCATTCTCACCATGTTCGACAAGCGCAATCGCTTGTCCGAGCAGGTGGCGGCGGACGTGCGCTCCACCATGGGCGCGATGGTCTACAACACGGTGATCCCGCGCAACGTGCGCATTTCGGAGGCGCCGAGTCACGGCTTGCCGGCGCTGGTCTACGATCTGCGTTGCCCGGGCAGCCAGGCTTACATCAAATTGGCGGGCGAACTGGTGCAGCGCGAGCGCGCGCGATTGGCAGCCGCATGAACGGGGGCCCGAAGATGGCAGAAGAAGCACGGCATCGCGGACTGGGCCGCGGCCTTTCGGCGTTGATCGGCGACGAAGCGCCGATCGCGCCGCGCGGGGAAGGCGCGAAAGCGCAGCGCACCTTGCCGGTTGCGTTCCTCAGGCCCAATCGCTTCCAACCGCGCAAGACGTTCGCGCCGGAAGAGCTGAACGACCTTGCCAATTCCATTCGCGAGAAGGGCGTGCTGCAGCCCATCCTCGTGCGGCCTGTCGCCGGGGAGCCAAACGCCTTCGAGATCGTGGCCGGCGAGCGGCGCTGGCGCGCAGCGCAGGCCGCGAAGCTGCACGACGTGCCCGTGGTGGTGCGCGAGATGTCCGATGGCGAGTCGCTCGAACTTGCCATCATCGAGAACGTGCAGCGCGCCGATCTCAATGTGATCGAAGAAGCGGCCGCCTACCACGAGCTGATGGACCGTTTCGGCTATAAGCAGGAACGGGTAGCGCAGGAAGTCGGCAAGAGCCGCAGCCATGTTGCCAACACCATTCGGCTCCTGAAGCTGCCGGAAAACGTGAAAGCCATGATCCGCGACGGACGGCTTTCGGCCGGCCACGCTCGGACCTTGATCGGAATGCCGGACGCGGAGGCCCGCGCCAAAGCCATCGTGGAAGCCGGCCTCAACGTCCGCGAGGCGGAAGCCAGGGTTAAACCAAAGCCCAAAGCAAATGGCGGCGAACGCTCGCGCGGCAAAGACGCCGATACCAGGGCGCTGGAATCGAGCCTCCAGGGTATTCTGGGATTGTCCGTCGAAATCAGCCACCGCGGGGCAAAGGGCGGCGAGCTCAAGATCGCGTACAAAACTCTCGAACAGCTTGACGATATTGTCGCCCGCCTGAGTCGTAGCGCCTAAGGCATATCGGCGTGCGGGTTGTCTGCTGATTTCCGCCAGAAGAACAGCAGATAAAAGGTGCCGATCGTCAAAATCCAGAACGCGCCGTTGAAGAACACGGAAGTCAAGTTGCCCAACCAGCTTTGGTTCACACCGAGATACGTGCGTGCAATCGGCGACAGGTTGTGCATTGCCTGAAGGGAGTCGAACACCTGCCGCTTCAAGCCGGATTCGATCAGCATCTCGCCCAGATAGAGCAGCATGCCGAGCAGGTAGGCCACGAAGGCGAAGATCTTCAGCGCCAGCCCTGCGCGATTGAGAAAATAGTAGATGCCAACGACCATCGCGAAGTTGATGGTGATCACCTGCCCGAGCCAACTCACCTCATTCGCCGTGATGGAACGGCCGAGATTCAGAAGATCCGTTTCAGCCATACCATTCATTATGCTTGACGTAATGCGTAAACACCATTAGCGTCAAGCCCATGATCCTGAGCTACGGCGATGCGCACACGGAACGCTTCGCGCGCGGCGAACGGGTCAAGCAGTTCGAACCGTTCCGCTCGAAAGGGGAGCGCGTGCTGGACCGGCTCGGTGCGGCGGCGAGCATCAAGGACGTTGCCAACTTTCCGGGTCATCGGCTCGAAAAGCTGAAAGGCGGCCGAAAAGGGCAATGGAGCGTGCGGATCAACGATCAATGGCGCATCTGCTTCAACTGGCCTGACGGTGCTAACGGTCCGAGCAGCGTC
The DNA here is from genome assembly GCA_035455725.1 of Rhizomicrobium sp. GTDB lineage: Bacteria > Pseudomonadota > Alphaproteobacteria > Micropepsales > Micropepsaceae > Rhizomicrobium. Next base: position 323 of record DATIEM010000204.1, on the reverse strand, counting down.
GAAATCGTGGACTATCATTGAGGTGAATCATGCGCAGGCCCATTCATCCCGGCGAACATCTGAAGGATGCCTTGGACGAGAGCGAGATGTCTGCCGCCGAGTTGGCGCGGCAGCTCAACATTCCTACCAATCGCATCACGGGCATTCTGAATGAACACCGTGCCGTTACGGCGGACACAGCGCTGAGGCTCGGCCACTGGTTTGGCACCAGCGCCGATTTCTGGCTGAATCTGCAGAAGCTTTACGAACTCCGCCTCGCCGAGCAGGAAAAGGGCGCGGAGATCAAGAAGCTGCCGAGGCGCAAGGCTGCATGACTCTCAGGG
>DATIEM010000203.1:0-19931 GCA_035455725.1 Rhizomicrobium sp. | reverse complement strand
ACCTGGGAGCTGCCTTGCCCCTGATCGTGTGGCTGGGCCTCGGCATTTTCGGGCTCACCCGGCAGATCGCTTCGGAAGTCGCGCGCAATCCGGCTTCCGTCAGGCTGGTTTTGCAGATCGCATCGGAGATCACCACCGTCTGCTTCCTTGGCCTGCAGATCGTCTTCTTTATTGTACGCCATCTTCCCACGGCGAAAACCATGGGCATATTACCCCGCCTTGTTGCAGCGGCGGCAGCCAATGCGGGACTCCTTTTTCTGCTGCTGCCCCGTGTTTCCTTTCTGCCGATCGGAATTGCCGCGACCAGTTATCTGCTGGTAACCGCCGGGATGATTCTTTCCATATCGGTGCTGATGTGGCTGGGACGGAGCTTCAGCGTTTTTCCTCAGGCGCGCCGGCTCGTAGTCAGCGGGGCGTACAGCGTCGTTCGCCACCCGCTGTATGTGTCTGAGTTTCTGGCGTCGCTTGGAGCGATGTGGCAGTTTTCGCAACCGTGGGCCGCGCTGATTGCCATCGGCACGATGGCGATTCAGTTTCCGCGCATGGACTACGAGGAGGATGTTCTGGCGCGCGCCTTTCCCGAATACGCCGCGTACGCGGGCCGCGTGCAATGGCGGCTGATCCCGCGCGTGTACTAGAGATTTACTGCCACACCTCCTTGATCGGCTTGGCCGTCACGGAGTTGCCCAGCAGCGGCAGCTGATACATCGCCTCGATGGTGCGCAGCACATTGTCGTGGGTGATCTTCTCGCCGTACTGCCCCGGCTTCACCATTGGCCCGACGAAGATGGTCGGGATCTGGTTGGCTTGCGAGCCGTCGTCCTCGTCCCAGGTGAGGATCAGCAGGCTTTTGTGCGTTTGCGCCCATGAGACATACGCCGAGATATTCGCCTCAAGCCAATCGTCACCCTGCTTGATAGTGCCGTTATGCATATCGTCGTCCAGGTTGGGGATGACCCAGGAGACCGTGGGCAGTTTGGCGTAGTCAGACGGGAAACTGGTGAACGGCAGATTGCGCTTCGCGGGATCGTTGCTGAAGTTTGTCCACGGCGCGTGCTTGCGCGCGTATTTTCCGTAGGTGCACACCTCGGAGCCGCGCCCCGGCAGGTCTTCCGAATAGCCGCCGAAGGTAAGGCCCGCCTCCAGCCATTCGCTCTCCTCGTTTTCCGTGCCGAAGGTGTGCGGGCAGGAATCGTCTTTCACACCCTGTGTCGAGCCTGAGAACAGCTCGAGATAGTTCGGCTGGCTGGGATGAGTGACGGCATGGGAGTTGGTGAAAAGAGCGCCGGACGCCGCGAGTGCATTGATATAAGGCGCCTGCGGCGAGCCGATGATTTCGGCGTAGCTGTGGTTCTCTTCTATCACGATCACCACGTGACGGGGCGTTGGCACACGCGCCTGCGCCGGGAGGCAGGAACCCGCGAACGCGATGACGAAGGCCGCAGCGGCGGCGCCGAACGCACTCGGCATGCTGCGATGTCCCATGCAAAACGGCCCGTTTCTATCTGCCCTTGCTCGGCTTCCCGGCGCACTTTTTCTCCAGCACGTCGAGCACGTCGTAAGACGACCCGCCTGTTGTTTTCACCATGACATGCACGCCGGGAAACAGCCGGTCATCACTCATGCCCGGGGTGTTCGGGCCAGAACTCCACGAGCCGTCCGGATTGTGAGTCCAGTCCTTGCAGTTGATGTCGTTGGGCGGCAGCGACGACGCGCCAGGCGCAGCAACGGCCGCGGCAACAAGCCCGAAGTATACCAACAGGCACGGCAGTAAGCTTCGCGTTTTCATGAGAAGACTCCTCCCCTTCCAAAGGCGCTTCAGCGCCGCACGCAGTATAGGCCGAATCCGCGCCGGCGATCTATTTAGTTTTGGGTGCGGCAAACCACAGTGACGACGAGGGCGAAGCTGCCCGCGCCGATGGCAACCTTAGAAGCAGATCAAGACAGCTTCTGCAGAATCCGACGAATCCGCTCAACGATTTCCGCCAGATCTGCCTCGCTCACGATCAGCGGCGGCGAAAGGGCAATGGTGTCGCCGCTGACGCGCACGACCAGGTTCTCGTTCCAGAAGGCGCGCTGTATCACCTCGTAGCCGCGCCGGCCCGGCGCATCGGGATCCGATTCCAGCTCGATGGCGGCCGCCATGCCGACATTGCGGATGTCGACCACCAGCGGCGCGCCGCGCAAGGCGTGCACTGCCTCTTCCAGCACCGGCTCCAGCGCGCGGGCGCGGCCGAACAGATCTTCATCGCGGTAAATATCGAGCGTGGCGAGCGCGGAGGCGCAGGCGAGCGGGTGCGCCGAATAGGTGTGGCCATGAAACAGCTCGATCTGGTGCTCGGCGCCGCCCGCCATGAAGGCGTCGTGGATTTTGCCCGAGACGACAATGCCGCCCATGGGCACCGCGCCGTTCGTCACGCCCTTGGCGAAGGTGATGATATCGGGAGTCACACCGTAGCGCTCCGCCGCGAACGCGTGACCGAGGCGGCCGAAGGCGGTGATCACTTCATCGAAGATCAGCAGCATGCCGTGGCGGTCGCAGAGTTCGCGCAGGCGTTTGAGGTACGCCCCCGAGGTGGGAAACACGCCGGCCGATCCCGCCATCGGCTCGACAATCACCGCCGCGATGGTTTCAGCCCCGTGCAGCTGCACGAGCTTGTCCAGTTCGTCTGCATAAGCGAGCGGCGTGTCGGGCTCGCCGCGTGTGAAACGCATGGAAGAATCGTACGGCAGCGGCAGGTGGTCGTCCGTACCCGGAAGAAGCGGGCCGTAGGGCCTGCGGTTGTTGCCGATGCCGCCCACCGAAATGCCGGCGTAGGTCACGCCGTGGTAACCCTTCTCGCGGCCGATCAACCGGAAGCGGCCGCCCTGCCCGACCTTTTGGAAGTAGGCGCGCGCCAGCTTCAGCGCCGCATCGCAGGCTTCCGATCCCGAGTTGACGAAAAAAACATGATCCAATCCGTCTGGCGCCAGCGCGGCAATGCGCTGCGCGGCCGCGAACGCGGACGGGTGCGCAAACTGAAAGGTCGGCGCAAAATCGAGCGCGCCCGCAGACCGCGCAATCGCCTCCGCAATCGGCTCACGGCCGTGGCCAGCGTTGACGCACCACAGGCCGGCACAGGCATCGAGGAGGGCGCGGCCGCTTTCGTCGTAGTAGTACAGGCCCTGCGCGCGCGCGAGTATGCGGGGCTCGCGCTTGAAATGCCGGTTGGGCGTGAAGGGAAGCCAGTAGGCGGAAAGATCGTTGGGCTGCCGCATAAGTCACCTCGCGCGGCAAGCTAGGCGCGCGAGAGGCGGCAGGGTCAAGCGGCCGAAAATGCATTGGCCCCGACGATCATTCGCCGGGGCCAAGCATCACGCTCTGCCTGAACTCGAGGCAGATCGGCGTCGATCAGTGGCGATGACCACCATGGAAGTGGCCGACAGCATGGCCGTGCCACCCGCCATGCCAGCCGCCGCGCCAGCCTGCGCGATGGTTCCAGTTCCAATGGGCGCCGCGCCAGCCGGCCCAATTATGCCAGCCGCCGCGATACCAGAACCACGGGCGGCCGCCCCACCAGCGATAGTAGTGCGGGCCGTAAACCCAGCGGCCGCCCAGGAACACGGCGCCCGAATAGGTCGGGTAACCGCAATAGCCGCTGTAATAGTAGTCATAGGCATAGCACGGGCCGGGCGGATAATACCCCGGGCCGTAATAGTATCCTGGAACGCCCACGCCGATGCCGATGCCAACCGCAACGCGCGCCTCGGCGGGCGCCGTGGTGGCGAGAGTGGCCGCGCCGGCGATGCTCGCCGCTGCCACCGCTCCGGCTGCAAACTTCTTGAAGGTCATTGCTCCAATCCTCTGTCTCAGTGCCCCTCTCAAGGGCCATGGGCCGCGAATATGCCGCCACGCGTCTGAACACGGCATGAATAGGAACATTGGTTAATACTCAGGCTTGGCGCGGCATTCATGCGCCGCGGCCGCGCGCATCGATCGACCAGATCGCTTCCAGCACATCGTCGCGCACTACGTGGTAGCAGTCGTAGAGATTCACGGTGGGATCGCAGTGGGGCACGATGCAGGTCAGCACATCGCCGGGTTGGAGCCGACGCTCGCTGCTGTCGTAGAGCACGCCGCCCTGCTCGTCGCCGAAGAAAAAGTAGCTGGCGCCCTCCGGCGCGCCGGACACAATCTGCGGCGGCCCCGCATCGGTCGCGAACGCCTTGAACCCCGCATCTATTGTGGCAAGCCCGTCGCGGTTGGCGCTGATGACCGTCGTCTGTACGAACAGCGACGTTTCGAACGGCACGCGGTCACCAGGCTTCTGCCAAACGTCATTGTACTGACGATCCATGAAAACGTAGGAGCCGACCTGCAGCTCGGTTAGGGTCCGCGCATCGGGATCGATATCGAACGTACCCGTGCCGCCGCCGCTGAGAATGCCGGGCGCAAGACCGCGCGCGGCGAGGTCATCCCGCAAGCCGGCCAGTTTCTTCATCACGGACAGGGAAGCATCGCGCCGCTCGTTGGGCGATTCCAGATGCTGCAGATTGCCCGCGTAGCACTGCAGCCCTGCGTATTCGAGGCGCTCCGCGCCGGCGACCTGCTCCACCAGCGCAATGGCCGCGTCTCCAAAGGCCACGCCGGTGCGCCCCATTCCGGGATCGATATCCACCAGCACCTTGAGCGGCTTGCCGCTCTCGCCCGCGGCGGCCGCGAGCTGTGCTGCCGTCTGGGAATTGTCACAGACCGCCATCAGCTCGGGCATCCGCGCATTCAGCGCCGTCAGCCGCGCGATGCCCCGCTCTGTCACCACCGGCGAGGTGATGAGCAGCGATTCGATCCCGCCGCCCGCCAGCGCCTCCGCCTCCCCCAGCTTGGCGACACAGATGCCCAGCGCGCCGGCTGCAAGTTGCCGCTTTGCAATCTCCACACATTTGTGCGTCTTGGCGTGCGGCCGGAGCGCGATGTTATGGCGGCGCGCGTGCTCCGCCATGCGAGCGACGTTGCGCTCCAGGACATCGAGGTCGATCACCAGCGCCGGCGTCTGCAATTGCCAGCGCCCGCCCGCCACGCCGATGAGATCGGCATTCAGCTCCTGCGGCATGTCGCGATAGTTGCCGAAAGCCGACAGGCAACGCAAACGCTCATCTGTGCTAGAAGCCCCCCATGAAAACCTTCTATTCGCCGGCGCATCTCAGCCACGCCCCCAGGGAAGAGTTCGAGGCAGGACGGCTTTCGCCGGCGGTGGAGGTTCCGGAGCGCGCCGAACGGGTGCGCACCGAAATCGAGCGGCGCAAGCTCGGGCCCATTCTTCCGCCGCGAAATTTCGGCGACGAACCGATCCTGCGCGTGCATGACTCGCGCTTCGTATCCTTTCTGCGCTCGGCCTATGCGGATTGGCGCACGCGCTATCCGGACGATACCGCCGATGCCGTACCCTCGGCGTGGCCGGCGCGCGGCATGCGCTTCAATGCCAGCGATATCGAATCCCGCCTCGGCTCCTACGGCTCCGACACCGCCACGCCGATCACGCGCGGCACTTTTGAAGCGGCGCAGCAAGCCGTGAACGTGGCGCTCACCGCGGCTGAAGCTATTCATTCCGGCGCTCCTGCGGCGTTCGCGCTGACCCGTCCGCCGGGCCACCACGCCAGCGCCGACCTTTATGGCGGCTATTGCTACTTCAACAACATCGCGATTGCCGCGCAGTGGCTGACAGAGCGCGGATTGCGCGCCGCTGTTCTCGATGTCGATTACCACCACGGCAACGGCACACAGGCCATTTTCTACAGGCGGGACGAGGTGTTGTTCGCGTCGATCCACGCGGACCCGGCGTTCGCCTTCCCCCATTTCCTCGGTTTTGCCGATGAGCGCGGTGAAGGCACGGGCGAGGGTTGCAATCTAAACCTGCCGCTGCCGCGCTTCACCGCCTGGCCCGCCTACGCCGAGACACTGGAGCATGCGCTTGCATGCATTCGAGACTTTGCCGCGGACGTACTGCTTGTTTCGCTGGGACTCGACACCTTCGAAGCCGATCCCATTTCCCATTTTCGCCTGAAACGGGAAGACTACTTCCGCCTGGGCGAAGCCATCGCTGCCATGCGAAAGCCTACGCTGTTCGCCTTCGAAGGCGGCTACAATCTGGAAGCGCTGGGGGAAATCACGGCGAACGTGCTGGAGGGCTTTCAGTCCGCCTGAGGCGGGGCGCCAGAGCGACGCTGCATCTTCTCGCGAATTGTTTCGGCGGCGCGCTTGAGTGTCTCTTCGGGTGCCTCGCGCTGGATTTTGTCGAAAGCGCGGTCCACTGCCTCTTTCACGCTCGCGGCGGTGCCGCCTTTCGCGTATTCGCGCACGATCACGTCCTCGATCCGCGCGATCACCGCGTCCACTGAATAGGCGCGATGCACGCGCTCCTCTTCGAGCGCGCTGTAGACGCCGATGGCGTGCTCGGCATCGCGCGCCCATTCCATCGCCTTGTAGAAGCGCGAACCGTGCCGCTCCGATTTGAACAGCAGGTCGGCGCCAGCGGCGGCGAGCGAAATTGGCACAAAGATGAAGTTGTGCAGATTGCCCAAGATCAGCTTCACCTGAAAACTCAGGACATCCCGGAAGAAGCGCCACCGGGCGTGCGGATCTTCGTCCGGCGCCGCTTCCGGCAGCGTCTCTGAAGGCGGCTCGGCGGGCAGGCTCATGCGCTCTCCAGCTCGATGGGGCCGCGGAATTGCCGCGCCACGGCGGCGAGCCAGCTGCCTTCAGTTTCTGCACCCGAGCGCGCGAAAGCCGCTGGCAGTGCGCGCCAGTGCAGCTGCGGAGAATGGTGATGGATGCCGTGATAATTCCCGTTCATCACCAGCAATCTCAAGAACACCGGCATGGACGTGTTGCGCGCGTCCAGCCCGGAGTCGAGCGGCATACCATAGTGCGGCGCGTTGTCGAGCAGCGACTGCACGCTCCATCTCGCGGCGACGCAGGCGGCGAACACCGGCCATGCGGCGCCCCACCACCAAACGGCGATACCGAACAAGAGGAAGATGGCAAAAATATCCGCGCGCAGGCCATTGCGCCGTTTGGGATTGGTGAAGGTGTGGAGAGCACGCCTGCGGAGCTGCTCCACTTCCGGACTTGGCCCCGCCAACGACAGCACACGGGCTGTGGTGCGGGTCGGCAGCAGCGCGGGCAAAGGCATCAGCGCGTAGCTGAGTGCGTGACCGATCGCCAGCTTGAAATAATACACGGCGGCAGCGGACAGGCGCCCCTGCCCCGGTCGCAGCATTTCAGGGCGGTCATAGCTGTGGCGATTGAGGCTGTGATGCGCCAGATGGCCGAACCGCATGGTTTCCCAAGGCAGGCCAAGCAGGATGCCCAGCAATCGACCGATGGCCCGGTCCCACCGTTCGTCGCCGAAGAGGTGCCCGTGCATGGTCTCATGCATCAGGCCGTAATGCAGCGGCGTGGTGAGCGCGAGCAGCAAAACCAACGCGACCGCCGCGAGCGGGCCATGCAGCGGCAGCGGCAGCGGCAGCGGCAGCAGCAGCAGCGGCGCCAGCGCGAACTGAATCATGGCAAGCGCCAGCACGCCAACCAGCAGTGCTGCATTCAACAGATTGCCAGCCGGCTTCATCCCGCGAGTCCCTCCGTCCTGCGAGTCTATCCGGTTTGAACCTCGGGAGCGAGATTCCACGTCAGAAAGGCGCATCGAGTGCCCCGCACAGGAAGCGCATCAGGGGCGCGATGGCCCGAAAAGAACCGGCGACTTCGTCCACCAGCTCCGGCGACTGCGCCAGTTTCGGATCCGCCTGCTGCATTGCGTAGAAGCTCTTGCGCTTGATATCCCCAATGAGCGGGTGCTCCGGATCGAAGCCGCGCGGCGGCCGCGTCAGCGCCTCGCCCTGCACCTTTCCGAATCGGCGGGTGAAATCCTTGCCGTCGACCGCCTTGCGCCATGCCGACGAGCTCTCGGCCACGGCGGCGCGAACTTTCGCCAGCGCGTCCGCTTCCGGATGCCAAAGGCCGGCGCCGAAGAACACCTCGCCCGGCGCAAAGTGCATGTAAAATCCGGGGGCATGCACGTCCTTGCCAAGGGCATGCCGAAAATGACAGGCGGCATGCTCCTTGTACGGCCGCTTGTCGCGCGCGAATCGCACGTCGCGATAAATGCGGAACATGGAACCGCCATTCGGCCGCGGATCGGCCGTGAAATGTTTCGACACGCGGCGCAAGTGCGGCGACATTGCGGCGATGAACGCACTCATCGGCACTTGAACCGATTTGCGAAAGCGCTGCTTGTTCGCTTCAAACCACGCGCGGTCGTTGTGAGATTTGAGTTCCCGAAAAAACGCAAAAAAATCTTTCGGGAATCCCTCGAAGCGTTCGCCCACTCTCGCGTCTCCGAAAATCGAAATGGTCCTAGGCACTTATCGCAGTCCGCAACACCATGTTGCAGCCCGAACACGGCTCACTGCGCGGGAACCAAGTTCGCAAATGTGCGGTTGATAAACCATACAATGGCAACATTCGGAAGAACACTGATCGTGGTGCTGGACGATTCGCGAGCGCGCTTCTACCGGCGGGAAGCCTCCGGCGAACTTGCGGATGGGCTGCCGGAAGTCACCTCAGGCATCGATGCTGCGGACGCGCCGGCGCAGCGCAGCGCGAAGCGCAAGGATTTTCTGCGAACCGTGATGGCCGCGCTCGATGAAGCGTGTGACAGGAGCGAGTGCGACCGCCTGGTGGCGGTGGGCCCAGAGCGGATGCTGAGTGCCTTTCGCAAGGCATCGCCCGACAAGGTGCGGGTGCGCCTTTGGCGCGAAGCGGCGATGGAGATGGACGGTCTCGAAAAGTCCGAACTGGAGCAGAGGCTGGCGCCGCATTTTCGCTAGCTGGCGCGAGCAACGCCGTTTGCCTATGGTGCGGCCCCTCCCTTCTGCATCTCGCGTGCCCATGAACACACTCTTCCGGCTCATCCATTACCTGCGCTTTTCCTTTCTGGATTCGGCGCAGTTCGGCGGCACGTATGATCAGCGTGAGCGCTTCAACACGGCCGTGTTCGTTTCTCCGAAGCGCGATTTCCTGTTCACCAAAAACGAGAAATGCGGCAACAACACCGCCCGCCGCACCTTGCAGAACCTGGCCGCGCCTAGGCCGCTGCCGCCGGATTTTCGCGACGTGAACCGGTGGGCGTATCCCATGCTGCTGCCGAGCGACCTCGGCCTGAGGCGTGTGGAAGACCTCAACGTGCTGATCCCCTTCAAATTCGCCATCGTGCGCAATCCGTATGCACGCACGCTCTCCTGTTATCTCGACAAATTCTCCCACGGCCGGGTGAACACCACCGGATTGGGAAAAAGGCTCGGCGCCGATGAGCCGGTGGATTTCGCGGGCTTTATCGAACGCATCTGCGCGCAATCGCCGGGCCAGATGGATCCGCACTGGCGCGTCCAGTACCACAACATCTACTGTGGCCGGCTGCGCTACGACTGCTTCGTCAAGTTTGAAAATTATGAGGAAGAGTTCGGCGCGCTGACGCAGCGCTTCTTCGGCCGCAGCGAAATGCGCAACGTGCGCAAGGGGCGCCACAAGGCCGAGGAGCAACTCGCGCAATACTACACGCCGGAGCTAGCCCGCGCCGTCCGCGACAAATTTGCCATCGACTTCGAGACGTTCGGCTACAGCAAGGACCTGCCGGCCTAGCTGCCGAACAACGCCTCGAACGTGAAATTGGCGGAGGAGCCGGTTGAGGCAATCTTGAAGATGCCGTTGGCGCGCAACACCGGTTCGCCATCCGCGGTTGCCACGCCCTGGGCGAACAACAGGTTGCGCGTGATCTTTAGTGCGTCCGCGCGGCCTTCCACCCAGGCGCCGAGCGGCGCCGGCGCGAGATAATCGCAGGCGAGATTCACCGTCGGCAGAAATCCCAAGTCGGGTTTGCTCTGCAACCTCGAGGCGATGGGAAGCAGCATGTCGGCGAAAGTCGCCAGCATCCCGCCATGTGCCACCTGCCCCGGATTGCAGTGCCGCTGCTCGACGCGAAAGCCGAGCACCAGCCGGTCCTCCGCCCACCTGCCGTAAAGCGGGCCGATCGCCGCCAGAAACCCCATGTTGAGTCGCAGAGGCGCAAAACCCGCGGGAATGTCCATCGTTACGTTTCGCCTCTGGGGATTGCCGGGCCGCGCTGGCAAGCCGTGTTGTGCGTCTCAGAGAGTCATGGCCACACGGAAACCTATCCCCGAGGTAGAATGTCCCGTTTCACCGGGTTCCGGCCCCATATTACGGAACGCGGAGCGAAGTTCGCTTGGCGGATCGTTCCAGTCACTGCCCCGCAGCACGTGATACGAGCAGGAATTCGTCTCGTCTAGGTCCGCCAGATCGCCGGTCATGTGCAAAGTGATCGATTTCTTATACGCAGAAGCATCCGCCGGCAGATCGGCATAAGAATTCGAGAAGCAGTCCTCCACCCACTGCAGAACATTGCCGTGCATGTCGTACAGACCGAACCGGTTCGGCGGGAAGGAACCGACCGGTGACGTATGGATCCATCGATCGCGGCCACTCGTGGCTGGATGACAACACGTCTCCGCGCCATAGTTTGCATATTCGTGGCTCGCGGCGGTTCCCCACGGATAAGGAGTGATTGTGCCCGCACGCGCCGCGTACTCCCACTCGGCTTCGGTCGGAAGCCGATAGAGGTGACCCGTTCGCTTGCTGAGCCAATGGACATAATCCTGCGCATCTTCCCAGCTGATGCACACCGCCGGATGATCGTCACCCTGAACAAAACCAAGATGACGCCACGAAGCCTGCGGATTGGGTTTATTGCCTTCGCCGAGTTCGCTCCACTTACAGCCGCCCGCGACCGGCCGTTGAGTAGCTTCGACAAACGCCGCCCATTGGCGTTTGGTCACATCGAACTTGCCAATGCCGAAAGCATGAACGGTTACACGTTTTTGAGGCTCCTCCCCGAACCAAGGGCTGCGTCCGGGCTCATTCTTCGGCGATCCGATTGTGAAGCTGCCGGCTGGAACGGCAACCATTTCAGGACAGATTGCGCAATCGCGAAAGGTGCCGGACTCGTGCGCCGCACCAGCGGTCGCCATCGATGCGCGAGCGAAAGTCGCAATGAGAACGATGGCCAAGGCAGTGATAAGCTTCACTTGATCCCCCATGTGGCGCGGCCGAAAGCCGACTATTTCTTTTCCATTTCGCAGTCGATGATCAGGTTGACCTCGTCGCTGACAAAGCCATTCCAGATCACGTGCGTGAGTCCAAAATCGGAGCGTTTGATCGTGCCCGTCGCATCGAAACCGATCCGGTATCCCACCATCGGCAGCGGCAGCCTGCGCCCGCCGTTGAACGTAACGTTCAGCGTAATGGGCTTCGTCACGCCAGCGACTGTGAGATTGCCCGTCACAGTTCCGGTATTCGCACCCGTCTTGACGATGCGGTTCGCTGCAAATGTGGCGCTAGGGAATTTGTCGCTGTGAAAGACGGACGACTTGAGAGTGTTGTTCAACTCTTCCACCGGCGTGGCGATGCTGTTCATGTCGATTTGCACGTTCAATGCACTTTTCTCTGGCTGGGCGGGATCGAAATTCAATGTCCCGGTCACATGCCCAACCGTTCCGTAGAATGTGCTGAGTCCGAGGTGACGGATACCGAAGATCACCTGAGTGTGAGGCGTGTAGATGGTGTAGGTGGCAGCCGGCACGTTGAGTGAGGTCTGCGCGGGGGCCTGCGTGGCCGGCGCCAGTGCCGCAACCAGCAAGACCAACGCCAGCCTGAGATTTCTGGATCGCATGACAAACGCCCTTTCTTGTTGCCTAGGCTCCTGACGCGCAGGTCCGTTCCGGCATTCCAGCGAGTCTTCTGAACCAGTGCAAGTTTAGCGAAAATCTTACCGGGATTTTACGTGTGGTGTGCAGGATACCGCCCAAATTCATGCGGGACCTTTGGACCATGCGCCGGCTCATCGTTGGACTTTGTCTCGGTATTTTGGCAGCAGGCCTTTCCCTGCCGGCGGCAGCAGCGAATGCGGCAGCTCCGGCATCCAGGGCCAACAACGCTAAGGCGGCGCATCCGGCTGCCAAGGTAAAAACCGCCACGCCCGCCATGTGGACCGTCCGCGGCTCCAGGGGCACCGTCTACATGCTGGGCTCCATTCATGCCCTGCCCAAGAACGTCAACTGGCAAACGCCGCAGCTGATGGCGCGGCTGAAGCAAGCCGACACATTCGTGTTCGAAGTGCCGATGGACTCGGAGTCCAAAGCCCACGCCATCGACTATTTCCGCCAGAACGCGCTCATGCCGATGGGCATGTCGCTACCTTCGATGTTCGACGAGGAGATGCGCAGCGATTTCCGCGACGTGGTGATGGTCACCCACGCGGACCCGACCTACATCGTCTACATGCGGCCATGGCTGGCGGCGCTGGTGCTGGAGGGCACCGCGAGCGGCGCTACCGGCTTCTATTCATCCGAAGGGGTGGACAACAAAGTCTATGCGCTGGCGAAATCGCGCGGCGTGCGCCAGTTCCGCGCGCTCGAACGCGACGAAGACCAGTTCCGTCTCTTCATCAAGGAAGGCCATGTGCAGGACGAAGTGGCTGACCTGCGCATCACCTTCAAGGATATCCTCGCCAACCAGGGAAAGGGCGATCGGGGCCTGTTCGCCGCCTGGATGCGGGGCGACACGAGGGCGCTGGAGCACGCGCTGCCGGAGAACAAGGGAACCTCCGCCAAATTCCGCAAGGAATGGCTGGAGAACCGCAATCGCAAATGGGTACCCCAGATCGAAGCGATGCTGAACGAGCCGCACACCTTCTTTATTACTGTGGGCGCCGCGCACCTGGTCGGAAAGACCGGCGTGCCGGGCCTTCTCCGCGCCGCCGGCTACCGCGTGAACGGTCCCTGACGTAAGCTGCAGGCTCACCCCACGCTTGTGCCGCTGCGGCCATGGCATAATCTCTGGAGGTTCCGTTTCCTCTGGAATGAGGCCGCGCCATGGCCAAAGGGCCGCTTGACGGCATCCGCATCCTCGACCTGACGAGCTTCATCTTCGGGCCGTATGCCACCCAGATCCTTGGCGATCTCGGCGCCGATGTGATCAAGGTCGAAGAACCGGAAGGCGATCGCCAGCGCCGCGTCGCAAAGGCCGCGAGAAATCCGGAAATGGGTTCCATCTTTATGGCGCTCAATCGCAACAAGCGTTCTGTTGCGCTTGACCTGAAGCAGGAGCCTGATCGCGGCAAGCTGCACGCGCTCGTTTTGGGCGCGCAGGCTCTCATTCATAGTGTGCGCAGCGACGCGGCGCAGCGTCTGGGCCTCGATTACGAGACCATCGCAAAGCTGAATCCGTCCCTCGTGTATGTGCATTGCGTGGGCTACGGCTCGGATGGGCCGTACGCCGGCCGCCAGGCCTTCGACGACCTAGTGCAGGCGGCATCTGGCGCGTCTGACCTCTTGCCGCGTGTCGACGGCAATCCCGAGAAGCGGTTGCTTCCTACCTACGCCGCCGACAAGGTCTCGAGTTTGCACGCGGTGTATGCCGTACTGGCGGCATTGTTTCATCGCGAACGCACCGGCGAAGGTCAGCAGGTGGAAGTGCCGATGTTCGAAAGCTTCACCAGCTTCCTGCTCGCGGAGCATTTGGCCGGCGCCACCTTCGAGCCCCCGGTCAGCCATCTGGGCTATACGCCCGCCCTCACCGCCGACCGCAAGCCGCTGAAGACGAAGGAGGGCGACATCGTCGTGCAGTCGCCCAGCCGCGCGGCATCGGCGAAATTCCTGGAACTGGGCGGCGTTCCCAACGCCTACGAGAGCGAACGCTTCGTGGGCGCGGCGGACTCGAAAGCCAAAGTCGCGGCCTATTATGCCATGCTGCGGGAAGCCGCGCTGGCCCATAGGGCGGAGGAGTGGATGGAGCTTGGCCGCCAGCACCACATCCCCATCATGCGCGCAAACACGCTGGAAGAGGTGCTTTCCGATCCGCACCTGAAGGCCGTCGATTTCTTCCAGCTGCGGGAGCATCCTAGCGAAGGCACCTGGCGCGCGATGAAACCGCCGGTGGAATTCTCGAAAACGCCGGCTTCAATTCGCCGCGACCCACCACGGATTGGACAAGACACGACAGACGTTCTGGGCGGCAATAAAAACAGGGGAAGCGCTTAATGTCCGATACGCTGATCCGGGTTTCGAACGAGTGGCGTGAGCGCGCACTCATCGACAAGACGAAATACGAAGAGATGTACGCGCGCTCGGTGCGCGATCCGGAGGGATTCTGGCACGAGGAAGCCAGGCGCATCGACTGGATCAAGCCGTTCAGCAAGGTGAGGAACGTCTCGTGGGACCCGGATGACCTGTTCATCAAATGGTTCGAGGACGGCACCCTGAACGTCTCCGCCAATTGCATCGACCGGCATCTGCCGAAACGTGCCAAGCAGACCGCACTCATCTGGGAGCCGGACGATCCCAAGGAAACACCTCGGCACATAACCTACCAAGAGCTGCAGCGCGAGGTCTGCCGCTTCGCCAATGTACTGAAGGCGCACGCAGTCAAACGCGGCGATAGAGTCACCATCTACCTGCCCATGATTCCGGAAGCGGCCTATGCGATGCTGGCCTGTGCCCGCATCGGAGCGGTGCATTCGGTGATCTTTGCCGGTTTCTCGCCGGATTCCATCGCCGGCCGCATCGAGGACTGCCAGAGCACGATTGTGATTACGGCCGATGAAGGGCTGCGCGGCGGTAAACCTGTACGCCTCAAAAAGAACACCGATGCGGCCCTCGCCAGAACCGCTGGCGTGAAAACCGTCATTGTCGTCAGGCGCACAGGCGGCGCAATCGACATGAAGCCGGGCCGCGATGTCTGGTACCAAGATGAGGCGGCAAAGGTATCCGCCGATTGCCAGCCGGAAGAAATGGGTGCGGAAGACCCGCTGTTCATTCTCTACACCTCGGGCTCGACGGGAAAGCCGAAGGGCGTGCTGCACACCAGCGGCGGTTATCTGCTCTACTGCGCCATGACGCACCAGCTCGTCTTCGATTACCACGAGGCCGACATCTACTGGTGCACCGCGGACGTCGGCTGGGTCACCGGCCACAGCTATATCGTCTATGGCCCGCTGGCGAACGGCGCTACCACCTTGATGTTCGAAGGGGTGCCGAACTATCCGAATACCTCGCGCTTCTGGGAGGTGATCGACAAGCACAAGGTCAACACCTTCTACACTGCGCCGACGGCCATCCGCGCGCTGATGCGCGAAGGCGAGGCGCCGGTGAAGCGCACCTCGCGCGCGAGCTTGCGCCTGCTCGGCAGCGTGGGCGAACCCATCAATCCGGAAGCGTGGCTCTGGTATTACCGCGTCGTGGGCGACTGCCGCTGCCCGGTGGTCGACACCTGGTGGCAGACCGAAACGGGCGGCATTCTCATCTCGCCCCTGCCCGGCGCCACGGATCTCAAACCGGGCTCGGCGACCAAACCGCTGTTCGGCATCCAGCCGCAGATCGTCGATGCGGACGGCAAAGTGGTGGAAGGCGCCGCAAGCGGCAATCTC
Organism: Rhizomicrobium sp.; assembly: GCA_035455725.1. Classification (GTDB taxonomy): domain Bacteria; phylum Pseudomonadota; class Alphaproteobacteria; order Micropepsales; family Micropepsaceae; genus Rhizomicrobium. The sequence goes on along the minus strand of DATIEM010000203.1, from coordinate 4,401 downwards.
GTGCTGCTCGATTCGTGGCCGGGGCAGATGCGGACGGTTTATGGCGATCACCAGCGGTTCATCGATACCTACTTCAAGACCTATCGCGGCAAATACTTCACCGGCGACGGCTGCCGTCGCGATGAAGACGGCTACTGGTGGATCACCGGCCGTGTGGATGACGTGATCAACGTCTCAGGCCATCGCCTTGGCACGGCGGAGGTGGAGTCGGCCCTGGTCGCGCACCGCAAGGTGGCCGAGGCGGCGGTGGTTGGCTTCCCGCACGACATCAAGGGCCAGGGCATCTATGCCTTCGTGACGCTGAAAGCCGGCGAGCAGCCGTCCGATACACTTGCCGACGAGTTGAAAAAGTGGGTCGCGAACGAGATCTCGCCCATCGCACGACCGGATGTCATTCAGTTCGCGCCGGGATTGCCAAAGACACGCTCCGGCAAGATCATGCGGCGCATCCTGCGCAAAATAGGCGAAGGCGATGTCTCGAACCTTGGCGACACAACCACACTCGCCGACCCAAGCGTGGTAGACGATCTGGTGCAGAATGCGCGCCGTACCTAAGGTCCGTCGCGTGTGGAGCGCCTGCGCCATTGCCATTCTGCTTGTCTGCCAGCCGTTATCGGCTTCAGCGTCGGCATCGCCGGTATTGTCTGCCCATCAGCGGCAGGAGATTCGGGCTGTTGTTCAACGCACCATGCAGGAACAGCACGCGCCGGGCGCGACATTCTCAATCGGATTCAATGGCAGAATCGTCTGGAGCGAAGGCTTCGGCTACGCCGACATCGAAAATCAGGTCAAAGCGCAACCCGAAACCCGTTATCGCACCGCCTCGATCGGCAAGCCGATGACCGCGACGGCCGCCATGCAGCTGTGGGAACAGGGCAAGCTCGATCTCGATGCCCCGATCCAGAAATACTGCCCGCGCTTTCCGGAGAAGCCCTGGCCGATCACGGCGCGCGATCTGCTTTCGCACACCAGCGGCATTCGCGAGCCGAACGAGACCACAGAGCTCTACAACACAAAGCACTACGACCGCGTTTCCGATGCGTTGGAGATATTCGCCAACGATCCGCTCACCATGCGCCCGGGCGACGATTTCCGTTACACCACCTGGGGCTATGTGGTGCTCGGCTGCGTGCTCGAAGGCGCCACCGGGGAAGAATATCGCGCGCTGATGAAGCGCATGATTTTCGATCCCGCGGGCATGTCAGCCACCCGCGACGACGATCCGCGCGCGATCATTCCCAACCGGGCGCGCGGCTACATCCTGGAAGACGGCGTGCTGAAGAATTCCGGCTGGGCCGATATGTCGAGCAAGCTTCCCGCCGGGGGCTGGGTCACAACGGCGCCGGACCTTGTCCGTTTCATGATGGCCTGGATGGGCGGCAAATATGTCTCGCCGAAGACCCAGGCGCTGATGCTCACGCCTTACGTGCTGCCACGGCACGGCGGCACGGTGGATGGCTACGGCATGGGGTGGTTTCTGGAAGACTATCATGGCCTGCGCGCCGGCTTTCATGGCGGCGGCACCCCCAAGGTTTCCGGGATCGCCTTCTTCGTGCCGCAAAAGCGCATCGCCATCGCCGGCGTTTTCAACCTCCAAAATATTTCAGGCGCCACGCGCGTCGCGCTCGCCAAGGCGATTGCCGATGTGGTTTTTGAGGATGCTTCGGCCGCGCCCAGCAAGGCTGCTGGTGTTCCGAAACAATAGCCACCACGCTCGCGGCCCGGACGCGGTGGCTGGTTGGCAGACGCGCTGACTAGCCGCCGTTGCCGGGCGTCTTCACGTTCAGATTGACGGTGTGTGTGGTCCCGCCGCCGCCGAAGAAATGGCCGCCGGAATAGAGGAAGAATCCGCCGATCAGCACGATGACCAAAAGCGCGCCGACCAAAAGTGCCAGTGCCGAATTGCCCCCACCGCCCCCGTTTCCGTCTGCCATCCATCTGCTCCTGTTGCTTGTTGGCGAGGGAAGAACGGGCCGCGCCGCGCTTGGGTTCCGCGGGACCTCTCGCCAAATTCTCTCATTTGAGGCATTATCCGTGCAACCAATGGGGGCGGCGATGCTGCGTTTGATCGGCGGTACGGTTGCAGGAGTTGCAGCGTGGTTCGTTATAGTTTCGATGTTCAACCTTTGCCTGCGCTACGGCTGGCATGAGTACGCCGCCGTCGAAAAGGCGATGGCGTTTACTCTTCCGATGATGGTGGCGCGACTGTCCGAGAGCGGATTGAGCTCCATTCTGAGCGGCGCAATTGCGGCAGCGGTCGCGCGCGATCGCCGCGCTGCACTGTTCTCCGGTTTGATGTGGCTGATCGTGTTCCTGCCCGTGCACTATTCCCTGTGGCACCGATTCCCCGCCTGGTACCATCTCACCTTCCTCAGCTCGCTGGTGATCCTGAGCGTGCTGGGTGGGCAGCTGGTTCGGAGGCGGCGGGCGATGGCTCAGCCGGCGTAAGACTCCATCGCTCTTGCCATGGCGATGTCCTTGTCCGTCACCCCGCCGGCATCGTGCGTAGCGAGGGTAACTTCGACGCGGCTGTAAACGTTGGACCACTCGGGATGGTGGTCCATCTTTTCGGCCAGCAGCGCCACCCGCGTCATGAAGCCGAACGCGGCGCTGAAATCCTTGAAGCGGAAGCCGCGCGCGATCGCCTCGCGCCCCTCCACCTCCTGCCACTGGGGCAGATCCTTCAGCGCCGCCGCGCGCGCTTTTGCATCCAATTTCGGCATGTGAGGCTCCTCAGTTTAGTGCATATTCCCGTTCCGCCACGTAGATGCTGCCGTTGGGCGTGAGGCGGCTCGAGAATAGCACGAATTCGTTGGCCTCGAAGGCCGGGCTGGCATAGAGCGCATGATCGGAGAGGTAGTCCATCACGCGGCCGGCCGGCGTGGCACGCAAGCGCGCCAGCGTGACGTGCGGCGTGTATTTGCGCTCTTCGGCCGGAAAGCCCAGCCGCTGGATGGCGCGTTCGATCTTGCGCTGCAGATGGATGAGCGCCTCGTTGGGGGCGACACCCGCCCAAAGGGCGCGCGGGTTCTTGCCGCCGAACGCACCGACGCCTTTCAGCTCGACGGTGAAGCGCGACACAGAAATGGCGGTGAGCGTTTCGTCAATGGCGTTGGCGTCGCGCCCGTCCACCTCGCCGATGAAACGCAGGGTGAGATGCAGCTGCTCCCGCGTGCTCCAGCGCGCGCCGGGCACGCCGGACTGAAGGGCGAGAAGGCCTTGCGCGACATTCTCCGGCAACGCCAGCGCGACGAACAGCCGGATCATGCTTTGGCCCCTGCCAGCCGGCCCAGCGGCAACGCGCGGCGGAGCGTCAAGACGACGAGGCCGTAGGCCAGCACGCCAAGAACGAAAGCCCCGGCGAGCGTCAGTTCGTTGTGGAAGCGCGCGACATCCATCGTGCGCACCAGCGTGGCGCCGCCCCATGCGCCGCCTCCCGCGGCTACAGCCGCCAGCAACACAGGGAGAATTGCTGACTGAAATTCGCGATCGATGGAAAGCAGCCCACGCTTTCTTCCCAGCACGGTGAGGATCGCCACATTCAGCCACGCGCCGAACGCGGTACCCAGCGCCACGCCGGCAATGCCGAAATGAAATCCCCAGACCAGCACCACCTTCAGCGCGATGTTGCTGAGCATCGCCAGCACCGTGATGCGCGCCGGCGTAGCCGTATCGTGGCGCGCGTAGAAGGTGCTGGCAACGATGCGCACCAGCGCGAATGCCGGCAGGCCCACGCCATAAGCGGCCAGCGCAATGGCGGAAAGATCGGCTGCGGACTTGTCGAAGGCGCCGTGGGCAAAGATCGCGCGCATGATGACGTCCGGCACCGCCACGAACACCGCCGCAAACGGCAAGGTCAGCAGCAGCGACAGAGAGGCCGCCCGGTTCTGCGCCGTGTCCGAGCCGGCGCGGTCGTTCTTTGCCAGCCGCGCCGACATCTCCGGCAGCAGCACGGTGCCCAGCGCGATGCCGAGCACCCCCAGCGGCAGCTGGTTGATGCGGTCGGCGTAATAGAGAGCGGTGCGGCTGCCGGTCGGCAGGAGGCTGGCGATGATGGTGTCGACGAAGGGCGCAATGAACACGGTGGCTGAACCCACTGTAACGGCGCCGAGCGCCTTGAAGAACTCCCGGATCTCCGGCGTCCAGCGCGGCCAGGAAATGCGTAAGCTCAAGCCATGCTGGCGTGCCGCCCACAACATGAAGAACAACTGCGCGAAGCCGCCCGCCAGCACGCCCCAGGCGGCGGCATAAGCGGCGTTGGGAAACTGTCGCCACAGCAGCAACGTGGCGATCATGGCAATGTTCTGGAAGTTCGACCATGCCGCCGCCGCCCAGAACTTCTCGATGGCGTTCAGCATGGCGGAAAGCTGAATCGCGACCACCGTGAGGATGAGATAGGGG
>DATIEM010000202.1:0-2488 GCA_035455725.1 Rhizomicrobium sp. | reverse complement strand
GGAAGCTTGATGCCGTCGCCGGCCGGGTATTGAAGAAGGTCTGACCATGGACTTCACCAAAGTAATCCGCACCATTCCGGATTATCCCAAGCCCGGGATCATGTTTCGCGACATCACCACTTTGCTCGGCAACGCGCGGGCGTTCCGGCGCGCCGTGGACGAAATGGTGCAGCCCTATGCCGGGGTGAAGATCGATAAGGTGGCGGGCATCGAAGCGCGCGGGTTCATTCTGGGGGGCGCGGTGGCGCATCAGCTCTGCCGCGGGTTCATTCCCGTGCGCAAGAAAGGCAAGCTGCCGCACGCCGTGATTGGCGAGGACTACGCTCTCGAATACGGCACCGACCGCGTGGAAATCCACAGCGATGCCGTTTCCAAAGGCGATCGTGTGATCGTGGTGGACGATCTGATCGCTACCGGCGGCACCGCGTTTGCCGCCATCAAGCTGCTGGAGCGCGCCGGTGCGATCGTGGTCGGCTGCTCTTTCGTAATCGATCTGCCCGAACTCGGCGGGGCCGACAAAATCCGCGCCTTGGGCAAAGAGGTTCAGACCCTCGTCACCTTCGAGGGACATTAGGCACTCTGGAATGTCCAGCCATACGCCTGAAATTCTGGACAAGAAAACCGTTCACCAGGGCTGGGCGAAGTATTCGGTATTGAAGGTGCGCCTCGCGGACAATGAGATCGTCACGCGCGAACTCGAGGAGCATGGGCCAGCCGTGGCCGTGCTCCCTTATGATCCGGCGCGGGGGACAGCGATTGTCGTGCGTCAGTTCCGTGCACCGGTGCTGGCGGCGACGGGCGAAGCCACCTTGGTGGAAGCGATCGCCGGGCTCACCGACGGGCAGGATCCGCAACAGGCGGCGATCCGTGAAGCGCTGGAGGAAACGGGGCTGCGGCTCAAGGAGCTGAACCCGGCGGGATGTTTCTGGACGATGCCCGGCCTCTCCACCGAGCGCATGCATCTCTATCTGGCAGAGTACAGCAGCAGTGACCGCATTGGCGCCGGGGGCGGTGCCAGCGGCGAACATGAGAATATCAGTGTGCTGGAGCTATCGCTGCGGGAGCTCGCTGCCATGGCGGACAGCGACGCCTTGGCAGACATGAAAACCCTGACGCTTGTGCAAACGCTGCGCCTCCGCAGGCCTGAGCTGTTTGCGGCTCCGTCCAACGCACCGGAACCCGCAAAAGCCTAGCGCAAGCTGGCCTCGATATTGCCGCCGTCCACCGTCAGGACCGCGGCCGTGGTTTTGGGCATGCGGGCGAGGAACACGAAGGCTTGCGCCACATCCTCAGCGGCGACTTCGCGGCCCAGGAGATTGCCGCTCATGTATTGCGCTTCGGAGACGCCGCGGGCCTCGGCACGCGAAGCGACCATCTCATCCGTCAGCAGCCCGGAGCGGATGCGGTCGGCGTTCACCGCGTTCGAACGGATGCCAAAGCGGCCGTAATCCAGCGCATACTGTTTCATGAGGAAGAGCGTGGAGGCCTTGGGTAATCCGTAGGGGCCGAAATCCTTTCCCGGATTGATGGCCTGCTTGGAGGTGTTGAATAGCAGACAGCCACCCGTACCTTGCGCCAGCATGATGCGCACCCCTTCCCGCGCCACACTCTGATGCGCAAAGAAGTTGAGCTCGAAACTGTCGCGCAGGCTTTTCTCATCCACCTCGCCGATGCGGCCCTGCCAGGCCGCGCCCGCATTCGAGACGACAATATCCACGCCGCCGAACGCCTTTGACACTTCCCTGAAGGCGCGCTTCACCTCGTCCGGTTTGGTCACGTCGCAACCGACGGCAAGCGCCGTCTTGCCGATTTCCCGCGCGGCGCGGATCGCCGCCGCCCGGTCGCGGTCCAGCACCGCCACCTCGGCGCCGTCCACCGCCATCGCTTTGGCCGTCGCCGCGCCGATTCCTGAGCCGCCGCCTGTCACCACACAGATTTGACGGGCCAGCGGCTTCTCCGCTGCCTTGCCGAGCTTCGCCTGCTCGAGGGACCAGTATTCCACGTCGAACTGATCGGCTTCCGGGATCGGCTGATAACAGCCGATCGCCTCCGCATCGGTGATCACCTCGACGGTGTTCTCCGCGATGTCGGCGGCGATGGCGGCATCCTTTGCGCTGGCGCCCAAGCCGAATAGCCCCTTACCTGGCACAAGGATAACGCGTGGGAGCGGATCGAGCTCTTTTTTCTTCGGTTCGGCGCGGGCGTTGTTGCGCGCGAAATACTCGTGATAGTGCGCCACATAATCCGCGACTGCATTTTCAACTTCGCCTTTCCATTGTTCGAGGTCGCCCGATTGCGGCGCGGGCACGATCAGCGGCCAGTTCTTGGTGCGGATGGTGTGATCGGGTGTCACCACGCCCTCCTGCGAATAGCGCTTCAGCTCCGCGCCGTTGATGTAATCGAGAATCGCCGGGCTGGTGCGGAAGCAGAGGATCTGGCGCTTGACGGTACCGGCCATCTCGTTGCGTTCGAGCGCGACGGCACCGCG
>DATIEM010000201.1:0-6315 GCA_035455725.1 Rhizomicrobium sp. | reverse complement strand
GGGAACCTTGCTCAGGCTGGCGCGCGCGAAGCCCGCGCCTTCAGAAGGTGAAGAGGATGGAGGCATACCAGGTGTACCGGTTGGTTTCGGCGGCGTTCTGTACCGTAGGCCCGATGTAGCCCAGCAGGTGGTAATTGTCGCTGACATCGTAGGTGGCGCCCGCGCCTAGAACAGTTGTCGCGCGTCCGCCTTTGGTGTCCGCTGTCTGGTGAAAGAGCTCGCCGCCGATCTGAAGCTTCGGCAGTAGCCGATACGTCATGGCCCAGCCGGCAAGACAGAAATTGCGCGAATTGCCGCCTTGATTCAGCACACATCCTCCGCCGCCAAAGCCCGACCATTTGCCCCAGTCTTTCTCGAACCAGATGGGCAATAGGAATGCGGCATGACGCTCGCCCACCTCCGCCGATCCGGCGGGCAGGAACAGACGCGGGAATACTGCGACATCCACGCCCACATCATCCTGATGCAGCAACCGATATTTGGCGGCTAGTTCGACATTCCCCAGATTTACAGCACTCGGTGTACCGGCGGGATTTGCATAGGCGATAGGCAGCACCGCCGTCAGCTGCAGATCGGGCGTGGCGCCATAGTTGAAATCGATTCCCGCTTCGCCTCCGCTGCCGCTGTCTCCGACATCGCCGTTGGCGAAGGCGTAGATTTCGTAGTGCTGATACTCGGTGGGTTCTGCATCGTCCGACAGATAGGGTGGGCCCGCCTGCGCGCACCATGGCACCATTACAAAGAATAAAGCTGCGGCCAGCGCGACGGTCTGGTGCAACGCGGCCTGTTGCGGCAAGAGAGAAACTCCCCAGATGAGGTCAATCGTGAACGGCAAACGCCTGACTGTGTGCGCGGCCGCCGTGCTGGCGCAAATGTTTTTCTTGTCGGCCGCAGGTGGCGCGCCGCTCTATCGGATCGCGAAAACAATCCCCCTCGGGGGCCCGGAGCGCTGGGACTACGCGAGCTTCGACACCGCGCGCAATCGGGTCTATGTGGCGCACGGCGATCATCTGGCCGTCGTCGATGTCGCAACAAGCGCGCTGCTGGGACAGGTGGGCACATTTCCCGGCGGCACGCATGGCAGTGCTGCGGTGCCCGGCTCCAACCTGGCCTACACCGATGATGGCGAAGCCGGTGTCGCGATTGCCTTCGATCCGCGGAATTTCAAGGTGCTGAAGCAGATTCCCGCGGCGGCGGACGCGGATGGCATCGTTTATGACCCGGCCAGCGGACATGTGTTCGTTATCGAGGGAGACAGCGGCACGATCACCGTTATCGATCCCAAGACCAATACGGCGGCCGCCACGATCCGGGTCGGCGCGGGACTGGAAGCGGCAGACGCGGACGGCAAAGGCAAGCTGTTCGTGGACGGCGTGGAGCAGCACGATCTCATCGTGATCGACACGCACACCAATGCGGTGCTGGCGCATTATCCCATGCCGAATTGTCAGCGGCCGCACGGCATCGCTGTCGATGGCGAAACGCGACGCGTGTTTGCCACCTGCGTGAACAAACTGATGATGGTGGTGGATGCGGACAAGGGCGCGGTTATCGCCCAGCTGCCGATCGGCGCCTCAAGCGACGGCGCCGCGTTCGATGCGAAGCGCAAGCTCGCGCTCAGCTCCAACGGCGACGGCACGGTGACGGTGGTGAAGGAAGTGGATGCAAACCATTTCGTGAAGCTGGGCGACGTGCCGACGCAGAAGAGCGCGCGCACCATTGCCATCGATCCGGCGACCGGCCGCGTGTTCCTGCCCGCCGCAACCATTTCGAAAATCGAGCCACCCACCACCCCGGGCGGCCGGCCGCACGTCACCTACGTGCCCGGGTCACTGAAGCTGCTGGTGCTGGAGCCGACAATTTGAACGCGACTGGGTGAAGCTGAATCTCCAACCCTCCCCTTGAGGGAGGGTCGAAAAATCTGAAGCGCAGCGAAGGTTTTTCGGGGAGGGGTTTAGCGCCTGCATAGGATGACCCCTCCCCGAAATTCGCTCGCTGAGGCTCGCAAATTTCGACCCTCCCTCAAGGGGAGGGTTGAAATGAGATATGACCGTCAGCTGCGGTCAGTAAAGAAGTACGCTCTTGAGATTCACGCGCGGGCGAGTTTCCAGGCGTCGCCGGCAGGCGCGCTTCCCACATCGTAGTGTCGCGCGAGGAGCATGTACAGCGCGCCGATGCCGATGATCGCCAGCCACGTCACGCCCATGGCATAGTCGATGTACCATGGTGCGGTTGGCGCGCGGGGCCACAGCATGTCGATGAGCGCGCCAATGCCATAGATCAGCGCCACGATATTCACCGGCCACGCCCAGGCACCGAGGCGGAATTGCCCTGCCGGCTTCCAGCCGCGCGCGCGCGCCACCAAGGCGCCCAGCACGATCATCTGGAACGCGGCGTAGATGCCAATGATGGCGGAATTCACGATGGTGGCGATGGCGTTGGCGAAGAAATAGCCGAGGCAGACGATGACGCCCGCGACAATGCCGGACAGCACCAGCGCGCGGACCGGCACGCGCGTGTGCGGCGAAATGGGGGACAGGTAATCGCTCGCCACGATCATGCGGTCGCGCGCGTAGGCGAACACCAGCCGCGAGGTGGCCGCCTGCAGCGACAGGATGCAGGACATGAACGAGACCATTACCACCGCCACTACGATCTTGGCACCGAGCGGCCCGAAGACGGAGAGCAGCACGGTTTCCACCGGCGTTGTGTTTTTCCCCGCGATCACCGCCGCGATGTCGGGTTGCGCCAAAATGAGCGCGAGGCAGACGAAAGCGGCCGCCGCCATGCCGACATAGATCGTCATGCGCATGGCGCGGGGGATGGAGAGGCCGGGGTTCGGCGTTTCCTCCGCCACGTCGCCGCAGGCCTCGAAGCCGTAGCAGGTGAAGAGACCCGTGACGGCGGCGGCAAAGAAGAACGGCCAGTACGCGCCGGGCGCGCCGATGTTGAAGGTGTTCGTCACCACCGACAGCGGCTGGTGGCGATGGAACAGCAGCAGATATCCGCCGACCACGATGGCGCCGATGATCTCGCAGATGAAGCCGAACATCGCCACGCGGGCGAGAATTTTGGTGCCGGCAAGATTGATCAATGTGGACAGCACCACGAGACCCAGCGCCACAGCGGTGGTGACAAACGGCGATGCGGTGAAGCCGAGCAGGTTGGCGAGGAACGGTCCCGCGCCGACCGCCACTGCCGCAATGGTGGTGAACAGCGCCCAGCCGTAGATCCAGCCCGCCATCCAGGCCCAGCGCTTGCCCACCAGCCGCCGCGCCCACGGATAGAGTCCGCCGGAAATCGGGAATTGCGACACCACCTCGCCGAAGATCAGGCAAGCGAGAAACTGCCCGCCGGCGGCCAGAAAATAGGACCACCACATCGGTGGCCCGCCGGTGGAAAGCCCCAGCGCGAACACCGAATACACGCCGACCACCGGCGAGAGATAGGTGAAGCCCAGCGCGAAATTCTCCCACACGCTCATCGAGCGGTCGAATTTCGCGGTGTAGCCGAGCGCCGCCAGCTGCGCGGTATCGGCATCCTTGCGTGCTGCGTCCATCCCCTGCCCCGCCTTCGCCAGTGGTATTTGATAGCGAAGGGCGGACAAGCGTCAATGCAACTGCGGCACCAACGTGGATGAATGAACGGATGATCTGCCGCCCGGTTTTGGCGGCTCGGGCGATTTCACGCCAAGGTACTCGCGAATTCGCAGTCGCAGCCGATCTTCGCTGTCGTTCGGCGTCACTTCCAGATAGGCCACACCAGCACGCCTCAAGGCTTCCTTTTTGATCGCGTCTCGCGCAGCCGCCGTTCCCTGATAGTGCCCTCGCCCCTGATACTCCACGGCGAACACCGGCCATCCGCCGCGGTCGACCACAAGAATATCCACGCGCTTGGCATTGACTGACCTGAACGCATCGGAGCTGGGAGATTCCAGCACTTGTCCAAGGCTTGTCTGAGCGAAAGCCCGATGTCCTTTCTTCGCGGACACTACTTCGCTTTCGACGATCTTGAACACCTCGTACTCCGACCGATTCATGACGCGCCGCTTTGAAAAGGCCGCTTTCATAATCGCATTCAGTTGCACACCAACATCTGATAAATCGGGTATTCCCGTACTGCTGTGCGACGATGCAACGGGTGGAACAGCCAGTCCATAATCATTCTGCGAGCGCCCCCGTGAAGGAGAAGCACCCCAGGTTCGGTACTGACTTCCCTTTGCGCTAGAGGATTTCGTACGAAACGCGGCGATAAGGAGGACCAAAGCCAGCAACGCACATAAGCCGGCAAGACTTTCGGTTTCAAAGGCTGTCATGGACGCGCTTGTCCGATCTCGGCGTGCTCGAGGGGGTGAGGTTATACCTAGACCGCGCTTAACAATTTGTTGGATGATCCATTACCTTGGGGCCGATTTGGAACACGACATGAACAAGGAATTAGTCATCGCTGGGAGATTTGAGGCCGGGCAAGGGGCGGCGGAGGGCATTGTCAATCCGCGCAACGGACAGCTCATTGTCGAGATTCCGGAAGCGTCTGAGGGGCAGGTGGATGCGGCTGTGATTGCCGCGGCAAAGGCATTCGAATCCTGGTCGCGCACAACGCCGGCCGAACGCAGCGCCGCGCTGCTTAAGATCGCCGACGCCATCGAGCGCGAGGCGGACAACTACGCCGATCTGGAATCGCTGAACTGCGGCAAGCCGCGCCATCTAATGCTGGCCGACGAAATCCCCGCCATCGTCGATTGCTTCCGCTTCTTCGCCGGCGCCTGCCGCACCATGCATGGACCACTCGCCGGCGAATACCTCCCGGGTCACACCTCCTTGATCCGCCGGGATCCGGTTGGCGTGATTGCCTCCATCGCGCCGTGGAATTACCCGCTGATGATGGCGGCGTGGAAGCTCGCGCCTGCGCTCGCAGCCGGCAACACCATCGTGCTGAAACCGAGCGAGCAGACGCCGCTCACCGCGCTCAAGCTGGCGCACACGTTGGCCGAGCATCTGCCCGAAGGCGTGGCGAACATCGTCGCGGGGCGCGGCGCGAGCGTCGGCAACCGCCTCATCAATCACCCGCACGTGGCGATGATCTCGCTGACCGGCGATGTCGGAACGGGGCGCAAGGTGATCGCCGCGGCGCAAGCCACCTTGAAGCGCACGCATCTGGAATTGGGCGGCAAGGCGCCGGTGATCGTGTTCGACGATGCCGATTTGGATGAGGTGGTGAGCGGACTGCGTACCTTCGGCTTCTACAACGCCGGCCAGGATTGCACCGCGGCCTGCCGCGTCTATGCCAGCGACAAGCTCTACGAAAACCTGGTGGCCAATCTCTCTTCGGCCGCCGCGTCGCTGAAATTCAATCAGCCGGACGATACGGAAAACGAAATCGGACCGCTGATTTCCGAGCGCCAGCGCGAACGGGTCTCCGGCTTTATAGACCGCGCAAAATCAACCAAGCATCTCGAGATCACAACTGGTGGCGATCAGCCGCGAGGGAACGGTTTCTATTACCAGCCGACCATCGTGGCGGGCGCCGAGCAGGCGGACGAGATCGTGCGGCGCGAAGTGTTCGGCCCCGTCATTTCCGTCACCCGTTTTTCGGATGCGGAGCAGGCCATCGCCTGGGCCAACGATTCCGATTACGGCCTCGCCTCCTCCGTGTGGACGAAAGACATCTCGCGCGGCATGCAGGCGGCAGCACGGCTGCGCTACGGCTGCACCTGGATCAATTGCCACTTCATGCTGGCCAATGAAATGCCCCATGGCGGCCTGAAGCAATCGGGCTACGGCAAAGATCTCAGCACCTACGCGCTGGAGGACTACACCGTCCCCCGGCACATCATGGTGAAGCTGTAGAGCGTACTGGCTGCAGCAGAATCACCTTCACACCCTCCCCTTGAGGGAGGGTCGAAAAATCTGAGCGAAGCGAAAGATTTTTCGGGGAGGGGGTCATGCCACGGATTGCGGGAATTACCCCTCCCCGACATTTGCTTCGCTCCGCTTGCAAATTTCGACCCTCCCTCAAGGGGAGGGTTGATGCGGAAAGCCATCTAGCAATGACTCAGCGAACAAATTGCGCCTCAAGTCACGGCCGCGCGCACATGGAAGCGCTCCTCGCGCCAGCGCCCGCTGCGCACAATGTCGGCCAGTTTGGCAACCGCGTCGAACACATCCACATAGCGCGTGTAGAGCGGCGCGAAGCCGAAGCGCATGAAATCCGGCGCGCGGAAGTCTCCGACCACACCGTCGGCAATCAACGCCTGCATGATCGCATAACCATCCGCATGCCGAAGTGAGACTTCGCCGCCGCGCTCCGCCCCGT
>DATIEM010000200.1:0-6629 GCA_035455725.1 Rhizomicrobium sp. | reverse complement strand
GCCCCGACCGCTGTCAACGGCGATACCTAACTGGCCGCAACCCCCTCGGAAAGCTTGAATTTCCGCCGTTCCACCGAGGAGGGAATGTGCATCGCTTCACGATATTTCGCCACGGTTCGCCGCGCGATGTTCACGCCGTCTGCCGTGAGCAGAGTGACGATGCGATCGTCAGAAAGCACATCGACGGGCGCTTCCTTCTCGATCATTTCCCGGATGCGGTCGCGCACGGCTTCTGCAGAATGCGCCTCCTGGCCATCGATGGACGACAGCGCTGCGGTGAAGAAATATTTCATTTCGAATACGCCGCGCGGGGTGGCGATATACTTATTCGACGTTACGCGACTGACGGTGCTTTCGTGCATGGCAATCGCATCTGCGATCGCCCGCAGATTGAGCGGCCGCAGATGGCGGATGCCGTAGGTGAGGAATCCGTCCTGCTGACGCACGATTTCACTTGCCACTTTCAGGATCGTGCGCGCGCGCTGATCCAGGCTCTTCATCAGCCAGTTCGCACTGTTGAGACACTGCGCCAGATACTCAGCGGCTTCTTTCTCCTTGGCGGCAGCCGAGACCTTGGCGTGGTAACGGGAGTTCACCAAAAGGCGCGGCAGCGTGTCGGAGTTGAGTTCTACCTGCCACGCGCCATCGGGCCCTTCGCGCACGAATACGTCCGGCACCACCGGTTGCACGGGCTCGCTGCCGAAGGCAAGACCGGGCTTCGGCGTCAGCGTTCGGATTTCAGCCAGCATGTCGGCGACATCTTCCCCGTCCACCCCACAAAGCGTGCACAGCGTGGCGAAATCCCGTTTGGCGACGAGATCAAGATGATTCAGGAAGAGCTGCATGACGGGGTCCAGCCGTCCCCGCTCGCGCAGTTGGAGAGCTAGGCATTCGGCAAGGTCGCGCGCCGCCACGCCCGTGGGATCGAAACCCTGGACGATCCGCAGTACGTCGGCCACCGCTGTGTCGGCAGTGCCGAGTTGCTCCGCGACATCCGACAGCGGCGTGCGCAGATAACCCGCTTCATCGACACCGTCGACGATCGCCGCAGCGATCAGGCGCTGCTCAGCCGAAACCGGCGCGATGGAAAGCTGCGCCAGCAGATGATCCTTGAGTGTCAGCGCAGATGTCAGTTTTCGGTCGAAACCATCGTCGTCGCCATCGATGGGCGTGGCGCGGGCGCTGGTCCAGTCCGTGAGCGGCGTATCGCGCGGACCTGCCGGCGAGCCCGCGTCCTCGGCATAGATATCGTGCCGCTCGACATCGAGATCGTCCGCCTTGGCAAAGTCTTCGCGCGCCAAGGCCGCTTCCAGCGGTTCGGCCTCAGCCTGCGATGCTTGCTCTGGCGCGCCCTCTTCCGCGGGACCATGCTGCTCCCGCTCGTCGCGCTCCAGCAGCGGGTTCTTTTCGACCTCCGCTTCCACGAATTCGGCGAGTTCAAGATTGGACAGTGTCAGCAGCTTGATGGCCTGCTGCAGCTGGGGAGTCATAACCAGGGTCTGTCCCTGGCGAAGCTCAAGCCGCTGCGTTAACGCCATGACACCGTTCCCCGAGCAGCGCCTAGAGCGAGAACCGTTCGCCCAGGTAAACGCGGCGCACATCGCGGTCGCCCACGATTTCTTCCGGCGTGCCTTCCTTCAGCACCTGGCCCTCATGAATGATGTAGGCGCGATCGATGATATCGAGGGCATCGCGGACATTATGGTCGGTGATCAGCACGCCGATGCCACGATCCTTCAGGTGCATCACCAGCCCGCGGATGTCGTTCACCGCGATGGGATCGATACCGGCCAGCGGCTCATCGAGCAGGATGTAGGACGGATGGGTGGCGAGGGCGCGGGCGATTTCCACCCGGCGGCGCTCTCCTCCGGACAACGCAATCGCCGGCGTGTCCCGCACATGGGTAACGCCGAACTCAACCATCAACTCCTCGACCATCGCCTCAAGACGGGCAGGATCCGGCTCGACCAGTTCGGCTGTGGCACGGATATTTTCCTCCGCCGTCATGCCGCGAAAGATGGAGGCTTCCTGCGGCAGATAACCGATGCCGAGGCGGGCGCGGCGATACATCGGCATGTGCGTGACGTCATGGCGATCGAGCTCGATGCGGCCGTAGTCGGCCTCGATCAGACCGGTGATCATATAGAAACAGGTGGTCTTGCCGGCGCCGTTGGGACCCAGCAATCCCACCACCTCACCTCGCCTGAGCGAAAGCGAAACGCCGCGCACGACAGGCCGGCGCCGGAAGCTTTTGCCGATCTTCTCGACCGTCAGCCCCTGCTCCATTTCCACCACCCGCGGCCGCGGTCTTTCGGCGGCGGAAACGGCGGCGGTGGGGGGCGGCGCGATGTTCATGGCAAGAACTGTGCCTACACCCTCTTTAAGGAACCGTGAAGGTATTGCGCAACCATCATGGCTGCGACGGCGGCGGTTGCGCCGGTGCAGGCTGCGTCGCGCCGGGATCGATCGTCTGCTCGACGCGGGCAGGCTTTTCGCCGCCCTTGTTTTCGGATTTGCCTTTGCTTTTCGCGCCGCTGGCCTGATTTTGCTGCGGAGGCGGGATGAAGAGGCCCTGCACCCGATTGCCCGGCATGCCTTGCGCATAGAGATGCGCAAGGTTGGTGTTCATATCCATCACCAGCTTGGTGCCGCGCATCACGTCTTTTTCCTTGGTGAGCACCACATGGCCCGTCATGGTGATGGTGTGTGAGGCAAGCTCGTAAATCCCGTCGTCGCCGGTGGCGATGCCGCTCTTTGAATTCACGACCACCTTCCCCGTCGCCTCGATGCGCGTCGGTTTGCCCTGCGCGACATTCACCTTCACGCGGTCGGCGCGCATTCGCATGTCGCCCTGGATGACGATGACGTTGCCGATATAGGTGCCGATCTTCGTGGCGAGATCGCCCTCGAACGTGTCGGAGCTCACATTGATGGGCTGGTTGCTGTTGTGGCTGCCGAGCAGACTCGCGGCGCCGCTGCTTTGTTTGTCGCCCGATTTGGCTGTCTTGCCCGGTTTTGCCGTTTTGAGTGCGGCCTTCTGCGACGCTTGCCCGGCAGGGGCCGCCGGTCCTTGCGCCAAGCCCGCCGAAGCAGCGAATGCCAGCAAAATTGAAAGAACGCCGACGCGCGTCACGGTTTTTTTTGCCCCTTCTTCTGCTTTTTCCCGCCGTGCGCCGGATAAAGCACCATTCGCACATGCCCGTCGAGAAAAACGTGACGGCTCCCCTTCACCACATGAAAGCGATCAGCCCGCAGGGTGCCGAGCGGTCCGACCCCGATGACCTCGCGGTCGCCACGAATCGTCGTCGTGGCACAGCGCTGGGGCTTGCCGGCCTTGGCCGGCTTGTTGGTCATCGGCTTGCCGGTTTTCGGATCGCAGCTGGGCGCCAGATCGACGAACGCGGCACTCGTGTGCAGCTCGTAGCCGCTGTCGGAATACATGGCGAGCGGCCCGATCAGCCAAAGTTTCTGGGCATCGGTGTCCAGGTAACCGCGGGGCGAATTCATATTGTACCAGGCGCCGTCCTTGGCGGTCAGGTCCGCCTGCACGTTGAACAGATGCGCGTGATGAATGTTCTTGGGATCCTGTACCGCCCTGTCCGCCGTCACCACGAAGGGGCTGCCATCGCTGTCGGTGCCGATCAGGCGCGGCTTGGCCATGGTGAGATCGTTGGCCACACGGCCCATGTGCTCGAAGGTCATGGCGTAGCGGCTGGTATCGCGGGGCTGCAGCGCATACGCGAGCACAGCCAGGATGAGCGCGCCGGCAACCGCCAGCAGCACGCGCTTCATCAGTCCGACAAAGCGGGTGTAGCGCTGCGCATCGTGCACGGTGGTGCGCGCATGCACCGCCCAGTCCACGTGGCGCCGTGTTGCCGGGCTTTGCGAGCGCTTTGGATACGCCGGAGGAGCCATTACTGCAGGCCGGCCCTCAGGCAATCGTGGATATGCAGAATGCCAACCGGCTTCCGTGATTTGTCGGTTGGATCGAGCACGAACAGGCGGGTGATCTTGTTGTCGTTCATGAAGGCCAGCGCTTCCGCCGCCAGTTGATTGGGCGTCGCGATCTTCGGATTTCGCGTCATCACTTCGGCCGCTTTCCTGTCGAGCAGGTCCCGGCTCATGTGACGGGACAAGTCGCCGTCGGTGATGATTCCCGTCAGCCCGCCGCGTTGGTCGACAATGCCGACGCAGCCGAACCGGCGGGCGGCCATCACGATCAACACCTGCTGCATGGAATCCTTTCCGCCCGCCAGCGGCAACTCTTCGCCAACGTGCATAAGATCGCAGACCCGGATGAGCGCGCGGCCCAGCGAACCCCCGGGATGCAGCTCGCGGTATTGATCCGCCGAAAAGCCGCGCCGCTCCATCAGCGCGACCGCGAGCGCATCGCCCAGCACGAGCATCAGCGTGGTCGAAGTGGTGGGCGCCAGACCCATGGGGCAGGCCTCGCGCGATTTGGGCAGCAGCAGCTTCACATCGGCGGACTGCATAAGCGAAGAGTCTGGATTGGCGGCCATACCGATCAGCGGAATGTGAAAACGCTTGGCGTAGGTGATGAGATCGGAAAGCTCCGCAGTTTCCCCCCGCCACGAGATCATCAACAGCGCATCGCCCGGCACCAGCGCGCCCAGATCGCCGTGGCTCGCCTCGGCGGGATGGACGAAATGCGCCGGCGTGCCGGTGGACGCAAGCGTTGCGGCAATTTTGCGGGCGATGAGGCCGCTCTTGCCCATGCCGCTGACGATGACGCGCCCACTGACGCCGAGGATCGTATCCACCGCGCGGCTGAAGTCGCCGTCTAGGCTGTCGGCCAGTTCACGGATGGCCTCGCCGGCGTATTCGACGACACGGCGCGCGGCAGCGACATCGCCGTTCGGCTCGGGCGTGGGTTTCAGGGCGCGGGAGGAGCGCATCAGGACACCTGTGGATTGGCCGCGGCTCTCCCCGTCACCGGCGGCATTGGCGGGGCGCGTTGCCGCGCCAGCCCATTCGATTCCAGCCGAACCGGAGTATGGTCTCTCACCCCCCGCCATTCAAGCGCAGGGCGGCGGCTCTCCGCGCCCGAATCGGCTAATGCGCGAAAATGTCCACGTCAGGCCAGCCGGCAAGGTCGAGTTCGGCGCGGGCGGGCAGGAAATCGAAACAGGCCTGGGCCAGAGCGGCGCGGCCCTCCCGCGCCAGCATCGTGTCCAGCACCTCTTTCAGCCGGTGCAGATAGGCGACATCGTTCGCCGCATAGGCCATCTGCTTTTCGGTGAGCTCGGCGGCACCCCAGTCGGAGCTTTGCTGGTCTTTCGACAAATCGACATTCAGCAGTTCGCGCACGAGATCCTTCAGCCCGTGCTTGTCGGTGTACGTGCGCACCAGCTTCGAGGCCGTGCGCGTGCAATATATCGGCTTGGTGACAACGCCCAGATACTGCTTCATCGCCGCGATATCGAACCGCGCGAAGTGAAACAGCTTCAGCACGCTTTCGTCGGTGAGCAGCCGTTTGAGATTGGGCGCGGCGTAGGCGCCCCGCTCGAACTGCACCATGTGGCAGGTGTTGTCGCCGGCGGAAAGCTGCACCAGACACAGGCGATCGCGCTGGGGGTGGAGGCCCAGCGTTTCGGTATCGATAGCCACGGATTGCCCGAAGCTGACGCCGTCGGGCAGATCGTTCTTGTGCAGTTTCATCTTCACGCGCGCATGTCCTTTCGGCGATATAGACCATCAACTCTGCGGGGCGGCAAGCGCGGGCGCTTCGGGCAGCGGCCCCAGATCGCGCGGGTGCGCGTAATCCAGGCCATAGCCGAATGGGAACAACGGATTGTAATTGGCATCGCCCACGTTCAGCGGCGTTTGCTGCGGGCTGCCCGGCCAGGAGAAGGAAAGGCGGCCGCGGAAATCGTACTGCACGGTACCGTCGGGCTTGCGGAACAGCAGATCGGCAAGTCCACCGCCTTCGCTGCCCGGCAGCCACGCGGCGACGAACGCATCCGCCGCGTTGATCTCCGGCGTCAGGTAGAGCGGCCGCCCGGAGAGGAAGACGGCCACCACCGGAATCCCTTGTGCCTTCAGCTTTCGCAGAAGCTGCAGGTTTGGCCCATCGGATGGCTCGAAGCCGACATCCGGCCGGTCGCCCTGCCCTTCCGCATACGGATTTTCTCCGAACACGACGATTGCCACGTCCGGTCTCGTGCTGAAGCTGCCGTCCGCGCTCAGTATCGCGGTGCCGCCCGCCGTTTTCACCTGCTCGGCGATCCCTTCATAGATGGTCTGGGCGTTGGGGAAATCCGCGCGGCTGTTGCCGTCGCCCTGCCAGGAAATCGTCCAGCCGCCGGTCTGCTTCGACATGTTGTTGGCGCCATCGCCCGCCACCAGCACGTTCATGTGCGGATTGAGCGGCAATAGCGCGTGCTCGTTCTTCAGCAGCACAGCGGATTCGCGCACCGCCTGGCGCGCCACCGCGCGGTGCGCCGCCGAACCCAGCTCGTCCCATTTGCCGGCATAGGGGCGTTGCGACGGCGGGCCTTCCTCGAACAACCCCGCCCGCAACTTCACCCGCAGGATGCGCCCCACCGCTTCATCGAGACGCGTCATGGGGATTTCTCCCGATTTCACCTCCTCGACCATGTTGGCCCACA
>DATIEM010000199.1:0-18819 GCA_035455725.1 Rhizomicrobium sp. | reverse complement strand
CCCGTTTCCAGCCGGCATTCGATCAAGCTGGCGAAGGCGCGCCCTTCGCCGCCGTAGCGTTCGAGCATCCGATAGCGGGTACGCGCCGGCTTGCCCTGATTGCGCACGATGGCCATGCGCTTGCGGTCGAAGGGATTGCGGCCGATGTCGCCCTCGATGATGCCGCCACCGGCGCGCGGCGCGCCCCAAGCCACTGCATGGTAGGCCCGCTCGATGGTGCGGGCGGCGAACTGCTTGGCGAGGCTCGCCATGGCGCGATCGTTCTTCGCCGCCACCAGCAAGCCGCTGGTGTCCTTGTCCAGCCGGTGGACGATGCCGGGTCGTGCGACGCCGCCAACGCCGGCGAGCGAGTTTCCGCAATGGGCGATCAGCGCATTCACCAGTGTGCCGTCGGGGTTGCCGGCGGCCGGGTGCACCACCAGCCCGGCGTGTTTGTCGATGACGATGAGGTCTTCATCTTCATGGACGATTTTCAGCGGGATGGCCTGCCCTAGCGGAACCGCGGGCGCCGGTTCCGGCACCGCCACCTCATACAACTCCCCCGGTTTGACCCGCGTATTGCCGTCTCTTATCGTTTCGCCGCTGCGGGACACGGCGTCTGCGGCAAGCAGCGCCTGCAGCCGCGAGCGGCTGAGGTCGGGAAGCGCAAGGGCCAGAAAGCGATCGAGCCGTTCGCCATTGTGTTCCGCCGAAGGCTGCGCCCGGCGCAGCGTTCCGCCTACGGAGGAAGTTTCTGTGACAGACCTTTCCGGCACCGTTACCGCCAATGACGACCCGCGCAACAGTTCAAGCTACCGCGCGGCGCGGGCGCTCGTCATCATTCTCGGTGTCTTCATCGTTCTGGCCCTGATCGCGCTGATCGTGGGTTTCGTAGTGCGCCTCACCGGCCATTCCCGTCCCCAGTCGGTGGCAGACGTGCCCCAGATCTATCAGCTCAAGGAAGGCGCGAAGGTCATCGACATGAAGGCGGATTCCGGCCATGTGATTTTACGCATCCGCACCGACCAGGGCGACGAAATCGAGATCATCGACGACGCCTCGGGGCGGGTGGTGAGCCGCGTCATCGCGCCGAAATAGGTTTTTTGATCGGCGTCAGTAAGCGTCCACGTCAGGCTGCATCGAGCAGCGTCCAGGTTTTAGGCCCGACGATTCCGTCGGGTACGGCGTTGCGCTGGCGCTGGAAGGCGCGCACGGCAGCTTCGGTGATCGCGCCGAACAGGCCGTCAGGGCCGACGCCTAACTTTGATTGCACGGTCTCAACTGGCGCGCCGCGGCTTCCGCGCCGCAGGGTAGGCCGGTTCGCCTGGTCTCTGGCCGGAATGATCGGCCGAATATCCGCCCGGCCTCGCAATATCGCCTCAACGCCCGAACGAAATGCCTGCATGTCGAACAGCGGATCGTCCTTTCGGCCTTGCGGGAGTGCGAATTCGCGATGGCCGCAGCACATGCCTGAGGGCGCGCCGATGTGGCGAAAGATGGCTGCAACGCCGCGGCGATAGGCATCCATCTGCTCGTCGGGCCACGCGTCGTTCCGGGTTCCGCCGTTTTCGGCTTCAATGCCGATGAAGCGGGAATTGCCACTGGCGATCTGCGCCCAATTGCCGGCGCCCGCATGGTAACAAAGCCCGGCCGCGACCACGTAAAAGGTGCCATCGCGCCCGAGCCCCAACTGCGCCAGCGGGCCGGAAAGATCGCTGCGGCCCTCCACCAGCACGCGCAGGGTCGGCATATTCTTGTCCAACGCGCCCGCTGTGCCGGTGTGATGACAGATCACGCCCACCGGCTCGCCCATCTCACCGTGGCCGCGATCGGTCCACCCCGGCACTTCCGCCACCTTGAGGCCGGCGCCGCGCAGCACTTCCGGCAGCCAGATCAATCGATAGGCCATCGCGAGTTCCTCACTTCCCGGCGAGCGTTGGGTCGGCTACGCCGCCGCTGGCCGGCGGCAATTCCACGTCGGCCGTCTGCTCATCCGTCCCGATTGCGCCGCCGGCGACGCAACCGTCGTCCTCCGAAATATTTTGTGGCGTCGCCGGAACTGTTGTCCCGGCGGCGGCCACGTTCGCGCCTTGCACCAATGTTGCCAAGCCGCTTGGGGCAGCCATCGCGGGCGCTTTGGCGGGCGGGCCGCCGGCCAGCGGATTGCTTTGCTGTCCACTCGACACCGTTGCACTCGCGAGCATGCCGCTGACCAGGCGCTCCGAAAATCCGGCCACAAAGGCTAGGATTATGAGAAGGTAAGCGGCGCCGGGCGCTACATCGGTGCAACCCTTGGGCGGTACGCAGGAAGTAGGAAATAGAGCCCCGCTGTTCGCGATGCTGAACTGCACAAGTCCAGCCCGCAACAGGCAGTAGAGCACTGCCGCGGAAATGGCGCCGATGAAAATTCGGAGCACCGCGTCCACGGCATTTTCCCGGCTCTGCAGGTCTGTCAGAATCGAGCGATCCCGGATCGACAGCGCAATCGAGAACAGCGCGCCCAATCCTCCAAATCCGGCCATCGGCCAAAGCAGCTTGAATGTGTTGTCGATCTGCCACCACGTGGTGGTGACGAGCCACGTCACCGCGATGAGGATGGCGGTCGCTGTCGCCGCCACCACCAGATACTGGCTACGTGCAATCGCTGTGCGCTCGGCCAGTACGTCGGCCTTGACCTTGTTGAGCAGGTCGCAGGCGTTCGCGTCGTACTGCAAACCGGCAATCAGCGCGTCCGCGACGCGCCGATCGAACAGCGCCGCCTTGCTTCGCTTCCGCGGGTCTGTGTTGTCGTTGCGCCAGCCGTCGATCAGGCCGTTGATCTCTCCGCGCACTGGGTTGAGAGACGAAAGGAACGCGCGCTGGCGTTCACCTTCGGCGTCGTCGTCTGCGTATTGAACGACGACCCTCTGCTCGGTGCGATACACTGCGTATTTCTGCTCGACCTTTCCGTAGATGGTCAGGATTTGCGAATCATTGGCATCCAGCCGGCCGATCTGAATATTCTCAACGAGGCATTTCCCCATGGCCGCCCCCAACACCCGCGGGATCATGGCACGTCGGCGGAACCTTCGCAACCTTGGGTTGCGTTGCCTTCCGGTCCGAGTCCCAACTCCCCAGACTTAAGGAAACCGAGGTTTATTGATCCCGCGGCGCCGGTGTGATTGTAATCGGGATCCCAAGGCTCCCATCGTCTAGCGGTCAGGACGCGGCCCTCTCAAGGCTGAAACCGGGGTTCGATTCCCCGTGGGAGCGCCATGCCCGCGAACGCTGTGCGATAGTTGGAATGGGTCGTGGTCGCGTCTCCAGGCCGGACGCTTCCACGCCCTGCGCTTCATCAATGGAACCGGTCCAGTCCACCGGCGTTGGTTTTCATTGACCCCTTCCGAAGGATTCACTTTCCGTGAGAACACTGCATCTGGCCGCAGAAGATACGGCCAATCATTATCGCGCCAGAGCGGCGGAGACCTCCCGCCTGGCGGAAGCGGCCTCATCGGCCGAAGACCTGGCCATGTATTTGCGCATGACGGAATGCTGGATCCGACTCGCCGAGCAGGTCGAACTGCGCCAGGAGCTGGCCTTCAACTGAAAAGGGCACGCATTACGGCCACGCCGCGAGGCGCTGGCCGGCATAGGCAAGCGCCCCCACGAAATCGCGCCAGCGATGATCGAAACGCCGTCTCAAGCTCTCCCGCTCGGGGGCGCGGCTTTCCGCCAGGTCCGGCGCGACGCCGTCGAGCAGCCGCAGCCACTCTTTGTCCATCTCGTGGCCCAGACGGATCAGTTCGTCCGACAAATCGCCATGGCGCGTCATCTGCCCCTTCAATCTGGGGAGGTGCTTGCGCCATGACGGCGTCTCGGCGCCCGTGACGCGGCGAATCGACCCCATCGCGGCACCCCATTGCGCGATTTCCAACTCCGCCACTTCATGAAAACCCGAGAAAGGCTGGACTATTCGCAGGAAGGGCATTGCGTTGCAGAGCGCCTGCTGCACGGTATCGGGATCGTTCAGCAAATCCTCGTAACGGACTATGTGCAGACGCCGCTGCCCAGTGTGCCGCGATGCGGCGGCAACGCTCTCCCGCCAGGCCCGCAGGTTGGTCCAATAACGATTCGGATCGGTGCCGTGCCGGCTCACGATCACGTCGCGCGCGTCGCGCAGCATGTAGATGACATGCAGTTTCGGGTCCAGGCGGGAGAGGAACAGCGCCAGCTTCTCGTCCGCGGGCTGTTTGGTGAGAACGATGCGGCGCCCCCGAACGGGCGCGCGCCATAACCGCGTTTCCCGCGCCATGCCTCCATCGATATCGAAGCAGGTGAGCATCAGCGCCAGCATCAGCGTGGTGCCGCTGCGCGCCGCGCCCGTGATATGGACGCGAAAGGGATAGGTGTGCGCGTTCTCCGGCATCGTGGTGGCGCGCAAGATCTATGACTCCTTCCCGTCCGATATGCTTTCTTTGCCTGTGTCCTGTAATTCAGTGCATGCAGGCTTCTCAATAGCCAGAGAGTCCCAGGTGATCGACGCCCCTTCCGCAAATCCGCTCCAGCAACTGATGGCGCTGTGGCAGCAGAACAGATTGGCGGAGGCTTTGGCCAAGGTGGAAGAGTTGCTGCGTGGCGCACCGCAGCAACTGGTAATCCGTGAGCTCAGGGCGGCGATTCTGGCGCAGTGCGGGCGTTCGGAGGAGGCCGCCGCCGCTTACGGCGAGCTGGTGCAGAAATCTCCCGCCGATTCTCGACTGTGGGTGCGCTTCGGCAATGCGCTGCGGGCCGCCGGTCGGACGCAGGCTTGCATCGAGGCCTATCGTCATGCGGCCGCCCTCCAGCCGGAGCTGGGCGAGGCCTGGTGCAGCCTCGCCAATCTGAAGACCTACCGCTTCACCGAAACCGAAATCCGTCAGATGCAGTCTCAGGTCGAGCAGCACAATATCGGCCGCGAAAGCGAGGTGGCGTTTCACTTCGCCCTCGGACGCGCCCTTGGAGACGAGAATGACTATGCGCAATCGTTTGCGCGTTACAGGTCCGGAAACGCCCTGTGGCGGTCGGGACTTACGTACAATTCCGCCGCCACAAGCGCATTCGTCAGCCGCTGTATCGATTTCTTCACTCCCGGGTTCTTTGCCGGGAATCGCGCCACAGGTCATGAAATTGCCGCGCCCATTTTTGTAATCGGCTTGCCGCGGGCGGGTTCGACATTGGTGGAGCAGATTCTGGCAGCACACCCTCTCGTGGAAGGGGCGGGCGAGCTGCCGGAAATCATGTCGATTACGGCGGAAATCGATCGCGGGACCGCCGGTCGCTATCCGGAAACGCTGGGCAGCTTCAGCGAACAAGCCTTCCAAAGGCTCTCACAACGTTACCTCGACCGCGGGCAGATCTACCGCAGATTGGGCCGCCCGCATTTCGTGGACAAGATGCCCAACAATTTCGCGCATCTGGGGCTCATTCAGCGGATGTTCCCCGACGCCAAAGCCATCGATGTGCGCCGGGGGGCCATGGCCTGCTGCTTTGCAAACTTCGCCCATCATTTCGCGCGCGGCCAGCAATTTGCCTACGATTTGCAGGAGCTGGCGCTGTACTATGCCGATTACGTCCGGATCATGGCGCATTGGGACGCCGTGCTTCCGGGCAAGGTATATCGGCTGCAGTACGAATGGCTGATAGAGAATCCAGAGGCCGAAGTTCGGACCCTGCTGGCGTTTCTAGGATTGCCGTTTGAACCTTCCTGCCTGCGTTTTTTTGAGGCGGAGCGGCCAGTCCGCAGCGCCAGTTCCGAACAGGTTCGCCGGCCGATATTTCGCGATTCGCTGGAGTTCTGGCGTCGTTACGAGCCTTGGCTGGGCACTTTGCGCGAGCACCTTGGCGAACTCGCGGAGCGCTGACGTGCAGCCAGAGCGCGGATGCCGTAGTGTCATGAATCGGTTTCGGAGCGGGCGATGAAGGCTATTGGGGCGGTTGCAATTTTCTGCGCAGGCCTGGCGTTGCTGCCGGCCGTCGCAGCAGACGATACGCACGACTGGCGCGACGTGAATCCGAACAATCTGGTGCTGATCGATACGCGCTATGGCGAAGTGGCGGTGGAATTGGCGCCGCAGTTCGCCCCGAAGCACGTGGAACGCCTGAGAGCGCTGATCCGGGCGCATTTTTACGATGGGCTCTCGTTCTATCGGGTGATCGACGGGTTCGTGGCGCAGGGGGGAATCGGCGAAGGCACCGCGTCAACGAAGGTCCATCCGAAAGAGGCAGCGGCGCTGAAGCGCTGGCCTCCGCTCAAGGCGGAATTCGAGCGATCGATCGCGCCAAACGTGGAGTTCACTCCGCTTGGCAATCCGGACCTGTTCGCGCCGGAAGTCGGTCACGTGAACGGCTTTGCAGCCGGCCGGGATCCAAAAGATGGTCGGTTGTGGATGATCCACTGTCCCGGCACCTTTGCCTTCGCGCGCGACAATGGCGCCAACACCGCCACGACGGAATTCTACATCGTGATCGGCGAAGCGCCGCGGCGGCTCGACCGCAACCTGACGGCGTTCGGCCGGGTGATCGACGGCCTGCAGTACGTCCAGAAGCTGCAGCGCGGGGACCAGAACATCGATAACGGTGTGATCCAGGACAGCCGCCGGCGCGATCCGATTGTGCGCATCCGGCTCGCGGCCGACCTGCCGGAAAAGCAGCGGCCCCATTTCCAGGTGATGCAAACCGACTCGGCCACCTTCGCCAAAGAGAAGGCAAAGCGCAAAAATCCCGCGCCGGAATTTTACGTGCGCACGCCGCCACCGGTTTTGGACGTGTGCGGCGCGCCGGTGCCGGTGCGCCGGGTCCGCTGAGCCGGCAGACCCTGCGTACGCTCGCCCTCTTCCGCTTCTTTCGCTTGATGCGCGAGGATAAGGATGCGGTCGAGCGCCTGGCAGAGGCTTGAGACCACATCGTCCATTTCCATGGCTTCTACCGAATCGAGATAGTGCGAGTCGCTTTCGGCGTAGCCCCAGAATCCGGCGATCGGGTGCGCTTCGGGCATGCGCTTTTTCAGTCGGCGCATGAGATAACGCGCGTTCTTGTAATTGCCGGGATCCAGGTACGATACGCAAATCACGTGCGCGCCTTGTGGATCGAGTTCTCCGAGCCGCGCCGGCGAGACGCTGGCTGCGGCCACCACGCGGGCGCCGATGCCGCGCTTTTCCACGACATGGGCAAGCAGCGCGGCGGCCGCTTCGTCCAGAGCGCTGCGACCTGCCACGCAGAGCACCGGCCGTTCGTGCCAGGATTCCGGCAGGTCTTGCGGGAATTCAGGGCTGGGCGGCGGAGGCTCCCCGGGCTTTTCGACTCCGGCAGGCACTTCGTCGCGCTCCGACAAGTTTTCGATCAGCTCATCGACGGTTTCACGAACGGAATTGAGCCGCTCGCGATCGAGCACGCCGCGGTCGTGATCCCGCTGCGCCAGGGCGAGTGCCTTGATCGTCACCTCGTCGAAATACTCGATCAGTGAATTGTTGCGCAGGAATGCCTCGGCTTCGAGGGCCGCGGTGTCCGGATCGCCGGCAAGCATGCGCAGATAGAGGCTTTCCTCCGGCGCGAGCGCAGGCTTGTCCCCCAGCAGCACGTCCAGGAACTGCAGCGGCTCGATGTGGCGGCCCATTACGACCAGACACATCGTCAGCGGTGTGGAAAGCAGTAGCCCCACCGGACCCCAGAGCCATGTCCAGAAGATGGCCGCGACGACCACGGCGACCGCAGAGAGCCCCATGTTGCGGCCGTACACCAACGGCTCGATCAGCTGGCCCACGATCGGCTCGAGCGTGAGGTAGAGCGCGGCAGCCCATAGCGCCTTGGTCCAGCCCGGGTCGATAGCGAACCCCAGTGAGAGGGGAAACAAGGCCGAAAGCGGCACGCCTACATAGGGAATGTAGCGCATCATGCCGCTGAGCAGCCCCCAGAGCGCGGCATTGGGAATGCCGATCAGCCACAGTCCGACGCTGATGGCCGCACCGAAACAGGTGTTGATGACGGTTTGCGAGAAGAGGTAGTGCGCCAGCCGCTCCGCCGCTTCGTCGAGCGCCAGGGTCGTTCGCTGCAAATCCCGATACCCAGCCAGGCGAATGAAACGGTCCCGCAGATCCTCCTTCTGCAGCAGGATGAAACCCACGAAGACAATGATGATGGTGAGGTCGACCAGCGGCCCGAGCAACGGCCCGATAACGCTTTCGATGAGTTCGATCGGCGTGCTGCGAGAACGCTCGATCGTCACGGGTATGGGCTGCGGAGTTTTCTTCAGGTTTTCGGATTGTCTTTGAGTTACGGGTTGCGGGCCGGCGATCACACGTGTGAGACTATCGAAAAGGCCGGTCACGCTGCGCACGAAGCTGTTGCCCGATGCGGTACCCTTAATCGATTGCACCTTATGCACGAGGTTGTTCTGGTAGAGCGGCAGCTGCACGGCCACGCGGGCCGCGTGAGAGCCGATGAAAAGCGCCAACCCGGACATCACGATCAGCGCGAATAGAACTGTGATCAACACGGAAGGGACGCGGCCGAGGTGCAGCTTGCGCAGTAGCCGCAGCACGGGGGAAAGCGCGAAGGCGATCAGGATGGCGAGCGCCAGCGGCACCAGGATGGGTCGGCCGAAATAAAGGGCCGCAACCACAATGGCGGTTACAACCGCGGACATGTAGGTCGACTGCAGCCGCTCGAGGCCGGCCAGAGGCTGCGTAGGGGCCGGAGGGGGCGACGTCGTCACTCCCGCACCGCAGCTCGATCAGATTCGGAACGCATTGCGAACCAGTCTAGTCGGGTTTGTCGGTTTTGTCGCCTGTCGCTTATGGAGCCCCCTCCGTTCTTGTTCCCGCGCGACCTTGCGGCTATGTGTGCGCGGCCACTTCTCCCCCGCTTTCGATGCCACTCCTTCGTTTCCTGCCTGAAAACACGAACATCGACTTCGTCGGCGCCCGCTACTACGCCTTCGCGCTAGACGGACTGCTGCTTCTGGCCGCAATCATCTCTATCGCCATCCATGGTTTTAATCTTGGAATTGATTTCACCGGCGGCGTGTTGCTGGAGGTGAAGTCGGCGCATGTGATCGATATCGGGCAAGTACGCGGCCAGGTGGACAGTCTCGGCTTCCCCGAATCCCAGTTGCAGTATTTCGGGGGTGGCGCCTGCGACAGCCCTCCAAATTCCTGCGTTCTCATTCGTGTGCAGCCCAAGCCGGACCAGTCCGGAACCGACATTGCCAATGCGATCAAAAAGAAGCTGGGCGTTGGCTACACGATGCGAAACCAGCAGGTGATCGGTCCGAAAGTCAGTACCGAACTGTTTCACGCGGGCATACTGGCCACGATTCTGGCTGTGATAGCTATCGCCGTATACGTCTGGGTGCGATTCGAATGGCAGTACGGCATAGGCGCCGTTGTCGCCACCGGTCACGACGTGTTCGTGACCGCGGGCCTCTTCTCGATTCTGCACTGGGATTTTACCCTCACATCTATTGCCGCACTGCTGACGCTAGCCGGGTATTCCATTAACGATACTGTCGTGGTGTTCGACCGAATCCGTGAGAACCGGCGCAAGTACAAGCGCATGGCGTTAGGAAAGCTGATCAACCTCTCGACCAATCAGATGCTGACGCGGACGATTCTCACCAGCGGCGCGACGGCCGTTTCCATTATTCCCTTGCTGCTTTTCGGCGGGCCCGCCCTCTTTGAGTTCACCGCCTCGATCCTGTTCGGGATCGTGGTGGGAACGTTCTCGTCCACCTATGTCGCAGCTGCGTTGCTGCTCTATCTGCCGGCTGTTCACGGCCCGCGGGCCAGCGAAGAAGCGGCCGCCGCGGCTGAATAGGGGTTCGGGCTCAGAACGGGTTTGCGGTCGCCTCTCGCGTGAAGGTCAGGTAGCCCGCATTGACGCCGGCGCGCAGGCCGACGCCAGTGCGCATCGGCGCGAGCGTGATATTGTTGGCGCGCAGGTAGTTCACGCCGATGCCGGCAATGAAGTAGTAGCTGCCCTCAACGCCTGGAAATTTCTGAAACAGCCGGTCCGAGGGGCCCAGATTATAGACCAGAATGAACGCCTTGGAGGCGTTGGCGCCAAGATCGAAGCCCACCGAAGGTCCCTGCCAATAGACGCGCGCCGGCGGCTGGTGCTTGCGAATGAGCCAGCCCTCCCCATAGCGAAGGCCCACCACGACCGCGCCTGAGCCCTCCTCGCCTGTAATGTAGGCATCCGGCAGCCCCTGATCGGCAAATACTCGCTGCACGGCTTTTGCCACGGCTTCTGTGGTTGTGCCGAAGAAGTCGGCAGCCGCCTGCACCACCTCGTTCTGGCTGAACCGGTCTGCCGCGCGTTCCATATCGCTTTCGGCGGTGGCCGTAGCTACTTGAGTGATGCTGAGGATGGTCGTCGCTATGACGCAAGCGGCAAGGCGCGAGAACACCATGGGCGAATCTCCGGAAGCAGACAGTAAAGTTGGCATGGGAAATGTGGCGTTTGTGGGATAATCGGTCATTGCCCCGTATGTAGCCGAGGGCAGGAAGAGCACCACACGCGTTGTACTAACATGAGCGCACCTCAGATTGATTTGACCCGCAAATTGGGGCCAGGCGGCTGGCTCATTGTTCTCGCGCTGCTCGCTTTCCTGGTGGGCGCAATAGCGTATGCGATCTATGCCTGGAACCGGGTCGAACCCGTCGGCATCCCGCCGGTCGGGTGGCTGTTTCTGATCGCCGGGGTGGTGCTGACGCTTGTGGTTGGCGGCGGGCTGATGGCCCTGATGTTTTATTCCAGCCGCAAAGGCCGGGACATCTAATCTGGCGGCGCCACGCAGCCTCTGGGCGAGCCGTCATGCTAAACGTCGTGCAACCTTTGGCCTCGCTTGGGCGGCGCTTTATCGCGCTTCTTTCGCGCATCCCGATGCCGCGCAGACCAGCAACTCTTTCGATGCGTGAATACGGCGCTTGCGCAAACCATTGCCGTCTTGCGGGATCGAAACTGGTTGGGTGTAACCGCTGGAGACCTTGCTGTTGGACGAATGCGCGGCGTATCAGCGGGAGGATGGCGAGAACGTTCGGCTTTCCGGCCCAAATCGATTTTTTGCCCACCAGATTACAGTGCACGGTTTCCCTTGCGCTGAGGGAAATTGTTGCCGCCACGCCATAACGGGCTCGCGATGGTGCTCTTGCCCAGGAGAAAAGCAGCGAACGGCGGCGCCGCACGTTACCAATGGATGTGGTTTGTCTCATGAGCGCCGGCGGAGCGCCGCGCATATTTGTGGCGGAGGATGAGTTCTTGGTCGCTGTTCTTCTTGAACAGGATCTGCAATCCGCAGGCTACGAGGTGGCCGGGCCGTTCACGCGCCTTCCGGAAGCAATTGCCGCTGCGGAACGAGAAACCCTCGACCTAGCGTTGCTCGATATGAACATGAATGGCCAAATGGCATATCCCGTAGCCGATTGTTTCCTCGCCCGGGGTACGCCTTTGTTGCTGCTGAGCGGCTATGGCGCGATGGATTTGCCGGAGCGGCTGCGCGGCGTCCCGCGGGTCTCAAAACCGTATGACAAGGCCACCCTGCTTCGCGAGATCGAGCGGCTCCTTCCCAGCGAGCGGCTCCTTCCCAGACAGCGCGCAGCGCCGGCTAGCCAGGACCGGAATTAGGCTGCGCTTTAGCAGAAGCTGGGGGCCGTGCTAGGGTGCTGCCATGTCAGGCAAGCCTTTTCTGGCAGCTGCGGTTGGTGCGACAATTTTGGCCTGCAGCCCGGGCTCTACGGCGCTCGCGCAGGACCAGCCGTCTCTGCTGGGCGATACGCCCGAGATCCCGAAACAGCCGGCTCCTCCCACGCCCGGTGACCAGCAGATGTTCCGGCAGGGCACGGATTATTACGACCGCGGCGATTACGCGCATGCCTATCAGGTGTTTGCCTGGCTCGCGGAGCATGACGATGTGGCGGCGATGCGGAATGTGGCGCTGATGAAGCGCAAGGGCCAGGGTACTCCGCGCGATCCGCAGGGCGCGCTGGAATACCTTAAGGAGGCGGCCGATGCCGGGCTAACCACGGCTCAGGCGGATCTTGGCGAGATGCTGCTGGAAGGCGAAGCCGGCCCGCCGGATCCGCAATCGGCGCTGCCGTGGCTGGAGGCCGCTGCGGCCATGCATCATCCCCGCGCCGAGTTTCTGCTCGCAGAAGTCTACGAGCGAGGTCAGGCAGTGCCGCGCGACGTTACCAAGGCGGAACAGCTTTACACCGAGGCCGCTGCACGCGGTGTGCCGCAGGCGGGCGCCCGTCTCGAACTCCTGAAATCCGGCGCCGTTTCGCCGCCAAGGCCTTAATCGGCCTTGACGACTCCCCATATTCCGCATGGGCTTCCAACCGGTTGTCCGGCAAACCCGTCATGAACGATCCGTATCAAATCCTGGGCGTAGGCAAGGGTGCGAGCGAGGCCGAGATCAAGAAGGCCTTCCGCTCTCTCGCCAAAAAATACCACCCGGACACAAAAGGGGGCGATGCGACGGCGCAAAAGAAGTTTCAGGAGATCAGCGCTGCCTATGAAATTCTGGGGGATAAAGAGAAACGCGGAAAATTCGACCGCGGCGAGATAGACGCCAATGGCAATGCGCGCGGCTTCGATCCGCGTGCCGGCGGGTTTGAAGGGGGGCCGTTTGGCGGCCGCGGTGGAGCGGGCTCGGGCGGGTTCCAGTACAACTGGTCGTCGCAGGATGGCGAGACAGCCGAGGGCTTTCGGGCCGAGGACATTTTCTCTGAATTGTTCGGCGGCGGTTTGGGTGGAGGTCGCCGCGGCGGCGGCAAGCGGCAGCGGGCCGGCGAGAGCTATGAAGTTTCGATCACGGTCAGTTTCGAGGAAGCGGCGAACGGTGGCACACGTCGCGTGTATCTGCCCAACGGGCGCGAAGTCGACGTGCGCATTCCAGGAGGGATTCGCGATGGCCAGCAGGTGCGGCTGAAAGGTCAGGGCGGTCCCGGCCGCAATGGGGGCCCGGCGGGCGACATCCTGATGAGCGTGTCGGTGGCGGCCCATCCTTTCTTCGTGCGCGATGGCAACGATCTGCGGATGGATTTGCCGGTCACGCTCAAGGAAGCGGTGTTGGGTGGCAAAGTGCCTGTCCCGACTCTAAGCGGATCGGTGCAGTTGAGTGTACCGGCCAATTCGAATTCGGGTGCCGTGTTGCGGCTAAAGGGCAAGGGCATGCCCGCTCACGGACACGAAACGGCCGGCGACCTGTATGTGAAGCTGATCGTGACTTTGCCCGAACGCCCCGACGCGGAGCTGCGCCAATTCTGCGAGGCCTGGCCCGTCAGCTACGAGCCGAGAACCAAACTGCACTGAGCGGCCGATCACTCCGCCTCGCATCTTGGCATTGGAAAAGTGAACCGATACAAGCGCCAGCCGAACGGCGAGTCACAATGATTGTTTCTTACTCCCGCAATTTTATTTTCATAAACACGCGAGTTGCCTGCTCACTACAACCAAAATGCGCCAAGGCTCTTCTTCAGTGAAGGAAGTGCTGCCTACTTGGTGGACGAAATCAGAGCCTGCGCCGCCACCTTTGGCGGCCGCGCGCGAAACTGGGTGGAACGTTATGGTCTCTAAGATCGAAGGCCCCGACTTCATCTGCGTGGGAATGCCGAAGGCCGGCACCGGCTGGCTGTTCGATCAGTTGCAGTTTCATCCCGATTTCTGGATGGCTCCGATCAAGGGTTTTCATTATCTCGATAGCAAGAAACCTTCCATGCGAAACGCGGAACGAAAGCTCAAACGGCTGCTAAGGCGTCCGGAAAAGCCGCTGGCCGGCCGACGAGCCGGCGACGAGCGCGATCTTGCCTTTTTGCAGGAAGCTGTTGCGCTTAGCGGCAAACGGCGGGATTTGAAAAGCTATGCGGCCCTGTTCCGGTTCAAGGGCGATCGCCTGTCCGGCGACATCACGGCTCCTTATGCCGGCGTGCGAGCAGATGCGATGGGCGAGGTGAACGCAGCCATTCCCGAGGTCAAAATCGTGTGTCTGGTTCGCGAGCCGATCTCGCGAATCTGGTCGAACGTCTCGATGTCGTACCGGGCAGGCCGCCTGGATCGCGCGTTGCTGGCCAATCCTCCGGCTTTGCTCGATTTCATTATGCAGACGCCGATGTACGAGTTTGCGTTTGCCTCCCGTGTTGCCAAGCTTTGGGCCGAGAATGCCCCCAAGGTGCAGTTCCGGTCTTTTTTGTTCGATGATATCGAAGCTCGGCCGGACAAGGCCCGTAGAGATATTCTGACGTACGTCGGCGCCGATCCGGCGAAGGATAGCGGCGCGCTCGCGGCGGGTCACAATCGCAAGGCAAAGTCCGAAAAGCTCGCGCTCACTGACGACATCCGCAGGGTTCTGGTCGAGCATTTCGCGGACGAGGTGCGCGAGTGCGGCCGGTTATTCGGCGGCCATGCCAGGGAGTGGCCCGCCCGATATGGTCTATGAGAAAAACGCATGTCGTCCTGCCGATTGGTGGCTGGGTTTCTGCACCCGCGATTAGCCGCAGCCCCATAGCGGAGCGCGGTTCGATGCCGGAATCGCCGAGGCATGCATTATTATCCTTTCCATGTGGCCCTCCATGAACGGGGACTATTATCGCCTCAGCGACGGAATCACGGTCCGCTTGAATCGCAAATTTGCCGGGCGCATTCGGCGACGCGACTCCGACGCTTCCAAAGCAATTTAGAGAGGCTTCCCCCGGATGCGGACGAGGACCGGCTGCCCTTTGTCGCGCAGGCTTTTGACGCCATAGCGGCGAGGAGTCGCGGCGACTGCCGGATATTCGTGATCAGCGCTTACATTTTGGGTGAAAGCCAGACCTTAGGTAACGGCGGGACAACTTCAACAAATTTGCTCGGGCCTATTGTGAAAATCGTCCAGACCGTTTCCACTTCCTCGACCAGCACGGGATCATTCCGGCCGAAACGCTGGTTGACCAGAAGCACTACGATGGGCGCGGCTGTTTCTTCCTCGCCCAGCACATCCTTAAGCTGGCGGAGGCGTCGCATAATTCGGCAGGGCCGGGATAGCATGCAGTGCCCAGTTCCGGCGACATGGCGGAACAACCTCAGATGGGACCAGCGCTAGCGCCCGCCGCCTAGGCTGGTGCAGAATCGGCGCGGCCGGCGCTTTTCAGCAATCTAAGCAGTTGCGGATGCAGATGTTCGTTGGCGACCAGGATATCGCCGCTCTGAAGCATGCGCTCAGCTCCTTTCAGATCCGTCACCACGCCCTGCGCTTCGCGGACCATGAGAATGCCGGCCGCGATGTCCCAGATCGCGAGGCCGTGCTCCCAGAACGCATCGTAGCGGCCGGCCGCCACCCAAGCGAGATCGAGCGCGGCGGAGCCGAAACGCCGAATGCCCGGCGTGGATTCGATGACCGCGCGAAGCTCTTTCAGAAATCGCTCATGTTCCTCCGGCGTGCCGCGCCCCATGAACGGAATGCCGGTGGCGCTGAGGCAGGTCTTCAGCTCTTTACGGACGGCGACGCGCAGCCGCTTGTCGTTGAGATAGGCGCCGTGCCCGCGCTCGGCGGTAAACAATTCATCCGTAATGGGATTGTAAATGACACCGGAGACCAAATGCCCCTCCCGCTCCAGCGCAATGGAAATGGCGAAATGGGGAATGCCGTGCAGGAAGTTGGTGGTGCCGTCCAGCGGGTCGATAATGAAGCGGTGCGACTTGTCGGGACCGTCGATGAGGCCCGCTTCTTCGGTGACGATCGGATAGCCGGGCCGCGCCTTCTGCAGCTCCTCGATGAGAATGCGCTCCGTGCGCTTGTCGGCGACGGAAACAAAATCCGCCGGCCCTTTCAGGGATATCTGTAGGTTCTCGATTTCGCCGAAGTCACGGATGAGCTTGCGCCCCGCCTTGCGGGCGGCGGAGGTCATCACGTTTAGGGCGGGAGAGAGATAAGGCATCCTTTGTGGCTCACTTCGTTCGCGCCTCAGGATGACGCGACTTGAAATCTAAGATGTCGTCACCCTGAGGTGCGCCGCGAAGCCACGAAGGGTCACTCCGCTCTGCGCACGTAAGTCCCGTCTTCCGTCGAGACGATGATTTTCGCGCCGGCGTTGATAAAGGGCGGTACCTGAACCTTCATGCCGTTCTCCAGCACCGCGCTCTTGTAGGAGGGCGCCGCGGTACCGCCCTTCAGCACCGGATCGGCTTCGGTCACCTCCAGCGTCACGTGCAGCGGCAGCTTGATGCCGATCGGTTTGCTGTCATAGGTCTGGACCAGGACCTTCATGCCATCTTGCAGGAATCGCGCCTGGTCTCCCACGAAGTCCGCGTCGAGCTCGATTTGGTCGTAGGTGTCAATATCCATGAAGGTGAGCGTGTCGCCGCTCGCGTAAAGGAACTGAAAATCCTTCTTTTCCAGATAGACCTCCTCGACGCCTTCATCGGCGCGGAACCGTTCGTTCAGCTTGGTGCCGGTGACGATGTTCTTCAGCTCAACCTGATTGTAGGCGCCGCCTTTGCCCGGCTTTACGGCCTGTGTTTTCACCGCCATCCACAAGCCGCCATCGTGCTGGATCAGCGCCCCGGGGCGGATTTCATTGCCGGCGATTTTGGGCATGCGAACGCGAGCCTTTGGAAAAAGGCGCGCGTTCTAACAAGCTCTGCCCGGATTGTCATCCGGGCAGAGCCGTTCAGAAGCGTTTCGCGAAACTCAGGCCGTTGCGGGACGTGCGACGACCGGCAGCCCAAAGCCCGCCGCCAGCAAAACAATGACCAGCACCACATGCAACCAATGGTCCAGCATATTCATCTGGATACCGAAGAGCATGTCGCCTTTCATCATGACGAAGCCGAGAATTGCCACGATGGCGTACACCACACCCAGAATCTTCAGCGCAAGACTGGGCGTGAGCGCGGTGTAGACACCGATCAGCAGGAAAATGCCGCTGATGATGTGAACCAGATTGTGCAGATTGTTGGTGACGAAAATGCCCGTGGGGCCGACCACCGGGTTCGGAATGTAGCCGAGGACGCCGGCGATGATCAGGATGATTCCTAAGGCAAAAGCCGCCGTTTTGGCGTTCATAAGTGCTCCCCCTTCTCTCAAGGTGGCCCGAGTCTGACGCTGATTTGCCGAAAAGAACAAGGGCGCGCGGCCCAGCCGAATCAGCGGAGAAGGTCATTGAAGGCCTTCACTGCGGCGTTTGGGCCTTTTGGATAGGCCCAGATGCCGCCGCAGACGGCCAGAAAATCCGCGCCGGCTTCCACCAGCGGCCGTGCGTTTTCCACCGTGATGCCGCCGATGGCGACACAGGGCACCACCATCAACGCACTCCACCAGCGAAGGATTTCCGGATCGGCGGCGGCTTTGGGCTGCTTGGTCTGCGTAGGATAAAAGGCGCCGAAGGCGACGTAGTCTGCGCCCGCTTCGGCCGCTTCCATCGCCAGGTGGCGTGAATTGTGACAGGTGACACCGACGATCCTGTCTCGCCCCAAAGCCGCGCGCGCCGCGGCGTAGGTCGCATCCTCCTGGCCGATGTGGACGCCATCGGTACCAAGTTCGGCTGCGAGTTCCGGCCGGTCGTTGATAAGAAAAGCGGCGCCGCGAGTCTGCGCAATCGGGATCAGCGCTTCGGCCGCGCGCCGAATCTCATCGTCGCCCACGTCCTTCAATCGCAATTGCAGGCTCGCCACATCGCCCGCATCCAGCGCGCGCGCAAGCTGCTCCTTGAACACCGTCAACTCAATCTTCGGAGGGGTGACAAGATACAGGCGGGTCACGCCGCCTTTTTCTCCAGATCGGGATTCCAGGTCCCAGTGGCTGCGAGCCCGTTCATCTGCGCCCGGTGCGCGAAGGCGCGCTGCGCCGCGGGCACGTTGTCCCCTTTCCCGCTCCATGCCTTTTGCGGTGCGGCTTGCAGCGCGCGGCCGTAGGAGAAGGTCAGGGACCAGGGCAGACCCGGGTGCGCGGCATTCATCGCGTTCAGGTGCGCGGTGGCTTCTTCGTCAGACTGGCCGCCCGAGAGGAACGCAATTCCGGGCACGGACGCCGGCACGCAGTGTTTCAGCACCCTCGTGGTGCGATCGGCAACTTCTTGCACACCAGCGCGCTTTGCCGCCTTTATGCCGCTGATCACCATGTTGGGCTTCAGGATCATGCCTTCCGGCGCGACGTTCGCGTAATAGAGCTGCGCGAACGTTTCCTTCAGCACCCACTCGGTGACCGCTTCGCAGGTCTCGATGTCATTGTCGAAATCCATCAGCACTTCCGGCTCGACGATCGGGACAATGTCTTCTTCCTGGCAGAGCGCCGCATAACGGGCGAGCGCCTGGCCGTTGGCGTTTATGCAGTTGTAGGACGGGCGGCCCTGTGTGGGGATGTAAGTGGCCCGCCATTTGGCGAACCGAGCGCCCAATTGGCGGTACTCGACAAGCCGTTCACGCAAGCCGTCGAGCCCTTCGGTGATTGTTTCGTCCTTGCTGAAGGGCAGCGGCTTGGCTCCTTTATCCACTTTGATACCGGGAATGGCGCCCGCCTCCTCGATTAGCTTCACGAGGGGTGTGCCATCCTTCGCCTTCTGCCGGATGGTTTCATCGTAGAGAATGACGCCTGAGATATGCTTCATGCCGTCGTCGGCACGGAACAGGAGTTCACGGTAATCGCGGCGGTTCGTCTCTGTCGACTCCACGCCGATTTTGTCGAAGCGCTTTTTGATCGTGCCGGAGCTTTCGTCCGCAGCCAGGATGCCTCTGCCTTTCGCCACCATGGCGCAGGCAATCCGATTCAGTTCGTCCAGATTCATCGCCATTGCTCAGTTCCCTTGCTCCAGCGCCACCACGCCAGGCAGCTGCTTGCCTTCCAGCCATTCAAGA
>DATIEM010000198.1:0-21256 GCA_035455725.1 Rhizomicrobium sp. | reverse complement strand
GGCATCGCGGCGGCCCTGGATGAAGGCGACAGCTGGCAGAGCCACGCGCGCGATACCATAGCGGCCGGTGCGGGCGCCTGCGATGCGCGCATTGTCGAGATAGTGACGCGCGAGGCGGCGGCGCGTATCGAAGATCTGGTTGTCTACGGCGCACCGTTCGACCGCAACGTAAATGGTTCGCTGGCGCTGGGGCGCGAAGCCGCGCATTCCGCTGCGCGCATCGTGCATGTCACCGGCGATCGCGCCGGCGCGGAGGTTTCGCGCGTGATGGCCGAGCGTGCGCTTGGCACTCCCTCCATCACATTATGCGAGGGATTCCACGCTATCGAACTTGCAGTGGAGAATGGCCGCGTGGCCGGAGTCTTCGCCCGCCACGGCTCGGGCGCTGACACGCGGCTGGTCCTGTTCCGCAGCAATGCCGTGATCTTTGCGACCGGCGGAATTGGCGCACTGTACGCCGTCACCACCAATCCGCCGGAGTCGCGCGGCGAAGGCCTGGGGATGGCAGCGCGCGCAGGGGCGGCCATCGCCGATGCCGAATTCGTGCAATTCCACCCCACTGCCATTGCCATCAGCCGCGATCCGGCGCCGCTCGCCACCGAAGCGCTGCGCGGCGAAGGCGCCGTGCTGATCGACGAAACCGGCCGCCGCTTCATGCCGGCTGTGCATCCGGATGCGGAGCTGGCGCCGCGCGACGTGGTGGCGCGCGCGATACATCGGGAGATCGGACAGAGACATCGCGTATTTCTCGATTGCCGGGAAGCGATCAGCGTGAAATTCCCGCGTGCGTTTCCCACGGTCTACGCAGCCTGCATGTCAGCGGGCATCGATCCTGCCACGCAGCCCATTCCGGTCGCGCCGGCGGCGCACTACCACATGGGCGGCATTGCCACGGACGCGAAGGGCCGCTCCTCGCTGGAAGGACTCTGGGCCGTCGGCGAATGCGCCTTCACCGGACTGCATGGCGCCAACCGGCTTGCCTCCAACTCGCTTCTGGAAGCGCTGGTGTTTGGCGCCCGCGTAGCCGACGACATTCGCGGCGCCGTGGCGCCGCGCTTCCGCGGACGCACGCCGCCTCCGCCGGGGCATTTCGCATCTGCGCCTCCTCCGACGATTTTGCGCAATACGATGGCGCTTAACCTCGGGCTCGAACGCAACGAGGACGGCATCCGCACCGCGCTCGCTACCCTTGCCGCGGTGGAACGGACTGCCAATGGCGAGCCGTCGCTGCTCAACATGACAGCTGCGGCAAAGCTCGTTGCCGCGGCCGCGTTGGCGCGGCGCGAAAGCCGCGGCGCCCACTTCCGCACCGATTATCCGCAAGCGGACAAAGTTTTCATCCGCAACGTTCGCACACTTGCGGACGCAGAGCGGATTGCTGCGCGCTTAGAACCAGTTCACAGCAGAGTCGCCCGACAATGATTTGCGCGTTGCATTCCCCCTCCCCTTGCGGGAGGGGGCAATTCGAGCGCGCGAAGCGCGTGAGAATTGGGGGAGGGGTAATCCACGACCCAAACGCCCCCTCCCCCGAATTGCTTGCGCTCCGCTCCGGCAATTCGCCCCCTCCCGCGAGGGGAGGGGAGACAGCGTGTGATGGGTTCGTTTCATGAATTCCCTTGCACTGCCCTTCACCCGGCCGCCGGACGCAATGCTGCTCGAACCCATCGTGCGCGGCGCGCTGAAGGAAGATATCGCGACGGGCGATATCACCAGCGAGTTGATTGTCCCGCCGGACAAGACGGCTTCGGCCAGGCTGGTCGCGCGCAAGCCTGGCACAATCGCAGGGGTCATTGCCGCAGAATGCGCTTTTCGGCTGGTTCATGCAGACACAGAGTTTCGCTGTGAACTACCGGATGGCTCCGTGGCGACGGAAAACACCCTGCTCGCGAGAATCGAAGGTCCCGCGCGTGCGATCCTCACGGCGGAACGCGTGGCGCTTAATTTCGTGGGGCATCTCTCGGGCATTGCAACCACGACGCGCACGCTGGTGCAGGCCATAAAGAGCACGAAGGCCAGGATCGTCGACACCCGCAAGACCGCCCCTGGCCTGCGGCTGCTTGAAAAATACGCAGTGCGCTGCGGAGGCGGCTTCAATCACCGCTTCGGGCTCGATGACGCAGTGCTGATCAAGGACAACCATATCGCGGTGGCGGGCTCCATCGCGGAAGCGGTGCGGCGCACCCGCGCCGGCACCGCGCACATGACGAAAATCGAAGTGGAGGTCGATACCCTGCCGCAGCTAGAGGAAGCGCTCGCGCTTCGCGTTGACACCGTCCTCCTCGACAACATGGGCATTGAAGACCTCCGCCGTGCGGTGACAATGGCGCAAGGCCGCGCCGTGCTGGAGGCCTCGGGCAATGTGACGCTCGCCACCGTGCGTGCCATTGCGGAAACCGGCGTGGATTACATTTCGTCCGGCGCGATCACGCATTCTGCGCCAAGCCTCGATGTGGCGCTCGATTTCTGAGCGCGTGGCTACGACATCGGGTTGGGCGGCGGCGGTGGATCGCCGGGCAGCGGGATGAATTCACGATTGTCGAAATCGGGCAGCTTCATCCGGCCGGCGCGCCAATCCGCCTTGGCCTGTTCGATACGCTCCTTCGACGAGGAGACGAAGTTCCATTCGATGTGGCGCGGGCCCAAGGGCTCTCCGCCCAGCAACATGACGATGGCGTGTTCCGTAGCGCGCAGCGCGGCAGGCGCCCCGCTCTTGAACAGCAGCATCTGGCCAGCGCTGAATTTTTCTCCCTCGGCCTCGATCATTCCCGTGGCGACATAGGCCGCGCGCTCGGAATATTCAGCTGGAGCTTCGACCGTGCCTTCCGGCTGCATCTCCACATGTGCATAGAACATCGGCGAATGCGTTTTCACCCGCGCCTTGTGTCCAAAGGCGCTTCCGGCGATGACGCGGATAGTAAGATCGCGCTCTGTTACAAGCGGAAGGTCACCGCCGCCGTAATGGGCGAAACCGGGCTCCGTTTCTTCGTTCTCCTCGGGAAGCGCCACCCAGGCCTGAATGCCGTGCATGCTCCCACCCTCGGCCCGGGCTTTCTCGAAGCGCTCCGAGTGCGTGATCCCGCGTCCCGCCGTCATCCAGTTCACCTCGCCAGGCCGGATGGGCTGCTGCGTGGCCAGGCTGTCGCGATGCATGATCTCACCTTCGAACAGGTAGGTCACCGTCGAAAGCCCGATGTGCGGATGCGGCCGCACGTCCACGCTGCGCGGTATGCCGGACGGAAACGTCACCGGCCCCATATGATCGAAGAAGATGAATGGCCCCACCATGCGCCGCTGCGGCGCGGGCAGCACACGGCCCACCTCGAAACCGCCAAGGTCGCGCCTGCGCTGTGGGATCACGATATCCGGCATCGGTTCCTCTCCGCTTCGGCCATATCCTAACACAATCGCCGTCCCACGCTTCACCGATTTTGCCCGCGATGCTCGTCTCGGTATGATACGGGCAGCATTCCGGAACCGGACGCATGATCC
This sequence comes from Rhizomicrobium sp., assembly GCA_035455725.1. GTDB lineage: Bacteria > Pseudomonadota > Alphaproteobacteria > Micropepsales > Micropepsaceae > Rhizomicrobium. Next base: position 17,767 of record DATIEM010000198.1, on the reverse strand, counting down.
TGCTGATCGACAATTATGATAGCTTCACCTTCAACCTGTTCCATTATCTGGGGGAGTTGGGGGCGGATGTAGTCGTGAAGCGCAATGATGTCCTCACGGCGGATGAGGCTCTGGAGATGCGGCCGGAGGGCATCGTGCTGTCGCCGGGGCCTTGCACGCCCAATCAAGCCGGCATTTGCCTGGAGGTGATCGAAAAGGCGAGTGGCAGGGTGCCGATCCTCGGTGTTTGTCTGGGCCACCAGGCCATCGGTCAGGGCTATGGCGGAAGAATCGTGCGGGCGCCCGAGCCGATGCACGGCAAGATCAGCCGCATTCATCACAACGGCCGCAGCGTGTTTCGCGGGCTGAATAACGATTTTGCCGCCACCCGCTATCACTCCCTTACGATCGCTCCGGACAGCGTGCCTCAATCTCTGGAGGTCACGGCAAGGACGGGAGATGGCGTCATCATGGGCGTGATGCACCGGTCACATCCGGTGCATGGCGTGCAGTTTCACCCCGAAAGCATCGCTTCGGAGCACGGGCACACGCTGCTGCGCAACTTCCTGGCTATCGCGGAAGAGTTCGCCCGCGTTCCTGCATGAGCGAAACTGCCTTTGCCAAAATCTTAAAGCAGGTGGCATCCGGCGCAGTCCTCAGCGCCGAGGAATCTGCGGCCGCATTCTCCGCCATAATGCAAGGTGACGTGAGCCCACCGCGCATGGCGGCGTTTCTCACGGCGCTGGCGATGCGCAAACCGGCAGTGACGGAAATCCTCGGCGCGGTTCGGGCCATGCGTGCCAGCATGCGCACAATTCGGCCGCCGCGAAACGCAATCGATGTCTGCGGGACGGGCGGCGACGGAATGAGCACGCTCAATGTCTCAACCGCGGTCGCCTTTGTGGTTGCCGCGTGTGGGATTCCCGTTGCGAAGCACGGCAACCGGAACATGTCATCCCAGACCGGCGCAGCGGATGTGCTGGAAGCGCTTGGTTTCCGCATCGAGCTCGACTCGGCCGCGGCGGAAGACTGTCTGGCCGAGACTGGATTCTGCTTCCTGTTCGCGCCGCATTATCACCCAGCCATGAAGCACGTGGCGCCGGTGCGGCGCGAACTGGGCTTTCGCACCATCTTCAATCTGATCGGGCCGCTCTCAAATCCGGCTGGCGTGCGACGGCAACTGATGGGCGTGTTTTCGCGGGAGTGGCTCGCGCCGGTTGCTGCCGTGTTGCGGGAATTGGACGCGGAGGCCGCGTGGGTGGTGCACAGCGCCGACGGCATGGATGAAATCTCCATTGCAGCCAACACCTATGTCGTGAAGCTCCACGGCGGAAGGTTGGCCGACGATGAAATCACGCCGGAGCAGGCCCGCCTACCCAGCACCGGGGTTTCCGCGATCAGGGGCGGCAGCGCCGAGGAAAACGCAACGGCAATCCGCGACCTGCTCGCCGGCAGGCCATCGGCGTTTCGCGACATCGTGCTGCTAAATGCCGCGGCCGCCCTCATCGTGGCGACTGCGACGGATACGCTGCAAAACGGCGCAGAGCGCGCGGCGGAAGCCATCGACAGCGGCGCGGCGCGCGACGTGCTTGAGCGCGCTGCCGTGTTCACGAAACACGCAGCGCCGTGAGCATTCTGGATCGCATCGCCGCTTATAAACGCGAGGAGGTCGCGGCAGCGAAAGCAGGCCTGCCGCTTTCACGGCTCGAATTGGACTTGAGAACCGCGGCACCGCCGCGTGGCTTCCGCAAGGCGCTGAAGCGAAAGCGAGACGCAGCGGAATATGGCCTGATCGCCGAGGTGAAGAAAGCAAGCCCGTCCAAAGGCGTGATCCGCGCCGATTTCGATCCGGCTGCGATCGCGCGCGCCTATGCGGAAGGCGGCGCGGCCTGCCTGTCCGTGCTGACGGACGGGCCATCCTTTCAGGGCAAACTCGAGCACCTGCAGCTGGTGCGCGCCAGCGCTGCTCTGCCGCTCCTGCGCAAGGACTTCATGCTGGACCCTTATCAGGTGGCGGAAGCGCTAGCCTACGGTGCGGACTGCATTCTCGTCATCATGGCAATGGTCGACGATGCGGTTGCGCGCGATCTGCTGGATGCGGCGAAGCATTACGGCCTGGATGCGCTGGTGGAAATTCATGATGAACGGGAACTGGGGCGCGCTCTGAAGCTGAACGTGGAGATGATCGGCATCAACAGCCGGAATCTGAATACGTTCGAGACCGATCTGAACGTCACATTGCAGCTCGCGCCGAAAATCCCGGCCGGGGTTCTCGCGGTCGCCGAAAGCGGACTTACGTCGCGCGCGGATCTCGATCGGCTCGCCAAGGGAGGAGTCAGCACGTTTCTGGTGGGCGAGAGCCTGATGCGGCAGCCGGATATCGTGGCAGCCACCCGCGCCCTGCTTGGGATAGAATGAGCCCATGAGCAAACTCACACACCTCGACGAGCACGGCGCCGCGCGCATGGTCGATGTTTCCGAAAAGGCGGCGACCGTGCGGGAAGCGCAAGCCGAAGCGCTGATCGTGCTTTCGCCGGAAGCTTACAACGCCGTGCTTTCGCCGGATGCGCCGAAGGGCGACGTGCTGGCCGCCGCACGCGTGGCTGGCATCATGGCCGCAAAAAAAACCTCAGATCTGATCCCGCTCTGCCATCCCATTCCCCTGTCCAGGGCCAGCATCGAATTCGAGCCGCAGGATGAGAAGTCGGCGCTGCGTATTGTGTCGACCACGCGGACAACAGCGCCCACGGGTATCGAAATGGAAGCGCTCGTCGCAGCCACGGTCGCGGCGCTTACGGTCTACGACATGGTGAAAGCCATCGACCGCAGCGCCACGATCGAGCGCGTGCGCCTGCTGTCCAAATCCGGCGGCAAAAGCGGCACCTACACCGCTACTGCTGGATGATTTCCGTCGAACAGGCGACAGCGCGCATTGTGGCGGCTTTCTCGCCGCTGGAGTGCGAAACTGTTCCCTTGAAAAAAGCCGCCGGGCGCGTGCTGGCAAGTGACATTATTGCTTCCGTCGAGCAGCCGCCGTTCGCGGTGTCCGCCATGGATGGCTATGCCGTGCTTGCGGCGGACGTCGCGCATGCACCGGTGACTCTCAAGGTGATTGGCGGGGCACCGGCCGGGCATCCTTTCGAAGGACATCTCGCGCCAGGAGAAGCGGTGCGGCTGTTCACCGGCGGTGTCGTTCCCGAAGGCGCCGATACGGTCGTCATTCAGGAGAACACGGATTGCGGCACCTCTGACGTGACCGTGAACGCCGGATCGGCGCCGGGCCGCCACATCCGCCAGCCGGGACTCGATTTCCGAAAGGGCGATGTGCTTGCCGGCGCCGGCAGGCGGCTGACGGCGCGCCATCTCGCGCTGCTCGCGGCGGCGGATATCGCCCGGGTGGACGTGCGGCGCCGGCCTCGCATCCTGCTGGCGGCCACCGGCGATGAACTCTCGGCTCCGGGGGAACCGCGCAAACCCGGCGGCATCGTTGCGTCGTCGCTCTACAGCCTTGAGGTGCTCATCGCGCGCTGGGGTGGTCAGACGATCAACCTCGGCATTGTGCCGGACCGAATCGAGTCGGTTGCGCAAATCGCCGACCGCGCGTCCGAAGTGGACCTGGTGGTCACGCTGGGTGGCGCATCCGTTGGTGACCACGATCTGGTCCAGCGCGCGCTCGCGCCGAAGGGATTCACCCTGGATTTCTGGAAAATTGCGATGCGGCCGGGAAAACCGCTCATTTTCGGCCGACTTGGCGCAACACCGCTGCTCGGCCTGCCGGGCAATCCGGTGAGTTCGTATGTCTGCGCGCTCTTGTTCCTCAAGCCCGCTACCGCGGCCATGCTGGGGAGCGCGGACGAACAGCCTTTCACGACGGCACGGCTGGTGTCCGAGCTGGCTGCAAACGACGGCCGGCAGGATTTTCTCCGCGCCCGGTTGTCCCGCCGCGATGGCGAACTTTGGGTCGAACCGATGCCGGTTCAGGATTCCTCCATGCAGAAGGTGCTGGCGGAAGCGGATTGCCTCGTGGTCCGAGCGCCGCACGCGCCGGCAGCGACGGCGGGAGATACAGTCACCGTGCTCCCGCTCGAATAGTGCCGCGGTTGCTTTTGCGCGCCCACCGGGCAAGGAAACAATTTCGGCACCCAGGGAGACTACGATGGAATACGCCAATATCATTGCGAGCGTTGAGGGGAAGGTGGGTGTCATCACGCTCAACCGCCCGAAAGCGCTTAACGCGCTCAATTCGGATCTTCTCCGCGAATTGTGCGAAGCTCTGGAAGCCTGGGATGCGAACGATGCAGTTCATTGCATCGTGGTCACCGGCTCCGAGCGGGCGTTCGCCGCCGGCGCAGACATCAAGGAGATGCAGCCGCGCTCCTACATGGAGATGTTCAGGACGAACTTCTTCGCCGATGCCACCGATTGCATCTCAGCCATCCGCAAACCGATCATCGCCGCGGTGGCGGGTTACGCGTTGGGCGGCGGCTGCGAGCTCGCCATGTTGTGCGATCTTATCATCGCGGCTGACACCGCAAAGTTCGGCCAGCCGGAAATCAACCTCGGGGTGATGCCGGGCATGGGGGGCACCCAGCGACTCACCCGCTTCGTGGGCAAGTCCAAGGCAATGGAGATGTGTCTCACCGGCCGCAACATGGATGCCGCTGAGGCCGAGCGCAGCGGGCTTGTTTCGCGGGTGGTGCCTGCGGCCGAGCTGCTGACCGAAACCATGAAGGCGGCGCACGCCATTGCGGAAAAATCCGTTCCCATCGTCATGATGACCAAGGAAACCATCAATCGCGCCTATGAAACCACCTTGGCCGAGGGGGTGCGCTTCGAGCGCCGTGTCTTTCATTCGATGTTCGCGACCGAGGACCAGAAGGAGGGCATGACGGCCTTTTCCGAGAAGCGAAAACCGGGCTTCAGGGACCGCTAGCTCCCACGGGTTGCTAACGCCGGAACGAGCCGCTAAAAGCGCCGCCTTCCAAAGGAAATCGACGAGAAAGACGCATGCCGAATATCGCCTCTGCCAAGAAACGCGCTCGCACCAGCAAGAAGCGCGCGGAAATCAACCACGCACGCAAGGGCCGCGTGCGCACCTACACGCGCAAGGTGGAAGAAGCGATCGCCTCCGGTGACAAGAAGGCCGCGCAGGCCGCGCTGAAAGCGGCCGAGCCTGAGATCATGCGTGGCGTTTCCAAAGGCGTGCTGCACAAGAACACGGGCTCGCGCAAGGTTTCCCGCCTCGCCCATCGCATCGCTGGACTTTCGGGCTGAAAAACGCGCGCCGGATTCGCTGCCTTTTGCAATTGCAAGCGAATTCTTTTCCCACCCCCGATATTTTCTTTGTCCGTGGACGGAGTGACGCAAGAATGTCGCACGTCCGTCATAAACGATTGATTCACCGTCCTTCAGGGCCAAGACCCTCCGCCGACTGACAAATACATGGGTTTAAGGCACCCACTCTTCGAAACCGGTTCGATTTTCGTTTCCATTGTCAACCGATTCGGCGCTGATATTGTGACGGTTAACGGGAACGGGGCACACAAGATTTCGCTGCTGAAACAGAGGGAGCCGCAAAAGAAACGGCGAAGCAGCAAATCCTTGGGTGGCGTCCTCAAGTAAAATCAAAGGTGCGGTGCAGCGTAGCCTACGCGATTTTCCTTCGCGCAGGGACGGCAGAGGTTTGACTCGATCGATGGATCCCGGGCTCGTGGAGCTGCGCCGAATGGGAACGGAGGTGAACGCAAGGAACAGGTGTCGGCCAGCGCGGGTAAGGGACGCGCGTGTCAGATCGTTTTCTAACAAGGGGCGCCGGCAAAAGCCGGTCAACAACAATAAGGCTAAGGGACAATGGCACAAACGATGAGCAAGAACATGCATGGGAACCCCACAGCGGTGTGGGCATCCGCGCGCGAACGCCTGAGGCGGGAGCTGGGCGATCCCGTATTCGATGCCTGGATCGGGGCGCTGCAGCTGCTCAGCATGGAAAAGGGCGACGTCAAGATCGGCGCGCCGAAACCGTTCGTCCGCAACTGGGTGGCCAACCATTATACGGCGCGTATCGAGCGAGCACTCCGCGCCGAAGGAACCGATACCCGTTCCGTCTCCATCATTCTGGCGCCTGCCGCCGCGGAACGCATTGTCCCTGCCAGCTACCCCGCCGTATCCCATGCGGGCCCGGCGATCGCGTCCGCTGCACATAACTCTGAACCACGCCGCAATCTCTGGAACCGCGTACTCCATCCCGCCCAGAGCTTCGACACCCTGGTGGCGGGCGCGGCGAACGAGTTCGCCTGCCAGGCCGCGAGAAGCTTCGCCGAGGGCGATGAGAGTGCTCCGCCCCTGCTCTACCTTCATGGCGGATTTGGCTACGGCAAGAGTCACATCCTGAACGCGACGGCGCTTGAAGCGCGCAAGCGCGGCCGCCGGGTGCTGTTTCTCGGCGCCGAAGATTTCATGCGCCAGTTTCTGGGCGCCCTGCACCGCCGCGAAACCTTGATCTTCAAGGAGGAAGTTCGGGCTGCGGAACTTCTCTTGATCGACGATTTGCAGCACATCTGCCGCAGCACATCCACTATCTCCGAGTTCCTGCATACCGTGAACGCGTTTTCCGATTTGCGGCGGCGGGTCGCCATCGCGGCGGATCGGGCACCGGAGGGGTTTGACGCGCTTGGGGCCGACATTCGCTCCCGGCTCACGGGCGGACTCGTGATCGGGCTGACGCAGCCGGATCGCGCGATGCGGCTCGCTATCCTGAGGGCGCGGGCGAAAGAGTTTGCGGTGCAGCGGCCGCATGTCTCAATCCCGGACGAGGTGCTGGAGCGCATTTCCGATCTGGACACGGCCAGCCCGCGCGAACTCATCGGCATCTTCACCAAGCTCGCGACCTACACCGACCTGACAAAAAAGCCGGTGACGATGGACTTCGCCGAAGACACGATCTCGCAGCGCGGCGCCCCGCCCAAGAAGACGGGCATCGAAGACATCCAGCGCAAGACAGCGGAATTCTACAAACTCGATGTGCGCGATCTGCACTCCAAGGAGCGCAGCCGTCGGGTGGCGCGCCCACGGCAGATTGCCATGTATCTCTCGCGGGAGCTCACCATGCGCTCCCTGCCGGAAATCGGCCGCCGCTTCGGCGACCGCGACCACACCACCGTGCTGCACGCCTGCCGCCGCATCAGCGAACTGTGCAGCACCGACAGTGTGCTGCGGCAGGAGGTGGATTTCCTCAAGCAGGTCCTTTCCAAACCCAAGAGCATGTGACCCCCCACCTTTTGAAGGCCCGCGGAGACGAACCCCGCGGGCCTTTTTCTTGGCCCCGAAAGGCCGGAAAGCTGTGGAGATTCCGGGAGCCCGGCGCTGTTCAGGCTGGGAGCCGCCTGATATAGTCGAATGCTTGAGTCGACCATCCAAAAAACTCAAGCAAATATAGGTGGTTAGCAGGGTGCGGAGAGGGGCTTCGCAGGCCGGCTGAACGCCAATTCGAGCCCGGGTAGAATATCATGAAGATCACCATCGAACGGGGCGCTTTCCTGAAGGCGCTTTCCCATGTCCAGAGCGTCGTCGAGCGCCGCAACACGATTCCGATCCTCTCGAATGTCATGATCGAAGCGGCCAAAGGCGGCGTGAAGCTGACCGCCACGGATCTGGATATTGAGATCGTCGAGAGCCTCGCGGCGGACGTCCTGCGCAACGGCGCCACCACCGCGCCTGCGCACATGCTCTACGACATCGTGCGCAAATTGCCCGAGGGCTCCCAGGTCCAGGCAGAGCTTCTGTCCGCCGAGGGAGGACGCCTTGCCGTATCGTCGGGCTCGGTGCGGTTCGAGCTTGCCTGCCTGCCGAAGGAGGATTTCCCGCAGATGACCGCGGGCGCACTGCCGCACCGCTTCCGGCTGCCGGCTGCCGATCTGAAGCGGCTGATCGACAAGACCAAGTTCGCGATCTCGACAGAGGAAACGCGCTTTTACCTGAACGGCATCTATTTGCATTCGGCGAAGACCGGCAAGGCGGGCGCGATGCGGGCGGTGGCCACAGACGGGCACAGGCTCGCGCGTTTCGAACTAGATCTGCCGGACGGCGCCTCCGATATGCCCGGCATCATTGTGCCGCGGAAGACGGTGCAGGAGCTCCGCCGGCTGCTGGACGACACCGACGACGCCATCGACGTTTCGCTGTCGGACACGAAGATACAATTCGTTTCCGGCAGTGTGGAACTGACGTCCAAGCTGATCGACGGCACGTTCCCGGATTACCAGCGCGTGATTCCCGCCAACAACGACAAGGCGCTGTCGCTGGAAGCGAAAGACTTTTCGCAAAGTGTGGACCGGGTCTCGACCATTTCGGCAGACAAGACCCGCGCGGTGAAGCTCAATCTGGCGAAGGACAAGGTAATATTGTCGGTGGTGAACCCCGAATCGGGCACCGCCACCGAGGAGGTTGGAGCGAGCTACACGGCCGCGCCGATCGAAATCGGCTTCAACGCGCGTTACCTGCTCGACATCACGAGCCAGATCGAAGGCAAGGACGTGCGCTTTCTCCTGCACGACGCCGGCTCGCCCACCCTGATCGAAGATCCGGAGGACGGGCGCACGCTTTACGTGCTGATGCCGATGCGGGTGTGAGAATTTGAACTCCACATCCGATTTTCCTGGATCTCCGCTCGCGTTGCCGGAGAGGGAAGCCGCCGCCGCGCAGACCTGCAAGCTGGCCATCACCCAGCTACGGCTGGCGAATTTTCGCTCGTATGTCTCGGCGCATATTGCCCTGTGCGGACGGCCGGTGGTGCTGGCCGGCGCCAACGGCGCAGGCAAGACCAACCTCCTGGAGGCGATCTCGCTTCTGGCTCCCGGGCGCGGCCTGCGGGGCGCAACCTTGTCCGAGCATACGCGCAAAGGTCCGGTGCCAGCCGGCCCCTTGTGGGCGGTGTCGGCCATCGTAGAGCGGGACTGCCAAAGCTACGAAATCGGCACCGCCTTGGAATCGACTGCGAGCGGCACCGCACGCCAGGTCCGGCTCAATGGCGCGCCGGCGCAGAACGCCGCCGATCTTGGCGAACTGATTCAGATGGCGTGGCTGACGCCCGCCATGGACCGGCTCTTTATCGAAAGCGCCAGCGGACGACGCCGCTTCCTCGACAGACTCACGCTCGGCTTTACGCCCGGTCATGGAAAGGCATCGGTTCGCTACGAGCAGGCCATGCGCGAACGCGCGAGGCTGTTGAAGTTCGGTCCGCGCGACCCCGCATGGCTTTCCGGCCTCGAGCACCAGATGGCCGACAATGGCATCGCCATCTGCGTCGCCCGGGCTGCGACGATAGACCGGCTGAACGAAGCCTTAGCCGAGCGGCGGGTCGCCGGCGCTTTTCCGGCCGCCCAACTCAGTCTCGACGGCGATGCGGAGCGCTTGTACGCCGAAAATCCTGCTGACGCCGGCGTGGGCTTTCGTCATGCGCTGGAGCGCGGCCGCGCGCGCGATGCTGAAAGCGGCCGCACCGGATTCGGCCCCCACATCAGCGATATGCTGGTGCGGCACACCGTCAAGCGCATGGACGCGCGCGACTGCTCCACCGGCGAACAGAAGGCCCTGTTGATTTCCATCGTGCTTGCATATGCGCGGCAGCTTTCCCATATAAACGAAGGATTTGCGCCAATTCTGCTGCTCGACGAGATCGTCGCCCATCTCGACGCTACCCGCCGCGCGGCGCTGTTCGAGGAAATCGTGGCGCTCGGCGCGCAGGCCTGGATGACGGGTACCGAGCTTTCGATGTTCGCGCCGCTTTCCGCCGACGCCGATATTTTCGAGATCGCGGATTCGCGCCTCTCCCCAATTTCAGAGTGAACTCGATGGTTTCTTCTCCAGCCCTGCCCGAACCGAGCGACTACGGCGCTGCCAGCATCAAGGTGCTGAAAGGGCTCGATGCCGTGCGCAAGCGGCCCGGCATGTATATCGGCGACACGGATGATGGTTCCGGCCTGCACCACATGGTGCACGAGGTGGTGGACAATGCCATCGACGAGGCGCTGGCCGGATACGCCGATCGCGTTGACGTCGTTCTCAATCCCGACGGCTCCTGCACCGTGCGCGACAACGGCCGCGGCATCCCGACCGACATTCACGAGAGCGAAGGCGTCTCCGCCGCCGAAGTGATCATGACGCAACTGCATGCGGGCGGAAAATTCGAGCAGAACGCCTACAAGGTATCCGGCGGCCTGCATGGCGTCGGCGTGTCGGTGGTGAACGCGCTATCCGAGTGGCTCGATCTGCGCGTCTGGCGCGATGGCACCGAGCATTACATGCGTTTCCACGACGGCGAGCCCGTCGAGCCGCTGAAGGCGGTGGGCAAAACGGATAGTAACCGTGGCACTGAAGTGACCTTCCTGCCGAGCCCTCGAACCTTCACCAAAACGGAATTCGATTACGCCACCCTCGAGCACCGGCTGCGCGAACTCGCCTTCCTCAACTCCGGCGTGACGATTGTGCTGGCGGACAACCGCGGCGTGGAAAAAAGGGAAGTCACGCTGCACTATGACGGCGGGCTGGAAGCCTTCGTGCGCTATCTCGACCGCGCCAAAAATGGCCTGATCCCCGCCCCCATCATGATTGCCGCGGAGCGCGAGGGCACCACTGTGGAAGCCGCCCTCGCCTGGAACGACAGCTACCACGAGAGCATGCTTTGCTTCACCAACAACATCCCGCAACGGGATGGCGGTACGCATCTCGCCGGATTTCGCGCCGCCCTGACCCGGGTGGTGACCAAGTACGCGGACGAGAGCGGCGCCCAACGAAAAGAGAAGATCGCGCTGACCGGCGACGATTGCCGCGAAGGTCTCACCTGCGTGCTCTCCGTGAAGGTGCCCGATCCAAAATTCTCCTCGCAAACCAAAGACAAGCTGGTTTCGTCCGAGGTCCGACCTGTCGTCGAGGGCATCGTGCTGGAGCAGCTCGGCCGCTGGTTCGAGGAACATCCGAGCGAGGCGAAAACGGTTGTCGGCAAGGTGGTGGAAGCCGCCGCCGCCCGCGAAGCCGCGCGGAAGGCTCGCGAACTCACCCGCCGCAAGGGCGCGCTGGATTCCGCCTCACTGCCCGGCAAGCTCGCCGATTGCCAGGAGCGCGATCCCGCCAAGTGCGAAATCTTCATCGTCGAGGGCGACAGCGCCGGCGGCAGCGCCAAGCAGGCGCGCAACCGCAACAATCAGGCGGTGCTGCCATTGCGCGGCAAAATCCTCAACGTGGAGCGCGCGCGCTTCGACAAGATGCTGTCGAGCGAATCCATCGCGACCCTGATCACTGCGCTCGGCACAGGCATCGGCCGCGAGGAGTTCAATCCTGACAAGCTGCGCTACCACAAGATCATCATCATGACCGACGCCGACGTGGACGGCGCGCACATTCGCACCCTGCTGCTCACGTTCTTCTATCGCCAGATGGCGGAATTGATTGAGCGCGGACACCTCTATATTGCGCAGCCGCCGCTCTACAAAGCCACCCGCGGCAAGTCCGAACGCTATGTGAAGGACGAGCAGGAACTGGAGGACTACCTTCTTTCGGAAGGTTCCGACGGGCTTAGCATCGCCCTGCACACGGGCGAGACCATCGCGGGACCGGACGCCCGCAACATCATCGAGCAGGCGCGGACGGCAGTAGCGGCGCTGAAAGGATTCCCGCCCCACTACCCGCGTTTCGTGCTGGAACAGGCGGCGATCGCGGGCGCGCTTAATCCGGAGATCCTGAACGACCGGGAGAAAGCGTCCGCCACCGCCGCGTATATTGCCCGCCGCCTCGACACCCTGTCGGACGAAATCGAGCGGGGCTGGCACGGCGAACCCACGACCGACGGCGGGCTGAAGTTCTGGCGCGACGTGCGCGGCTTGCGCGAGACCGTGTCCATCGACGGCGCGCTGATTTCAAGCGCAGACGCGCGCAAGCTCGACAGGATGGCCGGCGACCTGCAGGCGGTGTATCTGCAGGCGGCCAAGCTGCAGCGCAAGGACGACACCCGCGAGGTGCGCGCGCCCTCGCAGCTGCTGGACGCGATCTTCGAGTGGGGCCGCAAGGGCTTGGCCCTGCAGCGCTACAAAGGCTTGGGCGAAATGAATCCCGAGCAACTGTTCGAAACGACCCTGGATGAAAACGCCCGTACTCTGCTGCGGGTGAAGGTCGAACACGCGGACGACGCGGAAGACCTGTTCACCAAGCTGATGGGCGAAGTGGTGGAACCGCGCCGCGAATTCATTCAGGACAACGCCCTCTACGCCGATCTGGACGTCTAACATGGGCCTGCGCTTTCATCGCGTTTTCAGCATCCTGCCGGGGCTGCGCATCAACCTCAGCAAGAGCGGCCTTTCCACGAGTGTCGGGCCCCGCGGGGCTGATGTGAACATCGGCCGTCACGGCGTCACCACCAATGCGGGCATTCCGGGCACCGGACTTTCCTACCGCCAGAAGATGGGCTCGCGCGGCAGCAAGTTGGGCATCCTTGCGCTGATCGGGGGGCTGGCCTTCGCCGCCTTCAAGAACGTCGACAAGATCGCGGCCTTCTTTCATCCCCATGCCGCGAGCAGCGCTGCGATCCTTTCGCACCGAACAGCCTCGGCAGCCGCCACGCAGGGCATCGTCGATGCCGCAAAGCCGGTCGCCGGCATCCGCTATGTCCATCGCGGCGGATCGGATTTGCGCGCGCTTCCGAAACAGTCGGCCGAGGTGCTCAAGAAGGAAGCGAAGGGGCAGCAGGTCCAGTTGGTCGCCATCTCCGGCGCCTGGGCCGAGGTGCGCGACGGCCAAGTGACCGGCTGGATGCGGGCGAGCGTGTTAGGCGAAGCGCCGCCGCAATAACTCATTCCCGCGCGCTGACAAGCCATACGGCCGCGGGCGCAACCACGCCGTAAGCGGTCTCGTACCCGGCGATGATCGGCGCGATGCGGCCGCGGATTTTTTCGCGCCGTGCTTCGTCGAGATCGGCGGCGGCGCGAGCGAGCGGCCCGATGGTGAGCGCTTCGGTCAATGCTTCTTCGACTGTCGCGCCCAGGTTCACGGTGGTGTCAAGCGGTCTGATCTGGATTTCGCGGAAGCCCGCTTGCTGCAAGATGCCGCGCAGTCGCGCATCGTCAGCGAAGGCGAAGGGTCCGGGCGCGTGCGGGTCCATCGGCTCCTGCGGCGGCAGCAGATCGAGCGCGGCCTCGTAGGGGGCGAAGCTCCATTCGTTCTCCCGGAAGGTGCGCCAGCAGACAAACACAAGCCGCCCCTTTTTGGTGAGACCATCGCGAATATTGGCCAAGGCCTCCCTCGGCTCGTCAAAGAACATCACGCCGAAGCGCGAGAAGGCCAGATCGAAAACCGGCTGGAAATCGTAAATCGCGGCATCGGCCTCGATAAAGTTCACGTCCGCCATGGCGGCATGCGCCCGGGCCCGCGCCAGCGAGAGGTTGGGCACGGAAATATCGATGCCGGTCACGGCGCCTTCGGGCCCAACCCGCTCGCGGATCAGGAGCGCGGTCGTGCCGCCGCCGCAGCCGATATCGAGCACGCTCTCGCCGTCCCGGGGCGAGGCCAGCGCGAGCAGCGCCTCGGTAATCAGGCCCAGATGCCGATCGATACGGTCCTGCGCCTTGGACCAGCGCTCACCCGCCGGGCCGTTCCAGTATTCGATTTGCTGTGCGTTGACGGAGCTCACGGGCCGGGGCGGGAGTACGACGGTTGCGGGCTTCGCGTTCTACTTCGCGCCGCGCGGCACCGCCACCTCACCGGCGCCCAGGAGTTGCTGGCGCCGCAATTCCTGCAGGATGTCCGGATCGCCGCGGCGCACCAGATCGATGCGACGTTCCAGATGCGCCCGCCCATCCCGGAGTTCCTCCAGCTGCTGCTCCTCTGCTGCCAGGCGGCCGCGGGTGGACATCAGAGCCGTCCAGCCGCGCTCGCCCCATAGCGCGTGGTAACCGAAATAGGCGATTGCGGCTGCGCTTATGGAGGGCACGATTAAGGCCCCCACAACTCTCGCCACACTGCGACGCATCGCCATGGCGGCGAAAGAATCACAGCGTGAGTCGCGCGGCAAGCGAAAATTTTCGTCAGCCGCGTCTTTCTTCACGCAATACGCTGCGGCCGGCGTAAACGGCCTGATCGGAAAGCTGCTCCTCAATACGCAGGAGCTGGTTGTATTTCGCGAGGCGGTCGGAGCGGGCGAGCGAGCCGGTCTTGATCTGCCCGCAATTCGTCGCGACGGCCAAATCCGCGATGGTGGAATCCTCCGTTTCGCCGGAGCGATGAGACATCACCGCGCGATAGGCGGCGCGATGCGCCGTCTGCACCGTTTCCAGGGTCTCGCTCAAGGTTCCGATCTGGTTGACCTTGATGAGAATGGCGTTGGCTACCCCCCTCTCGATACCTTCCTTCAGGCGCGCGACGTTGGTGACGAACAGGTCGTCGCCGACCAGCTGCACCTTCTTGCCGAGCGCGTAGGTGATCTCCGCCCATCCATCCCAATCGTCCTCCGCCATGCCGTCTTCAATGGAGACGATGGGATAGCGCGCGCACAAATCTTCATAGACCTTCACCATTCCGGCGGGATCGAGAGATTTGCCCTCCCCTTCCAGCACATATCTGCCGCTTTTGAAGAACTCGCTGGAGGCCGGATCGAGCGCCAGCATCACCTCGTCGCCAGGCCGGTAGCCGGCCTTCTCGATCGCCTTGCAGATAAAGGAAAGCGCCTCATCGGCGCTTTTCAGGTTCGGCGCGAAGCCGCCCTCGTCGCCCACGTTGGTGTTGTGACCGGCGTCGTGCAGCGCCTTTTTGAGAGTGTGGAAGATCTCCGCGCCCATGCGCAGCGCCTCGCGGAAACTTTCAGCCCCCACCGGCATGATCATGAATTCCTGGAAATCGATGGGATTGTCGGCGTGTACCCCGCCGTTCACGATATTCATCAGCGGCACAGGCAACACACGGGCCGATGTGCCGCCGACATAACGATACAGCGGCAGGCCGGACGCCTCGGCGGCGGCCTTCGCAACCGCGAGCGACACGCCCAGAATGGCGTTGGCGCCCAGCCGGCTCTTGTTGGGCGTGCCGTCCAGCTCGCACATCATGGCATCGATGCGGGTCTGCTCTTCGGCGTCCAGGCCGCCGATGGCATCGAAAATCTCCGTGTTAACCGCGGTGACCGCCTTTCCCACCCCCTTGCCGCCGTAGCGATCGCCGCCGTCGCGCAGCTCAACCGCTTCGTGTTTGCCGGTGGAGGCGCCGGACGGCACTGCGGCCCGCCCGAAGGAGCCGTCTTCCAAGGTCACATCCACTTCCACGGTGGGATTGCCGCGACTGTCCAAAATTTCACGTGCGGTGATGTCGACAATCGCGGTCATCCGATTAATTCCTCGCAACAGAGCCGATTTTGCAGGCGATTTAATGCGCCGCGTTCTAGGCGATGGACTACAGTCCAGCAA
Source organism: Rhizomicrobium sp. (assembly GCA_035455725.1). GTDB lineage: Bacteria > Pseudomonadota > Alphaproteobacteria > Micropepsales > Micropepsaceae > Rhizomicrobium. The sequence goes on along the minus strand of DATIEM010000198.1, from coordinate 2,351 downwards.
GCGACGTTCCCAAACGGGGCGCGTCAAGGAGCCTGCGATGAAAGCCATCACCTTCGCCATCTGTGCCGCAACTGTGCTCGTGTCCGCTGCGGGCTATTCCGCAGCCGGGTCCCTGCGCCACGAACTCACGCCGGAAGAACGGCTGATCTACATGCAGCAGGTTCGCGGCCGCGATTGGGCCGCCATGAATTTGCAGCAGCGCTGCGCGCGGCGTCAGCAGATGCGCGCGCAATTTGCCTCCATGAGCCCGGCGGATTTGCAGAAACTAAAACAGGAGCTCGATTCCCGCTGGCAAAAGATGCCGACGGCGGAGCGGCAACGCATCGAACAGCGCATCGCCGATCGACGCGCGCACCCCGCGGAGCGGTCGGGCAGAGCGCACCGATCCCCCTGCGCCGAGACCTCGACTCCGTAGTTTCGTTGCGAATCCAGTAGACTCCCGATTCGCGAAAGCTGGCGAAAGGGAGAGCCATGCCAATCACATATGAGACGATCTGGAGCGCTATCGTCACCATCCTGGTGCTGGTTCTGTACGTATACATGGGCAGCCGCGTTGGAGGTATGCGCGGCAAACACAACATCGCCGCCCCTGCGGTGAGCGGTCATCCGGAATTTGAGCGCGCGTTCCGGGTGCATGCGAACACGCTGGAGCAGCTGATGATCTTTTTTCCGCTGCTATGGCTCGCCACCCTGCTGTACCATGGGATCGGCTGGCTGCCGGCTTTGCTGGGACTGATATTCCTTGCGGGGCGCATCATCTTCATGCAGCGCTATATGGCCGATCCCAAGAGCCGCGCGCCGGGCATTATGATCGGCGTGATCGCCTATGTTGGACTGCTGATCCTTGCGGTCATCGGCATCGTGCAGGACTGGAGCGCGCTCAGCGCCGCTTAGCTGCGGTGCTTGGCGACAGCGTCGAGTTCGACAAGTTCGCTGAGGATAGAAGGGAGCTCTTTCAGCCGGATCATGTTCGGGCCGTCGGACGGCGCATTATCGGGATCCTGGTGTGTCTCCATGAACACCGCCGCGACACCCACCGCCACAGCGGCGCGAGCGATATAAGGCGCCATGTCCCGGTTGCCGCCGGACGAAGTCCCCTGCCCGCCCGGCTTCTGCACCGCATGCGTGGCATCGATCACCACGGGGGCGCCGAACTTCGCCATCTCCGGCAGGCCGGTCATGTCCACCACTAGCGTGTTGTAACCGAAGCTGGTGCCGCGCTCGGTGAGGAGGACGTTCGAGTTGCCTACGCCGGTGATCTTCTCGATGACGTTCTTCATGTCCCACGGCGCGAGGAACTGACCCTTCTTGACGTTGACCACCTTGCCGGTCTGCGCGGCGGCCACAAGCAAGTCCGTCTGGCGGCAAAGGAAGGCAGGGATCTGCAGAACGTCGGCCGCTTCGGAGACCGCGGCGCACTGCTCCCGCTCATGCACGTCGGTCAGTACCGGCACGCCAAGTCTCTCGCGGATTTCGGCGAACACCGGCAGCGAGGCGGCAAGCCCCGCGCCGCGCTGGCCCGATCCGCTGGTGCGGTTCGCCTTGTCGAAGCTGGTCTTGTAGATGAGACCCACCCCGGCGCGGGACGCAATCTCCTTGAGTGCCGACGCCATTTCCCACGCATGGGCCCTGCTCTCCAGCTGGCACGGGCCGGCAATCAAGGTCAGCTTGCGCGCGTTCCCAACCTCGACCGGGCCGATTTTGACAACCGGGTTGGGGTTCATGGGACCGATACCTCCAGGTAGCACAATTCATTCAACATGAGAGAAGCTCAATCCATTCCGTTGTTTTGTCTGGAAAAAACACCATATCTCGCAGTTCATCCAAACTCCGGGGTCACGACCCGGCGTTGACAGGGTCAGACGCCCGCGGCCAGTGTCCGCGCCCCGAACGGGCAACCCAGCCCTGACTCGGGCCGCTTTCAACACCGCCAAGCTGCCCTATTTGAAGGCCCCATGAACGTACTCATCGTCGAGTCTCCGGCCAAGGCCAAGACCATCAACAAATATCTCGGCCCCGGCTATCGCGTGCTGGCGAGCTTCGGGCACGTGCGCGATCTGCCTCCCAAAGACGGCTCGGTGCGGCCGGACGAAGACTTCGCCATGTCCTGGGAGGTCGATCCCAAGGCGCAGGCACGGATCAGGGAAATCGCCGACGCCGTGAAGGGAGCCGACAAGCTGATCCTCGCCACCGACCCCGACCGCGAAGGGGAAGCGATCTCCTGGCACGTGCTCGAAGTGCTGCGCCAGAAGAAGGCGCTGACCAAGCAGCCGGTCGAGCGTGTCGTGTTCAACGCCATCACCAAGCAGTCGATCCTCGACGCGATGAAGCATCCGCGCGCGATCGACACC
>DATIEM010000197.1:0-10119 GCA_035455725.1 Rhizomicrobium sp. | reverse complement strand
TTGAAATTATTGGTGAGCCCGGATGGGATCGAACCATCGACCCTCTGATTAAAAGTCAGATGCTCTACCCCTGAGCTACGGGCTCGCCTTGGGGCGGCCGGACCATAGGTAGGGGGGCTTCCTCGGTCAATCCGAGAGAAGATCGCCGGCAGCGCTCCAGTTCTGCGCGCAGCTCCGCGCAAAATCTTCCAGCGCCCCAGCTGCAATGGCTTCGCGCAGGCCGGCCATCAAGTCCTGGTAATACGTGAGATTGTGCCAGGTCAGCAGCATTGAAGCGATGATCTCATTCGCCTTGACCATGTGGTGAAGATAGGCGCGGCCGAAATTGCGGCAGGCCGGGCAGCGGCATTCCGGATCGAGCGGCGCGGTATCTTCACCGTGGCGAGCATTACGAAGGTTTAAAGTACCAGCGCGGGTAAATGCCTGCCCAGTGCGGCCGGAGCGGGTCGGCAGCACGCAATCGAACATGTCGACCCCGCGCAAGACCGCGCCGACGATGTCGTCTGGCTTGCCTACGCCCATAAGGTAACACGGCCGTTCCGCCGGAAGCAGCGGGGCGGTCGCCTCCAGCACCTCGAACATCGCGGATTGTCCCTCCCCAACGGCAAGGCCGCCGATGGCATAGCCATCGAATCCGATTTCGACGAGCTGCTCGACGGAGCGTTGGCGCAAGCGCGGGAACACACCGCCCTGCACGATGCCGAAACAGGCGCGCCCGGGTTGTTCGCCGAAAGCATCTTTCGACCGCTGCGCCCAGCGCATCGAGAGCGCTAGCGAGGCTTTGATTTGCGGTTCGCTGGACGGAAACGGCGGACATTCGTCCAGCACCATCTGGATATCGGAGCCGAGCAGCCGCTGAACCTCCATGGCGCGTTCCGGCGACAGAAACTCCGGCGCGCCATCGATGTGCGACTGAAACCGCACGCCATCTTCGGTGATCTTCCGCAGCTTGGCGAGCGACATCACCTGGAAGCCGCCGGAATCGGTGAGGATCGGTCCGCTCCACCCCATGAAGGGGTGTAGTCCGCCAAGCCGCGCGATGCGCTCCGCACCCGGCCGGAGCATCAGGTGATAGGTGTTGCCGAGGAGAATGTCCGCACCGGTTGCCCGTACGCTCTCCGGCAGCATCGCCTTCACGGTGGCCGCGGTCCCGACCGGCATGAAGGCCGGCGTGCGGATCTCGCCACGCGGGGTGCGGATGAGGCCGGTGCGGGCAGCGCCATCCGTGGCATGAACTTCGAAGGTGAGTTGCTCGGTCATCGCAACAGCAGGCACGCATCGCCGTACGAGTAGAAGCGATATTGCTCCCGGATGGCTTCGGCATAGGCGCGCTTCATCATCTCGAGTCCCGAAAACGCGCAGACCAGCATGAACAAGGTGGAGCGGGGCAGATGGAAATTCGTCAACAGAATCTCCGCCGACTTGAAGCGATAGCCCGGCGTGATGAACAGCGCAGTCTCGCCAGCGAATGCCGCAAATCTTCCGTTGTCGTCGGCTGCGGTTTCGAGCGTGCGCAAACTGGTGGTGCCCACGGCAAGGATGCGGCCGCCGTTTTCCCGCGTGGCGTTCAGATGCTGCGCAGCTTTATCCGAAAGCGTCGCCCATTCCGCATGCATGCGATGCCCGGCCGTGTCCGCGGCGGTGACGGGCAGGAATGTGCCGGCACCCACGTGCAGAGTCGCGGTCTCCCGCGCGATGCCGTTTGCATCCAGTCGCGCCAGCAACTCCGGCGTAAAGTGCAGGCCCGCCGTCGGCGCCGCGACCGAACCCGCGCATGCGGCAAACACCGTTTGATAGTCGCTCCTGTCCCGCGCGTCGGACTTCCGCTTGCCGGCGATGTAAGGGGGCAGCGGCACTTCGCCTTTCCGTCTTATGGCTTCATCCAGCTGCGAGCCTGCGCAATCGAACTGGATTTCCACTTCGCCGCCGTCGTAACGCGCGATCACCGTCGCGGATAGTATTTGGCCAAATTGCAGTTGGTCGCCGGAGATAAGTTTTTTTGCCGGCCGCGCGAACGCCAGAAACCGATTCGCAGCAACACGCTTGTGCAGCATCAGTTCGATCTTGGCGCCCTCGCCGTCCATTCCCATCCGCGGCAGGCGTCTGCCGTGCAGACGCGCCGAAATCACCTTCGTGTCGTTGACAACGAGCCCATCGCCCCCGCGCAGGTAGTTGGGAAGATCGCGAATGTGCGCGTGCTCGAGCCGCCCGTCCTTGTGTACCACCAGCAGGCGCGCGGAATCGCGTGGGCCCGCGGGCCGGAGCGCTATGAGCGCTTCGGGCAGGTCGAAATCGAACAGGCTGACGTCCATCGGATCCACATAGTGTCATCACCCGGTCGCGCGCTTTCGCGCGATCCGCGTGACCTAATTCGTCTATGAAAAGAAATTGGGTCGCCCGCACAAGGCGGGCGATGACGAAAAAAGGGCTCAAGCCCCGACGCTCGCCAGCACCGCCGCGACGATGTGATCTTGTGTGGCTTCATCCAGATACGGATGCATCGGCAGGCTGATGACGTGCTTCGAAATGCGGTCGCTTACCGGGGTGGCTACACCGGGAAAATGCGCGTAGCCCTTTTGCTGTGACAGCGGCGTTGGGTAGTAAATCGCGGTGGGAATGCCTTTGGCCTTCAGGTCCGCCGCGAGCTTGTCCCGATCCGGCACTTGAACGGTGTACTGCGCCCAAGTGGATTGCGCGCCATCGATCACGTGTGGCCGGCGCACGCGGTTGGAGCGGCGGAACGCTTCGGTGTAGCGCCGCGCCACGTGCTCCCGCATCTCGATTTCTTCCGGAAATATTTTCAGTTTTTCCGAAAGGATCGCCGCCTGAATCGTGTCCAGACGCGAGTTCACGCCGATGCGCACGTTTTCATACTTGTCGCTTCCCTGCCCGTGCACGCGAAGGGAGCGCAGCAGTTCGGCGAGCCCGCTGTCGTTGGTGAAGGTCGCCCCCCCGTCGCCGTAACAGCCGAGCGGCTTGGCCGGAAAGAAGCTGGTGCCGGCGGCATCGCCTATGGAGGCGGTCTGGCGCCCGTCCAGCGTCGCACCGAAGGCCTGCGCCGTATCCACCAACAGCTTCAGCTTCTCGCGCGCCGCAATCGGCTCGACGCGCCCGTAATCTGCAGGCTGGCCGAACAGATCCACGGGCATGATCGCGCGAGGCGTGAGCTTGCCCTCGCGCCTAACCATGGCAATGGCGGCTTCGAGGCTGGCTGGATCGATGTTGTAGGTATCCTCCAGCACATCTATGAACACCGGGGCCGCGCCGACCAGCGCCACGACTTCTGCGGAAGCCGCGAAGGTGAAGGCCGGCACGAAAACCGCATCGCCCGGCCCGATTTCCCAGGCGCGCAGCACCAGCAGGAGGGCATCGGTGCCGTTGGCGCACGCCACGCAATGCTTGACGCGGGCAAATTCCGCGAGCTGCTCTTCGAGCACACGCACCTGCGGCCCGAGAATCCACTGGCCGGACTCCACGGCGACTGCAATGGCGCGGTTGAGGGGCTCGCCAAGCCGGCGGCGCTGCGCCTGAAGGTCGATGAACGGAATCATCTGCGTCATTCGAATATCCTGCGGGAAGAGGGAAGCTTCCTTACCGAGGGCCGCTGAAGAAGCGCGACCAAAGAAATGTTGCGAATTGCGTCAGCCGCGACTCGGCCGGAAAATGCAGAACCATTGGCTGTTAAAGCCCCACCAGAGCCACGGCAGTGGAGTGAATCTTTCCGAGATCACCTCGAAGTCTGCGGCAATGCGGGTGCGGGTTCGGCGCCAGTCGTAACCCTTGTGGCGCATGGTGCCGGCGCGGTTTGGTGGCAGCCGGGTCGGGCTTTGCGTCAATAGAGCCGCACCCAAAGCCTCGCCTGGGCCGTAGTTCAGCGCGCTCCCACCTCCGACGAGCGCGTGCAGCAGCTTGGGCAGCAGCGCAGGCCCGAGCATGTTGGGGGCACTCACGATGCAACCACCGTCACGCCTCAGATATCCCGACACAAGCGCGAAGAAGTCCTCGGTGGCGGCCGCGTTCAGATGCTCCAGCACCTCGAAAGCGGTGATGACATCGAAGGAATGTCCCGCGCATTCCGAAATCGCTCGCAAATGGGTATAGCCGTCCCCGGGCGCGGAAAACGGATCGAGGCCGTACAGCCGCGCCTCCGGAAATCCTGCGCGCACCTGCCGCAGCAATTCGCCGCCGCCGCAGCCGAAATCCAGCATCGCGCCATTTTGCGGCAGGTAACGGCGGATGAGCACCATCGCCTGCTTCAGGCGCGCCCGATGGGAAAACCGCGCCAGCGGATTGCGGCTGTGGGCGGTGCGGCGCTCGTAATCGGTAACCGCCGGAGAGGACACGCGGATGACCCGGTTCAGCCCTGCGATGCGCGCATCTTCACAATGCGGTCCGGCTCGCCGGAGATGGCGCCGTTATTCTGCTCGCCGCCCTTTTTGATCGCGTCAATGTGCTCCATGCCGGACACCACCTTGCCCCATACTGTGTACTGGCGATCGAGCCAAGGCGCATCGGCGAAGCAAATGAAGAACTGGCTGTTGGCACTGTTCGGATTGGCGGTACGCGCCATGGAGACGGTGCCGCGCACATGTTTTTCGTTCGAGAACTCAGCCTTCAGGTCCGGCAGATCGGAGCCGCCACTGCCGGTGCCGGTCGGGTCGCCGGTTTGCGCCATGAAATTGGGAATGACCCGATGAAACGGCACGCCGTCGTAGAAGCCGCGCTGCGACAGCGTCAGGATGCGTTCGACATGGTTCGGAGCAAGATCGGGCCGTAGCTCGATAATAACCGGTCCGTTCTTCAGTTCCACGGTGACGGTGTTTGCAGGTTCGCTCACTTTGTCCTCAACTCGTTGCAACGTGTGACCAGAAGATCGGCGACATAGGGGGTGGTGAACTTGCTGATGTCCCCGCCCAGCATGGCGATTTCCTTCACCAGCCGCGAGGCGATGGCCTGATGGCGCGGGTCCGCCATCAGGAAGACCGTTTCGATCTCGCAGTTCAGGCGCTGGTTCATGCCGACCATCTGAAATTCGTACTCGAAATCGGACACGGCGCGAAGGCCACGCACGATAACGCTGGCACCCACCTGCTCGGCGAATTTGATCAGCAAGGTTTCGAATTTCTCCACTGAGATGGTGGCGCGCCCGTCGCCAGTGAGCGGTGCCGTCTCGTGCCGGATGATCTCAAGCCGCTCCTCAAGCGAGAATAGCGGCGACTTGGATGGATTGGTGGCAACGCCGATCACCAGATGATCCACCAGCTTCACCGCCCGGCCGATAATGTCGATGTGGCCGAGAGTCAGCGGATCGAAGGTGCCAGGATAAAGCCCGATGCGCTTTTTCATCCCCCTACTCCCCGTTCTCCGCCGCTTCCTCGATGCGCTCGACGGAAACCACGCGCTCGTTCTCTTCGACGCGGAAGACAGTCACGCCCTGGGCGGCGCGTCCCTGAATGGAAATTCCGCTGACGGGCACCCGGATGGTCTGGCCCTGGTCGGAAATCAGCATCAGATCGTCGCTTTCTTCCACCGGGAAGGCGGCAACGATGGCGTGGTTCTTCCGGCCCATGCCCATCGCAACGATGCCGGAGCCGCCACGGCCGGTCACCCGGTATTCGTAGGAAGATGTGCGCTTGCCGAAGCCGGATTCCGATAACGCCAGGATGAACTGCTCGCGCGCCCCCAGCTCCGCATAACGGTCCGGCGACAGCGTCGCTTCTTCGCCGTTCTCTTCCACCTCGTCGGTTTCATCGACCGGAGTCTCTTCCTCCCCGGTCGCGGCACGCCGCGCGGCGTTGGCCTGCTTGAGATAGGCGCGGGCCTCAGGAGAACTCGCCTCGCAGTGATGCAGCAAAGACAGGCTTACCACTTCGTCGCCATTCGCGAGCTTGATGCCGCGCACGCCCGTGGAGGCACGGCTGGCAAATACGCGCAAATCCGAAAGCGCGAAGCGGATGCATTTGCCGGCGCGGGTGGTGAGCAGGACATCGTCATTGTCGGTGCAGATTTGCACGCCCACAATGCCGTCGCCGTCCTCCAGCTTCATGGCGATTTTGCCGTTGCGGTTGATGTTCACGAAATCGGAGAGGTTGTTGCGCCGCACGTCTCCCGATTTTGTCGCGAAGAGGACGCCCAGCTTTTCCCACTGGGATTCATCTTCGGGAAGGGGAAGGATCGTGGTGATCCGCTCGCCTTCCTTCAGCGGCAGCAGGTTCACCATGGCCTTTCCACGGCCCTGGATTCGTGCTTCCGGCAAACGCCACACTTTCAGCTTGTAGGCCATGCCAGTGGAGGAGAAGAACACCAGCGGCGCATGCGTATTCGCGACGAAGATGCTGGTGACGAAATCTTCCTCGCGCGTGGCCATGCCGGTGCGGCCTTTGCCGCCTCGGCCTTGGACCCGGTACTCGGCAACCGGTGTCCGCTTGATGTAGCCGCCGTGCGTGACGGTGATCGCCACCTCTTCGCGCTCGATCAGCGCTTCGTCTTCGATCTCGACTTCGGCATCGATCAACTCGGTGCGTCGGGGCATCGGAAATTCGGCCTTGATCTCCTCCAGCTCCTTGCGCACGATGGCGAGCACGCGCGCGCGGCTCTTCAGGATATCGAGATACTCCTGAATGGAGGCGCTGAGCTTCTTCACTTCATCGGCAAGTTCGTCCCGGCCAAGGGCGGTGAGGCGCTGCAGGCGGATTTCCAGAATGGCCTTGGCCTGCTCTTCCGAAAGCCGAATTGTGCCTTCCGCACAAACAACATGGCGCGGATCGGCCACCAGCGCCACGAGCGGCGCCACGTCTTTCGCGGGCCAGTTCCTCGCCATTAGCTCGGCTTTAGCGGTGGGCGCATCCGGCGCGGCGCGGATCAGCGCGATCACCTCGTCGATGTTCGCAACCGCAATCGCCAGGCCGATCAGGATGTGCGCCCGGTCGCGCGCCTTGCGCAACTCGAAGCGCGTCCTCCGCGTCACCACTTCTTCGCGGAAGGTCACGAAAGCGCCGATGAGATCCTTCAGATTCATCAGCACGGGGCGGCCGGCGTTCAGCGCCAGCATGTTGACGCCGAACGTCGTCTGCAGCTCGGAATAGCGATAGAGCTGGTTCAGCACCACGTCACTGGAAGCATCGCGCTTGATCTCGATCACCAGCCGCATGCCGTGGCGGTCGCTTTCGTCGCGGATGTCGCCGATCCCTTCCACCCGCTTGTCGCGCACCAATTCGGCAATGCGCTCCTGCAGCTTGGCCTTGTTCACCTGATACGGCAGTTCGGTGACGATGATGGCTTCGCGATCCTTGCGGATTTCCTCAACGTGACAGCGCGCCCGCATGAGGACGGAGCCGCGGCCGCGCGCCAGCGCCGCCCGCGCTGCCTGCTTGCCGATGATCAGCGCGCCGGTCGGGAAATCCGGCCCGGGCACGATCTCGGTAAGGGCTTCGAGATTGATGGAGGCGTCTTCGATATAGGCGAGGCAGGCGTCGATCACCTCGCCCAGATTGTGCGGCGGCACGTTGGTTGCCATTCCAACCGCGATGCCGCTGGCGCCGTTCACCAGCAAATTCGGAAAGCGCGCCGGAAACACCACCGGCTCCCGTTCGCTGGCGTCGTAATTGTCGCGGAATTCGACCGTGTCCTTGTCGAGGTCTTCGCTAAGCGCGTGCGCGATCTTGGTGCGGCGCACTTCGGTGTAGCGCATCTGCGCCGGGCTATCGCCGTCCACCGAGCCGAAATTGCCCTGCCCGTCGATCAGGGGCGCGCGCATGGAAAAATCCTGCGCCATGCGCACCAATGCATCGTACACCGCCTGATCGCCGTGCGGATGATATTTACCGATCACATCTCCGACGATGCGCGCGGATTTCCGATAGGGCTTGTTCCAGTCGTTGCCGTTCTCATGCATTGAATAGAGGATGCGGCGATGCACAGGCTTGAGGCCGTCGCGCGCATCGGGCAGCGCGCGGCTGACGATCACGCTCATCGCGTAATCGAGATACGAGCGGCGCAGCTCCTCTTCGATCGCAATCGGCGTGGTTTCCGGCCCACCGGCCGGGGGCGCCGGAATATGTCCGTCCTGGCTCAAAAACCGGTCCTTCAGAAGCCGTCCGCGCGAAGGGGAAAGGCGGCCGGATGACTCATGCGAAAACTAGCATTTTCGCGAGCCCGCGCGCCAGCAAAACGGCGCCGGGGGCACGGCTCTACATAGGCATTTCAGGAGCTCTCAACAACCGGATCAGAAAGGAATTTCGTCGTCGAGCTCGTTGCGGTCGAAGCTCTGCGGCACTTCCGAGCCGCCGTGGCTGATCCGTGCGCCGCCACCGCCGCCCTCGCCGCGCGTATCCAGCATCACCAGTTCCCCGCGGAAGCGGTTCAGAACCACCTCGGTGGAGTAGCGCTCCTGACCGTCCTTGTCCGTCCATTTGCGCGTGGCGAGCTGCCCCTCGAGATAAACCTTGGCGCCCTTGCGCAGGTATTTTTCGGCGACTTCGGCAAGCCGCGGATTAAAGATCACGACCCGGTGCCATTCCGTCTTTTCCTTGCGCTCGCCGCTGGACTTGTCATTCCAGCTTTCGGACGTGGCCACCGACAGGTTCACCACGGGATCCCCGCTCGTCATCCGACGGGTCTCGGGGTCTTTGCCGAGATTGCCCACCAAAATCACCTTGTTCACGCTTCCAGCCATGTCGTTCTTCCCACAAATCCCAGCGGTTTCAGCCTAGTCATCGGGCCTGATCGCCGCCACTGCGGCGGACCAGATGTTCGGTATATGTTCTACTCCGTAGCGAGTCAATAGCGAGTCAATCCCCAGACAAATCATCGCGCCAGCAGGGGAGCCATGATCGGCTTCAGAAGGGCGGCGCCGCGATAGGTGAGATGATGGGCGTCGACATAGATGGGCGCGCCGTTCTCCGTCACCCGGCAACGTCCCCCTGCGCAGAGAATCTGGTGCGGATAGACCACCCGAACGCCGTAAGGCTTCTTCAGGCGGTCAAACACGCGGAACACGAAGTGCTGCCGCGCTTCGAACTCCGCCAAGGTCGGCCGAATGTCGCGCGTCGAGTGCGCCAGCCTGAGGCGCGCCAGCGTTTCCGGCACCGGCCAGCCGATCTCCGGAATGGAGGCGATGATGGTGACACGCTTGCCGGCGCGCGTGAGCATCGCCACCAGCCGCTCCAGGCCGCGGGCGAACACAGCGTGATTGCTCGCGCGCGAACCGACCAGCGCCTGCGCGTCGGTGAGAAACACATCGCCTGCGTCGTCGTGCTTATAGGCGATGCTTTCCGCGCTCTTCGCCCAGTGCGCAATCAGGAACACATCGCGGATGGCGGGGTCGCGCACCACCTGCTGCGCGACTTTGGCGGTGAAGGCGGCGCAGCCATGCGCGCGGGAGGATTCCACGCCGAGCAGCGGCGCGCAGCCGTGAATGCGCGCGAACAGTCCGGCGCGATGGTTCCGGATTGCGCTTTCCGCGAAATCGGGCATCAGCACGCTGCCGTGCGAGTCGCCCCACAGGATGAAATCCACCGGATTGGCGGCCGGGCTGCCGAAGCGACATTCGATGGCGTCCGGCCCTATGCGGCGCGGCTTGCCCAAACATCCATCGCGCTTCGGCGCGCGGTTGTGCGCGGCCGCGGCGAACGTGTTGCGCACCTCGGGGCTAAAGCGCTGCGGAAGTCCGCCGTGCAGCTGCAGCACCCAGCCGATGACCAGCAGCACCGCGCTCAATGCAGCCGCAAACCCGAAGATTTGCTTGCGGCTAAAGCGCTCCTGCCGGCCGCGGAACGGCTGCTCCACATAGCGCCATGACAAGGCGGCACAGAGAAACGACAGCCCGATCAGGCTTGCGGTTTCCAGCGGCGTCAGCGCGCGGAACAGCGCGTATTTCGCGAACACCAGCAGCGGCCAATGCCACAGATACAACGAATAGGAGATGAGCCCGATCGCCACCACCGGCCGCCACGCCAGCGCCGCATGCACCATCGAGTCGCGGCTGCCGCACCAGAGGATCAGCGCTGCGCCTAGGCATGGCACGAGGGCTGCCTCGCCGGGGAACGGCGTGTTGGGCGAGTACACCCCAATGCTGAAGGCAACGAGCAGCGCGCCCAACGCCATGCCGGCCTCGCGCAC
>DATIEM010000196.1:0-6242 GCA_035455725.1 Rhizomicrobium sp. | reverse complement strand
CGAGGACGGCTTCTATTACGACTTCGCGCGCGAGGAGCCGTTCACCCCGGAAGACCTGCCGAAAATCGAAGCCAGGATGCGCGAGATCATGCGCGCCGACCTGCCGACCCGGCGGGAGGTGTGGCCGCGCGACAAGGCCATCGAACACTTCGAAGCGATGGGCGAGCACTACAAGGCGCAGCTCATCCGCGATCTGCCGGCGGACGAGCCGATCTCCCTCTACTGGCATGGCGACTGGCACGACCTCTGCCGCGGGCCGCACTTCGCCTCCACCGGCAAAATTCCAGACGCGTTCAAGCTGACGAAGATCGCAGGCGCCTACTGGCGCGGTGACGCGAAAAACGCGCAGCTGCAGCGTATCTACGGCACCGCCTGGCGCGACCAGAAAGAGCTCGATGCCTATCTGCTCAAACTCGAGGAGCAGGAGAAGCGCGACCACCGCAAGCTGGGCCGCGAGCTGGAGCTCTTCACCTTCTCGCCCGATGTCGGCGCCGGGCTGCCGTTGTGGATGCCGAACGGCATGGTGATCCGGCAGGAGCTGGAATTCCTCGCGCTGCAGGAAGAGCGCCGCGACGGCTACAGGCGCGTGGCGACTCCGCACATCACCAAGGAGTCGCTGTTCTACCGCTCGCGGCATCTGCCCTACTACAACGATGGCATGTACGCGCCGCTCGATATCGACGGCGAGAATTACTACCTGCGGCCGATGAACTGCCCCTTCCACCATCTGGTGTACGGGGCAACCCGGCATTCCTATCGCGAGTTGCCGCTCAGGCTTGCGGAGTACGGGCAGGACTACCGCTACGAAGCGAGCGGCGGCTTGTCGGGCCTGATGCGCGTGCGCGGATTTTGCATGAACGACGCGCACATCTACTGCCGCTACGATCAGGCGAAGGACGAGTTCATCCGCGTGATGCATCTGCACGCGCGCTACTACGATCTGATGAACATCAAAGAGTACTACATGCGGCTGTCGCTGCCGGACATGGGCAAGCTCGACAAGTATGTGGACGCGCCGGAGAAGTGGATCGCCGCGCTCGAGATCATCAAGCAGGCGATGCAGGAGTCGGGCTACAAGTATGTGGAAGGCGAGGGCGAGGCCGCGTTCTACGGGCCGAAGATCGACTTCCTGATCCGCTCCGCCATCGGCACGGAATACACCATCTCGACCAACCAGCTGGATTTCCTCGCCACCGAAACCTTCGACCTGAAATACATCGGCGAGGATGGCGCCGAGCATCCGGTGTATGTCATTCACCGCGCGCCGCTCGGCACGCATGAGCGCTTCACCGCCTTTTTGATCGAGCATTATGCCGGCGCGTTTCCGGTGTGGCTGGCGCCCATCCAGGCGCGAATCATTCCCATCAGCGAGAAGGTGAGCGACTACGCGCAGAAAGTGGTGGACACGCTGTTCGCCGCGCCGGTGGTGAACGGCACCGGCGGCCTGCGCGTGGACATCGATACCTCCGCCGAGCGCATGCAGAAGAAAATACGCGACGCGCAGCTGAAGAAGATTCCCTACATGCTGGTGGTGGGCGAGCGCGAGGCGGCGGAAGGCAAGGTGGCGGTGCGCCTGCGCTCCGGCAAGGACCTCGGCGCCATGCCGCTCGACGCCTTCATCGCCCGCATCAAACAGGAAGCGGAAACGCGGGTGGATGCGGCGGAGTAGCCGCTGGTGACGCAAGAATCATCCTCCCCTGCTTGCGGGGGAGGTGCCGAGCGTAGCGAGGCGGAAGGGGCTCTTGTTGGTCCTCAGCAATGCCTTGCCCGCCATCCGCAGCAATGGGAATATCACGCCATGAACGAGCTTGTTTTTGAAGTGACCCGAAGCGGACGGCGGCTTTGTCGCGGAGGCGCTAGGCGAAGGCATCTTCACAGAAGGAGATAGCTGGGAAGAGCTGCGCGCCAACCTACGCGAGGCGGTGCGCGCCTACTTCTTCGACCGCCCCCCGCCGGGAGCGATCCGGCTGCGTCTGGTGCGCGACGAAGTGCTTGCGTGAAGCTGCCGCGTGACCTGACTGGCGGGCAGTTGGCCCAAATTCTCATTCAACCGCGTCGGCAGCCACATCATTCTGCAGAGCGACGATGCCTGAAACCTTATCCTCCACCGCCTGCGGGGGAGGTGCCGAATGCGAGCGAGAGCCGAGCATGAGGCGGAAGGGGGATTCCCCCTACCGTCTCGCATTCGCTTCGCTCCCGCGATCCACCTCCCCCGCAAACGGGGGAGGATAAGTCCGCATCACGCGAAGAATTGGATTAGTAATTCCCGGCGCGCACAGCGTCCAGCTTCGCCTGCAGATAGGCGCGATGCGCATCGCTCAGCGTGCCGCCGTCGGTCGCCTGCAGCTTCAGCCCTTCCTCCCGCACGGCAAGAATGGCTTCGTGCCGGCGCAGCTGATGCGAAGGCGTTGTGACCGGCCGCGTCAGGCCGCTGGGCCCGCTCGTCGCCGACGGTGCAAGGGCAAGCGCAGGCGCCGACATGAGGAACGGCGCGGCCAGCAATCCGGAAATGGTTCGGGTTTTCACGGCAGCTTCCCTCCGCGCCAGCGTTCTCCGTCTCTACAGCTAGGATCGGAGCCTCCCTCTTTCAAGGCAGCCAGCGCGGCATCCGGAAGGTGAAACAGGTCTCCTCAGGCGTTGACGATACTTCCAGGTTTCCGCCATGGGCGCGGGCGATTTCGTGCGAGATGTAGAGGCCGAGCCCAAGGCCCTGCTGACTCGGGCGAACGTCTTCGCGGGTGAAGGGCTGGAACAGCCGTTCCAGCGCTTCCGGCGCAATGGGCTCTCCCGGATTGGACACCGACAACACGAACTCATTACCCTCCAGGCGGGCGCGGATCCTGACAGTCCCATCCGAGGCGCCATGGGCGAGCGCGTTCGCCACAAGGTTCGACAGCAGCTGCGACACGCGTTGGGGATCGCAGTTCACCACCTCGGGCAGCGCGATCTCGGCTTCGATGGCCCTGTTCGGGTATGCCATCCGGAATTCGCCCACCACATGGCGGATGGCCGGCTCGAGCAGGACAGAGCGGCGGTCTAAGCCAATGCCGCCGCCGAGGCGCGCGCGGGCAAAATCCATCGTGGTGTCGATCAGGCTTTGCATGCGCGCGAGGCTTTGCTGCATCAGGGTCAGGATGCCCTTGGCCTTCGCGTCCAGGGGCGTCCTCGCCATCAACTGCAGGCCGCCGTCAATTGCCGCCAACGGGTTGCGCAGGTCGTGGCCGAGAATGGCCATGAATTGCTCGCGCAGCGCGACCGCTTCCCGGAACTGCTCGCTTGAGGCGAGCGCCGCGGTTCGCCCCTGCAGCAAGCCCTGCTCGTATTTCCGGCGGTCCATGGCCTTGGCGATCGCGAACTTCACGTGGATGGTACCAGTTGCTGTGTCGCGGCGTTCGAGCGCATTCACCAACACCGGAAGACGCTTGCCGCCCTTGAAGGCGATTTCGAGCGCCACTTCATCGAAACAGCCCTGCATCTTCAGCAGCGGGGCGAGATGCGTTTCATAGAAGATCTTGTCGCCAACGGGCAGGTGGTCGGCAAAGCGGGTGCCCACCAGCTCATCGGGCGAACATCCCACCCAGCCGGCAAACCGTGCGTTGGCCCGCAGAATTCTGCCGTCAGCATCGGCGATCAGGAATCCGCAAAGCGCATTTTCGAAAAAATCTTCGAAGCTGTCCGGCGAAACGGCAGGCGGCGGGTTTGAAAGGCGTGGCATCTAGGAGAGAAAGTCTTCCATCGCCGCGATGGTCTCTTCCGGCGCGCTGAGATTGGGGCAGTGGCCGGTGGCGTTCAGCACCACCAGTTTGCTGTCGCGCAGCTTCGCATGCAGGTACTCGCCGACTGCGTTCGGCGCGATCACGTCTTCCGAGCATTGCAGGATGAGGCAGGGCGTCCGGCAGTCCGCCAGAATGCCTCGCGCGTCCGACAGGAAGGTGACTCTGGCGAAGTGCCTGGCGATTTCCGGATCCGTCCTGCAAAAGCTGTTGCTGAGTTCCTCGCCCAGCTCCGGGCGATCGGGATTTCCCATGATCACCGGCGCCATGCTGGCCGACCAGCCCAGATGGTTGCTGTCGAGAGATTCCAGAAGCTCGTCGATCTGGGCGCGCGTGAAGCCGCCCGTATAGTCGTCCTCGTCGATATAGCTGGGCGAAGGGGCGACCAGCACCAGCGACTGGAACAGGCCTGGCGATTTGTTGGCCGCGATGACACCGATCATGGAACTGACGGAATGCCCGACGAAAATGGCATTGTTCAGGCCCAGCTCCGTGCCGATCTCGACGATATCATCGGCATAGCCGTCGAGGCTCGCGTACTTGCTGTAATCGTAGGCCCGCAGGTCGGAGTTTCCCGCGCCGACATGGTCGAACAGCACGATGCGGTAGCGGTCCTCGAAGGCGGGCGCGACGAAGCGCCACATATTCTGGTCGCAGCCGAATCCGTGGGCAAAGAGCATGGCCGTTTCGCCTTTGCCCCGCACATGGACATTGTTTCGCTTCAGCGCGCTCATGCTTTTCCCGGATGAGGCCCGAGTATCCGCCCGCGCTCGTCCGCTGGCAATGCATAACGGGATCGGGCGAGGGGGAAGCGCGGCAGCCAGGATTCGCGGCGGATGGGTTCAGAGTCCGTAGGTCGGCCTCAGCTGGTCGGGCTCGTCCAACGAACCCAGATGCACTTCGATTTCGTCGCCGCTGTGCCGGTGGAAAGGCGTCCAACTTCCGTGTAGCGTCTTGCGCTACGTCCGCTTGACACTGTAGCGCAGTAAGCTACATTGTCGCCGGAGGGGAGAGTGATTCAAAGCTGGAAAGGCGGCGTGGCCGAAGCAGTCTTCGAAGGCAGAAGGCCAAAGGGTTTTCCGCCCGATATCGTTTCCGCCGCGCGAAGACGGCTGGCTCGGCTGGATGCCGCGCTCAACGTTTCGGATTTGCGCTCTCCGCCCGGCAACAAGCTACACCCTTTGCACGGAAATCGGAAAGGGCAATGGGCGATGTGGATCAACGATCAGTTCCGCATCTGCTTTGTGTGGGGCGAGAAAGGTCCGGAAGATGTGGAAATTGTGGACTATCATTGAGCGGATCTGAGCGCATGAAGGAGGACAAGATGGCTGGCCGCGACTATTCCAGGTTCATGACGCCGCTGCCGCATCCGGGCGAGCATCTGCGCGAGGAGTTTCTGCCGAACTACGGTCTGACGGCCGGTTCGCTCGCCAAGGCCATGGGGTTGCGGGATCGCACCCGCATCGAACGTGTGGTGCGCGAGGCGCAGCCCGTCACCCCGGACACGGCTCTTCGGCTTGCCAAAGTGTTCGGCACCACCGCGGATTTCTGGATGAATCTTCAGGTGCAGCACGATCTTTCGGCCGCCGCCATAAAGTCGCGGCAGGCGCTGAAGGCTATCAAACCCGTCGCAACGGCTTAATCGATCGGTGTGTGATTGGGCTACTCCTCAAACCGGCCCGTGCTATCCCGGTTGCGGGCGTAGCGGTGGGCGAGCGGGAAGGGCGGGAGCCAGGATTCTCGGCGGATGGTCCAGAGCTCGTAGGTGGGCGTCAGCTGGTTGGGCTCGTCCAGCGATCCCAGATGCACTTCCACTTCCTCGCCACTGCGTCCGAACACCGATGAGCCGCAATTGGGACAAAAAAACCGTCCGCGGTAGCCGCGCGTTTCGCCCGTGATCGTCACCGCATCCGCCGGATACATGGCGGCGGCGAAAAACAGCGCGCCGTGATGCTTGCGGCAATCGAGGCAGTGACACAGGCCGACCCGGTTCGGCTTGCCGCGTGCCACCAGCCGCACCTTGCCGCACAAACACCCGCCGGTGAATTGGTCCATCGCTCGCGCCTCCGCCAATGGTTCATGCCGATCATAGCGCAAGCGCGGCCGGGCGATCACTGGAAAGCACGCAAGCTGGCATCTGTCGAAGCGATCCGTACACGGATCAGAGTCGCGCATTGAAACCAATCGCTTGAGGAAAATTTGCAGGCGTCGCGTCTACCAACGCGGTTTCCCGTGCTATGATGCGCGCATGACTGAAATGAAGACGCATTCTGAATCGGAGGGTTTGTGGCCGCGGCTCTTGTACGCGTCCGCACGATCTCGTGTTGCGCGTACCTTACGTAGACGTGCAAACGCGCGAATCCGCGAATCCGACTGCTCGCATGGCGCGCGAACCACAAGATGTTGTGCGCTGGTAGATGAAGCCAAGGGATACCCCCTCCACTTTCCGGAGGTTCGAATGGGAACTTT
>DATIEM010000195.1:0-6179 GCA_035455725.1 Rhizomicrobium sp. | reverse complement strand
CGGCACGAAGATGGTGGGCGGCACGTCGCCCGGCAAAGGCGGCACCACGCATTTGAATCTGCCGGTGTTCGACACAGTGCGCGAGGCGAAGGGTGCCACCGATTGCGATGCCACCGTCATTTATGTGCCGCCGCCGTTTGCAGCCGATGCCATACTGGAGGCCATCGACGCGCAAATCCCGCTGATCGTCTGCATCACCGAAGGCATTCCGGTGCTCGACATGGTGAAGGTGAAGCGCGCGCTGTGCGGCTCGCGCTCGCGCCTGATCGGCCCAAACTGCCCCGGCGTCATCACGCCCGGCGAATGCAAGATCGGCATCATGCCGGGGCACATTCACAAGCGCGGCAAGGTGGGGATCCTCTCGCGCTCCGGCACGCTCACCTATGAAGCGGTGTGGCAGACGACGGCCGTGGGTCTCGGCCAATCCACCTGTGTGGGCATCGGCGGGGATCCAGTGAAAGGCACGGACTTCATCGACGTGCTGGAGTTATTTCTGGCCGATCCGGAAACCGAAGCCCTCATCATGATCGGCGAGATCGGCGGCAGCTCGGAAGAAGACGCGGCCGAATTCCTGCGCCAGTCCAAAACCAAAAAACCGGCGGTCGGCTTCATTGCCGGACTGACCGCCCCGCCCGGCCGCCGCATGGGTCATGCCGGCGCCATCATTTCCGGCGGCAAGGGCGGCGCGCAGTCGAAGATCGAGGCCATGAAGGCCGCGGGCATCCACGTCACGCCGAACCCATCCGCCCTTGGGACAACACTGGCCGATCTATTGGCGGGCAAGTAGCCCAAAACCGGCCTTGCCCGTATGCCGCGCCCGAATATGATCCCGCGGCCGGAGGGACGATGCGATCGGTTGCGGCACTTCTGCTTTGCAGCGCACTTGGGGCGTGCGCCACGTTCGGGACAAAGCCGGCGCCCCCCGCCCCTGCCGTCCCTGGCAGCTTCATCATCCTGTTCCAGGGGCATGTCACCGAGGTGAATGCCCGGGCCGCGGCCGTGCTCAACAGCGTGGCCGCAAAGGCCAATCAAAATCCCGATCAGGTGGTGCAGGTGGCGGGACCTCCGGTCTCACGGTCCTTCGGATATGATCCCCGACTGGCCAAGCAGCGGATACAGGAAGTCGAGCATGAACTGGAGGCCGCTGGCGTCGACCGGGAGCGGATCGTCCGCATCCTGCTGCCCCGCGGCAATCTGAGGGCCGACGGCACCGGCCCCCAGCAGATCGAGATCCGGCTGGTGAGCAGGCCCGCGAAGCCGCCGAAACCGCCAAAGCAGGGCAAAGCGCGCACGGCCTGACCGATCTTCAGAATTCCCGCCGGTGACACCATATTAACGGGCATGGCCGTGGAATTGCGCGGCAATTTCCGGGTCGCGTTTCGTGGCCCCATGCGTTAAAGCCCCGCCCTTGCGCAGGCCAGTGACGATTCGCATCGGATGACAGAGCAATCCCGATCAAACCGGATCAACAGGGCTTCCAATGACGTATTGGAGGCCACCTCGTTTCTGTCTGCCGCCAACGCGCCCTACATCGAGGCCCTCTACGCGCAGTGGCTGGAGAGCCCGGAATCGCTTGAGCCGTCCTGGGCCGCGTGGTTCGCGGAACTGGGGAGCACGGGCATTGCGCCGGCACGAGAGCGATTTGCGCAGTTCACAGCGCCGCCCTCGAAACAGGATGCCGAGCTTCTCGGCGCACTCACCGGCCAGTGGCCACCACGAAAAGGCGAAGCTTCCACCGCCGATGTTCGCGCGGCCGCGAAGGATTCGGTACGCGCCATCCATATGGTTCGCGCCTATCGGGTGATCGGACATTTGGCCGCCGATCTCGATCCGCTGCATCTCAATCCGAAGCCGCATCTCGCGCAGCTCAACCCAAATTTCTACGGCTTCCACCAATCCGATCTCGACCGGCCGATCTTCATCGACGGCGTGCTCGGCCTTGAAACCGCCACGCCGCGGCAGATGGTGAGCATCCTTCAGCGCACCTATTGCGGCCGCATCGGCTACGAGTTCATGCATATCAACGATCCCGAGCAGAAGGATTGGCTGCAGCGGCGCATCGAAGGGCCGGACAAGGAAATTGCCTTCACCCCGGAAGGCAAGCGCTCCATTCTCAACAAGCTGATCGAGGCGGAGGGTTTCGAGAAGTTCTGCGCCGTGCGCTTCCTCGGCACCAAGCGGTTCGGGTTGGACGGCGGCGAGGCAATGGTTCCGGCGCTGGAACAGATCATCAAGCGCGGCGGCCAGTTGGGCGTGAAAGAGATCGTGGTGGGCATGGCCCATCGCGGACGGCTGAACGTGCTCGCCAATGTGATGGGCAAGCCCTATCGCCAGATCTTCCACGAATTCCAGGGCGGCGGCGCGCTGCCGAGCGACGTGCAGGGCTCAGGCGACGTGAAATACCACCTGGGCGCCTCATCGGATCGGGAATTCGACGGCGTGCAGGTGCACCTGTCGCTGACCCCGAACCCATCGCATCTGGAAGCCGAAGATCCCGTGGTGCTGGGCAAGGCGCGCGCCAAGCAATTTCAGCTGGGCGACACCGATACCCATGCGAGCGTGCTGCCGTTGCTGCTGCACGGCGATGCGGCCTTCGCGGGCCAGGGCGTGGTAGCCGAATGCTTCGCCATGAGCGGCACCAAGGGATACAAGACCGGCGGCACCGTGCATTTCATCGTCAACAACCAGATCGGCTTCACCACCAGCCCGGCTTACGCGCGGTCCTCCCCTTATCCGTCCGACGTGGCGCTGATGGTGCAGGCGCCAATTTTCCATGTGAATGGCGACGATCCGGAGGCGGTGGTGCATTGCGCGCGCGTGGCGAGCGAATTCCGCCAGCTGTTCCACAAGGACGTGGTGGTGGATATGTTCTGCTACCGGCGCTTCGGCCACAACGAAACCGACGAACCGGCATTCACCCAGCCGCAGATGTATCGCGCCATTCGCGAGCATCCCACCACACTCGAACTCTACTCCAGAAAGCTGATCGGCGAAGGCACCGTCAGCGACGAAGACGTGCGCGCGATGGTCGGCGGCTTCAATGCCCGGCTGGATGCGGAGTTCGAAGCGGCAAAGTCCCATCGGCCCAACCGGGCGGACTGGCTTGACGGCCGCTGGACCGGATTCGAGAAAGCGCCGGAAGGCGATCGCCGCGGCGAAACGGCTGCAAGCACGGAGTCTCTGCAGCGGGTAGGACGTGCGATCTCGACAGTGCCGGAAGAGTTTCACCTCCATCGCACCATTGCGCGCCAGTTGCAGGCAAAGGCAACCATGCTGCAAACCGGTCAGGCCATCGATTGGGCGACGGGCGAGGCCCTCGCCTTCGGGACCTTGCTGGATGAAGGTTATCCGGTGCGGCTTTCCGGACAGGATTCATCGCGCGGCACCTTCAGCCAGCGGCACGCGGTGCTGATCGATCAGGAAAACGAACACCGCTACACGCCGCTCAAACACATCCGCGAGGGCCAGGCGCCCTTCGAGGTGAACGACACGCTCCTTTCCGAAGAAGCCGTGCTCGGTTTCGAATATGGCTATTCCTCAGCCGAGCCAAAGTCGCTGGTCTTGTGGGAAGCGCAGTTCGGCGATTTCGCCAATGGCGCGCAGGTGGTGATCGATCAGTTCATCGCCTCGGGCGAGATGAAATGGCTGCGCATGTGCGGCCTGGTGATGCTGCTGCCGCACGGCTACGAAGGCCAGGGGCCGGAGCATTCCTCTGCGCGCCTGGAGCGTTACCTGCAGCTGTGCGCGCAGGACAATATGCAGGTGGCCTACCCCACCACCCCGGCGAATTACTTCCACATCCTGCGGCGACAGATCCACCGGCAGTTTCGCAAGCCGCTGATTTTGATGACGCCGAAGTCGCTGCTGCGGAACCGGCGCTGCGTCTCGTCCCTGGAAGACATGGGACCGGGATCCTCCTTCCACCGCGTGTTCCGCGATCAGGCAGAGTGCGTCCCCGGCGCGACAACCGTGAAGCTGGCTCCGGATAAGCAGATCAGCCGCGTCATCCTCTGCAGCGGCAAGGTCTATTTCGACCTGATGGACGAGCGCGAGAAGCGCAACGAAGGGCGGATTCAGATGCTGCGCCTGGAACAGCTCTACCCGTTCCCGCAAAAGGCACTGGCGGAAGAACTCGGGCGGTTTCCCAACGCCTCGGTCGTATGGGTGCAGGAAGAGCCGAAAAATCAGGGCGCCTGGTTCTTTGTAAAGCCGCGCATCGAAGAAACGCTGGCGTCTCTCGGCCGGCCCGCGCTCGTGCCTTATGTCGGGCGGCCGGAGTATGCGTCCACCGCGGCCGGCCTGATGAGCCAGCACACTGCCGAATTACAGGCGTTTTTGAACGAGGCGTTGACGCTCTAATACCATCCCTTGAAAAGGGAGGGTCGGATCGCGCAAGCGATCCGGGGAGGGATCATGCTACGGAATGCGAAATTGACCCCCACCCGATCCGCTTTGCGGATCGACCTCCCCCTTTCAGGGGGAGGAATTCTGCGCATAGAGCATCTTACATGAGCATTCAGATCAAGGTGCCCGCGATGGGCGAGAGCGTCACCGAAGCCACGGTGGCCCGCTGGTTCAAGAAAGAAGGCGATTCGGTCGCGCGCGACGAGCCGGTACTGGAGCTCGAAACCGACAAGGTGACGGTGGAAGTGCCGGCGCCTGCCGATGGAGCGCTGGAGTCCATTTCGGTGCAGAGCGGCGCGACCGTTCAGGTGGGGACAATTCTCGGCGCAATCGCGGAAGGAAAGGCCGGAAGGCCCACCGGCACCACGGCAACAAGGAATTACGATGCCGTACAGCCAACGATAGAAACCGCTGCCCCCAAACCCAAAGCGCAAGCAGCGACCACGACCACCTCGCCGCGAACAGACACGCCGGCGATGCCGAGCGTGCGCCGCATCGCGGAAGAAAGCGGACTCAATCCCGCGCAGGTGAGCGGCAGCGGCAAGGACGCTCGCGTCACCAAAGGTGACATGCTGGCGGCGCTGGAAGCGCGCGCGGCGCAACGTACCAGCCAACCGGCTCACATCGAAATCCCTGCCGGCCCGCGGCCGCGCGCCGACCGCGAAGAGCGGGTGACGATGAGCCGGCTGCGGCGCACCATTGCGCTGCGCCTGAAAGAATCGCAGAACACGGCCGCCCAGCTCACCACCTTCAACGAGGTGGACATGAGCGACGTGATGCGCCTGCGCGCCGAATACAAGGACAGCTTCGAGAAGAAACACGGCGTCCGGCTCGGCTTCATGGGCTTTTTTGTGAAAGCCTGCATCGCGGCCCTGAAGGAAATTCCGAACGTCAACGCCGAGATCGAAGGCGACGACATCATATACAAGAACTATCACGACATCGGCGTGGCGGTGTCGACCGAGCGGGGACTGGTGGTGCCGGTGCTGCGCGACGCAGATGAACTCAGCCTGGCGCAGATCGAAGCGGCGATTGCGGATTTCGGCGCCAGGGCGCGCGACAACAAGCTGAAGCTTGAAGAGCTTCAGGGTGGCACCTTCACCATCTCCAATGGCGGCGTGTTCGGCTCATTGATGTCGACGCCCATCCTGAACGCGCCGCAGTCCGGCGTACTGGGCATGCACAAAATCCAGCAGCGGCCGGTTGCCATCGACGGCAAGGTCGAAATCCGCCCCATGATGTATCTGGCGCTGTCTTACGATCACCGCCTGATCGACGGCCGCGAGGCGGTTACCTTTTTGGTCCGCGTGAAAGAAAACCTCGAAGACCCGCAGCGCCTGCTGCTGGATGTGTAGTTCACCTCCCCCGCTGTGGGGAGGTCGAAATGCTTAAGCGAAGCGAAAGCATTTCGGGGGGGCTGAGGTGATATCAGCATCCACCCCCACCCGCGTCGCTTCGCTCCGCGACCTCCCCACAAAGGGGGAGGTAAGGAAAGGACATGAGCGATAGCTTTGACATTGTCGTCATCGGCGGGGGGCCAGGTGGATACAACGCCGCCATCCGCGCGGGTCAACTGGGGCTGAAGAGCGCCTGCATCGACAAGCGCGGCACTTTCGGCGGCACCTGTCTGAACATCGGCTGCATTCCCTCGAAGGCCCTGCTCTACACCAGCGAGCTTTACGAGGAAGCACGCGAGAAGCTGCCGAAGCTCGGTATCAAGACCACCACCGAACTCGATCTGCCGTCCATGATGGCGCACAAAACAAAAGTGGTGG
>DATIEM010000194.1:0-38296 GCA_035455725.1 Rhizomicrobium sp. | reverse complement strand
GAGACCATGCGGCGTGAAGGATTCGAGCTATCCATTTCGCGCCCGCGCGTTCTGTTCCAGAAGGACGAAACAACCGGCGAGCGGCTGGAGCCCATTGAAGAAGTCACTATCGATGTGGACGACCCCTACACCGGCATCGTCATCGAAAAGGTCAGCCAGCGCAAAGGCGAACTGCAGGATATGCGGCCCACCGGCGCCGGCAAAACGCGGCTGGTGTTCTTTGCGCCATCGCGCGGGCTGATCGGCTATCACGGCGAATTCCTCACTGACACGCGCGGGACCGGCGTGATCAACCGCATGTTCCACGGCTATGCGCCGTTCAAGGGCGCAGTGGAGGGCCGGCGCAACGGCGTGCTGATCTCGACCGGGGACGGCGAATCGGTTGCGTATGCGCTGTGGTATCTGGAAGAGCGCGGCAAGCTGTTCATCACGCCCGGCACGAAAGTCTATCAGGGGATGATCATCGGCGAGCATTCGCGCGACAACGATCTCGACGTGAACCCGCTGAAAGCCAAACAGCTCACCAACATCCGCACCACCAGCAAGGACGAGGCCGTACGGCTCACCCCCGTCGTGCCGATGACGCTGGAGCAGGCTATTGCCTACATCGAGGATGAGGAGCTGGTGGAGGTGACGCCGGAATCCATTCGACTGCGCAAGCGCGCGCTGCTGCCGCACCTGCGCAAGCGTGCCAGGGCCGAAGCGGAAGCATGAGGTCACGCTTCGCGGCAATTGCACTGGGAGCAGCCCTGCTGGCTTCCCCCGCTCTCGCCGATAAACGGAGCGAAGCGCTGGCTAGCATCGATCCGGCGCTGCGCAGTGCGGTGCAGAAGCAGGGTTTCGGGGGCTACGTTCTGATCGAAGTACACGGCAAGCCGGTCTTCAGCAGGGGCTACGGCTATGCCGATCGTGAAAAGAAGATTCCGTTTCGGATCGACACCATTGCGCAGATCGGCTCGCTGACGAAATCGATGACAGCCTTCGCCATCCTAAGTCTGGCGCGCGAAGGCAAGATCGACCTCGAAAAGCCGGTGAAGACCTATCTGCCCGGTGCCGCCGAGCCTGCCGCGTCGGCCACGATCCATCAGCTTCTCACGCACCATGCGGGGCTCACGGATCATTGCGGCGACGATTTCGATCACTTGACGAAAGAGGCGGAGCTGCACACCTGCATGGCGAAGCCCCTCGAATTCAAACCGGGCGAAGATCACTATTCGAACATGGGTTACAGTATTCTCGCCACGGTGGTGGAGCAGGTCTCCGGCCAGAGCTGGGAAGATTACGAGCGGACGCATCTGTGGCAGGCGCTCGGCATGAAGGACACCAGCTTCGCACACTTCGACGGCGCGAAGCCGGAGCGCTTCGCCTATGGCTATCCACCGGGAAAGCCGCGCGACGACATCATCTCACACTCTATTGCGAACCTTCGCGGCGCGGACTGGAATTTGCGCGGCAACGGCGGGACGCAGTCGACCGTCGCGGACATGGAGCGCTATTACCGGGCGGTTAGCGGAAAGACCCCCGGGATTCCGCGCGACGTCGCCGCGCAGATGACCGCCCCGCGCGATCCCATTGAGGGCGAAGCGTGGGAAGGCTACGGCTTTGCTGTCCGGCTGGACAAGAACAACAAGCCTTATCGGATTGGGTTCGCCGGATCGGACGAAGTTTTCATGTCCTACTTCGGCTGGCTGCCACGGCAGGATGTTTTCGTTTATGTCGTCGGCAACAATGGGTGGGACAATGTAAAGCCAGTGATCTCAACCGTGCTGCACGCCGCGTACAAGATTGCGGGCATCACGCCTGACATGCTGCAGCCGAAGAAGAAATAACCTGCCCTAGTTGGCCCTTTTCAGCCCGAGCCGCCCGGCGATCATATTGTCCACCATTCGCTTCGGCAGGGTGTTCACCATCAGGTTCTGGATGGGCTCCGGTGTCACGGTGTAGCGGACCTTCGGCTTTCGCGCGGTGAGCGCGCGGAACACCGTCTCGCCAATCTTTTCCGGCGGCAAGCCCTTTCGCCCCAATTCCAGCATGTAGGTCTTCACCTTGTTCAGCGAAGCCGCGTAATCTGTATTGCCGTAGCGTGAGGTGTCGATCTGCTCCGCCTTGTCCCAGATGGGAGTCGCAACGGCACCCGGGGCGACGACAATCACATCGATGCCAAAGATCATCAGCTCGCGGCGCAGTGATTCGGACAAGCCTTCCAGCGCAAACTTGGAAGCGTTGTAGGGGCCGGTGAAGGGATTGGCGTTGCGTCCCCCCACGCTCGTGATCATCACAATGCGTCCGGGCGCGTCAACGCGAGAACGGTCAGCGCCGAGCAGCGGCGCAAAGGCCTGCGTGACGATTATCTGACCCGTGACGTTCACCTCCAGCTGGTGGCGAAGCTCGTCGATGTCGAGGTAGAGCATCGGTCCGGCCACCGCGATGCCGGCATTGTTGACCAGCCCCGCCAGCGTGGCATTTCCAACTGCAGCGGCAACGACATCCGCGCCGCGCTGAACCGCCGCCGCATCCGTGACATCGAATAGCAATGGCGTGAAGTCATCGCCGAATTTCACCTTCAGCCGCTCCGCATCCGCTTGCTTGCGCACGCTGCCGAACACATGGAAGCCATTGGTCGCCAGCACTTTCGCGCAGCCCCAGCCGATTCCGGTGGACGCGCCCGTCACCACTACAGATTTCATCTCAGCCCCCGTTTTCGACGATCACTCGGCATCGAACTCCATGAGCCGCCGCACGACAATCCGACCCTCCTGCAATTCGAGGTCCTGCTCAGTCGTGGCGCCAATGACTTTCTTGCGTCCATGACGCAGGATTTGTGCGACTTCTTTGACGCGCACTCGGGCGCTCCGCCTGTCGCTGGCAATGGTGATTTCCTCAACCCGGTCGGTCTCGTGAATGCGTCCGTGCGCGTTTGCAAAGAAATGTTCAGAGGCCCGGCGGTCCTCTGCCGGCGTGCGGATCCGCCGTGCCACTTCTTGCCGACCGTGCGTGGTCACGAGAACGATGACGGCATTGGGCGCGAATACCGCATAGAAGCGGCGAAAATCTCGCGCATTCCAGACCCGTTCCTGCTTTGCGATGAAGCTGCGGATGGAGGCATGGTCGAGTGTTCGAAGCGGCGCGCTGAGCGCTGCAGCTGGCAGCAAGAGCGACATCCCGAACATGGCGAATAGAATCCATTTCACTGTCTGGTCTCCGCGCCTCGGTCACCGCCTCATAGCCCGGTTGGGCCTATGCTATGAGTATCTATGATCTACCCCGAAACAATCGCGTTCGCGCACAAGCTGGCCGATGTCTCCGGCGCGGCTATCCGACCCTACTTCCGCCGCCGAATCGACATCGCCGACAAGGGGGCAGCCGTGGGCAAGCTGTTCGATCCGGTCACTGCGGCGGACCGCGAGGCCGAACAGGCTATCCGGGCGCTGATTGAGCGCGAGCGGCCGGACGACGGAATTCTCGGGGAGGAATTCGGCGAGAAACCGTCCCGCAACGGGCGGCGCTGGGTGCTGGATCCAGTCGATGGCACCCGCGCCTTCATTACCGGCCGCCACGAGTGGGGCTCGCTGATTGCCCTGGAAGAGAACGGCATCCCCGTTCTGGGCATCATCGATCAGCCTGTACTCGGCGAGCGCTTCATTGGCGTGAACGGCGAAGCGCACATGCTGAGCCAAGCCGAAGAGGTCCGGCTTCAGGTGCGGCCGTGCAGCCAACTCTCGGGAGCCGTGCTCTGTGCCACGCACCCCAATGCGTATTTTACAGGAGCAGAGCGTGCCGCCCTTGGCCGGCTCGAAAGCAAAGTGCGAATGACCCGCTTCGGCGGGGATTGTTATCTGTTCGCGGCGCTGTCGCTGGGATTTGTCGATTTGATCGCGGAATCGAGTCTGAAACGGTGGGACGTGGCGGCCTTGATTCCGATCATCGAGGGCGCCGGGGGTATCATCACCGACTGGCACAGCCACCCTGCGCATGAGGGCGGCCAGATCTTGGCAGCCAGTGATCGCCGTGTGCATCGAGAGGCCATGGAGCTGCTCCAAGCTGGACCAGTAGATTTGTCAAGTAGCTGAAATTGCTTGCAACTCCGCTTGGGGTTCCCGCAGGTCCGGCATTCTGCTCATTCAACCTATGCGAAAAATGCAGTTCTCAAACACCCGGCTGGCCACTATTTGCTGAACACTGAATAATGAAGGAGGTATTCACATGAGCAAATTGTCATCCATGGCCGTGGGGGCGGCGGTAGCGTTTGCCTCCATCGCCCTTGCCCACGCCGACCCTGCCGTCACCGGCCCGTGGAAACTCAGCGTCGGGGCCAATGACGACCCCTGCGTGGTCACTCTGGCCGCCAATCCCGGAAATGATACGGCGGGCACGGCCAGTTCGACCGGCGACTGCAACGGGGTAGGATTCCAGCAGTGGAAGCTCACGGGCAGCAAACTTCAGCTCCAGGAGAACAACGGGACCCTCGTGGCTTATCTTCGGCCCAAGGGCGACTCCTTCGAAGGCCAGCGAATTTCCGACGGCAAGGCGGTGGCCCTGAACCGCTGACCGCAATTTTTATGCTCCCTGCCTTGAGGGCCGCTCCGGCGGCCCTTTTTTTATCCAGTTTGCACTGCGCGGTCATGCGCGTTGCCCGCTGGGAAAGCCTTGGCTAAACCCCCCGTTTCAGGCCGAAGGGACGGTCCTTCCACATCAGGGAAGCATGCCCATGAAAGAGCTCGATCATTTCATTGCCGGCCAGCACGTGAGAGGCACCTCCGGCCACTTCGGCGAGGTATTCAATCCCGCCACCGGCGAGGTCCAGGCCAAGGTGGCCTTCGTCAGTCGCGCCGAAGTGCGCAAGGCCGTGGAGGCTGCGCTGAAGGCCTTCCCCGAATGGTCGAGCGTCAACCCGCAGCGCCGCGCCCGCGTGATGTTCAATTTCAAGGCCCTCGTCGAGAAGGACATGGACAACCTCGCGCGCCTGCTTTCCGACGAGCATGGCAAGGTGCTGGCGGATTCGCGCGGCGATGTTCAGCGTGGGCTGGAGGTGATCGAATTCGCCTGCGGCATCCCGCATCTGCAGAAGGGCGAGTACACGGAAGGCGCCGGACCTGGCATCGACATTTATTCCATGCGCCAGCCGCTGGGCGTGGTGGCCGGCATCACCCCGTTCAATTTCCCCGCCATGATCCCGATGTGGATGTTCGGCGTGGCCATCGCCTGCGGCAACTGCTTCATCAACAAGCCGAGCGAAAAAGATCCTTCCGTTCCGCTGCGTCTGGCCGAGTTGATGATGGAAGCGGGCGCGCCCGCCGGCGTGCTGCAGGTCGTCAACGGCGACAAGGAAGCCGTGGACGCGATCCTCGACGATCCCGATATCAAGGCCGTGAGCTTCGTGGGTTCGACGGCGATCGCGGAATATGTCTACACGCGCGGCACGCAGCACGGTAAGCGCGTGCAGGCGATGGGCGGCGCGAAAAATCATGCCATCATCATGCCGGACGCCGATCTCGATCAGGTGACGAACGAGTTGATCGGCGCCGGCTATGGATCCGCGGGCGAGCGCTGCATGGCGATCTCCGTTGCCGTTCCGGTTACCGATAAGCTTGCCGATGCGCTGGTGGAGAAGCTGAAGCCCCGCGTCGAAGGGCTCAAGGTTTCCACCCCTACGGATCCGGATGCGGCCTATGGGCCAATGGTGACGGCAGCGCAGAAGCAGCGCGTGATCGATTACATCGACCTGGGCGTGAAGGAAGGCGCTGAGCTGGTCGTCGATGGCCGCGGCTTCAAGATGCAAGGTTATGAGAACGGCTTTTATCTCGGCGGCTCGCTGTTCGACCGCGTGACGCCCAACATGCGGACCTATCAGGAAGAAATCTTCGGACCGGTGCTGCAGGTGGCGCGGGCGCAGGATTTCGATGAAGCCATCTCGCTGCCATCTACGCACCACTACGGAAACGGGGTGGCCATCTTCACGCGCGACGGGGATGCAGCGCGCGAATTCGCGGCGAAGGTGAATGTCGGGATGGTGGGCATCAACATCCCGATCCCCGTGCCACTGGCCTATCATACATTCGGCGGCTGGAAGCGGTCCGCCTTCGGCGATGTCAACCAGCATGGCACCGAAGGCGTGCGCTTCTGGACCAAGATCAAGACGGTGACGCAGCGTTGGCCCAAGGGCGGCGTACGAGAGCATCCGGATTTCAACATTCCTACGATGAAATAGAGCGAGGGGCCGTTCGATGTCGGAGATTACACTGCAGCCGCAGACGCGGCGGTGGCTCGCGTGGGAATGGCGCATCGCGCTGATCACCGTGGTGGGCGGGCCCCTCGTTGCGATTGCAGCGATTGCCTACGTGCATTTCACCACGCCCTCGCCGGAACAGGCCGAAGCGGCGCGGCGCGCACAACTGACGGCCGTCGTTCAAACGGCGACGCAGATCTGCACCCAGGCGCTGGCAGCAGCCAAGGACTATGGGATTGTCCCAAGCTATGCTGGCCTTGCCAGCATGTTTCCCACAGCCACGCAGGTGAAGGGCCGTTATGTGTGCGCCGGCGGCACAAACGTCACCCGCTACAATATCGCCGTCGATCTGTTCTGTAGGGAGATGAAAAATCCACGCTGTGTGGCCTTGTACAGCGTCACCCAGCCTGACGGAACGGTCCTGTATCGCCGGCGTGGCTGAGACTCAGGCGTATTTGAGCGTGAATTCGTCAAAGGCATCCCAGAAGCGCGCACGGACAGCATCGTTTTCCATCAGGATCTCGTGTTCGGCTTCGGGGATTTCCTCATAGCATCCGTTTGGCATGCGCGCCGTGAACTCGCGCACCACGGCGGTATCGATGATGCGATCGCGACCCGCACCAAAGATCAGTGTCGGCGTGTGAATAGCCTCGGGGTAGCCAGCCGACATCACGAGGTCCATGGAGCGGTAGGCCGCTTCCAACCAGCCCCAGGTCGGGCCAGCCAACCGCAGATTCGGATGCTCCTGCAGGAGAGCCTGCGTGCGCCCGAAACGCTGCCGATCGGAAGTGACCAGCTGGTCGGCGAAGGTCATGCGCAAAGGATCGCGCTGCTTCATACCGGGCAGCCAATTACTGCCGCGGCCAAGGTGATTGTGGACGGCACATAGCACGCGGGCGAGCCGCGGATTATAGCCGCGCGTCAGCGCCCGCAGCATCGGCGTCGACAGAACCGCGGCAGCGAACTGGCCGGAATGATCGTGCATCGCGCGGAGAAGGATGTGCGCACCCATTGAATGGGCAAGAACGATGGGTGGTCTGTCGGTCAGATTCCGAACGACCTTGTCCATGAAGACCTGGAGGTCCCCGACATATTGCGAGAAGTCGCCGATATGGACTTTCAAGACGTCGTCC
Source organism: Rhizomicrobium sp. (assembly GCA_035455725.1). Taxonomy (GTDB): domain Bacteria; phylum Pseudomonadota; class Alphaproteobacteria; order Micropepsales; family Micropepsaceae; genus Rhizomicrobium. The sequence goes on along the minus strand of DATIEM010000194.1, from coordinate 30,937 downwards.
AGCAGCCGCGCGGACCCACCTTGGCCGCGCCAATCCATTGTCGCGACCGTGAATCCGCGCGCCGACAATTCGCCGATCACTTCCAGATATTTTTCAATGAACTCGGTTTGCCCATGCAGCAGCACGCATACGCCGCGCGGAACGACATCTGGCGGTGTATACAGCGTCGCAATCCGCAGCGCTTTGCCGTCGCGGCCATAGGCATAGCGCGGCTGAAGCTCCTCCGCTTTGACAATGCGCGGACGCCAGGTCCCCATGCCTGCCTCCGTTACCCGGCAATCATGCAGACGCGAGCTTAACGCTAAGTTGCGCCAATCTGAGAAATTCCGACAAAAATACAGCCTTCGGTTACCGCGCCGGCGGGCAACGGTACCGTCTCAGATCAGCTGCGGGCTTTTTGAAGGATTGGACCGAGTTTCATCGCGAGTCCCATGTCGCCCGCGACGCGCAGCTTGCCCTGCATAAAGGCGGAAGTCCCGTCGAGCTCGCCCTTCACCATCTTCTCGAAGGTATCCAGCCCTACGCTGATTGTGCAGTCGGCGGTCTTGTCCTCTCCATCGACCACCGTATTCGGCACGGATTTGCCGTCGATCAGCACACTGCCTGGCTCGCCAAAATCGAATTTCAGCGTACCGCCCAGCCCCGAATTGGAGCCGATCGCGCCACCCATCTGCTCTATGATCTTGTTGACCTGTTCCGTGGCCATGCGACTTTCCCTTCTTCTCCGCCAGTATCGGCAAACCCTGTCACAATTCCTGACCAGCGCGGCTGGCGCGGGCGTTCATTCGACTATGGGCGTTTGTTGCCCCGTCCGCAATGGCGGCAGAGCGGCTACAAATCGCGGTGAAACACGATCACCGGGTGGTCGCGATAGAGCGTCTGCGCCACTTCCTGGTAGCCGGTCTTCTCGGCGACCCGAATGGAGGCATCGTTCTCCGGGCTAATGATACAGCAGGTGCGCACGTGGCCGAACCGCGCATCTCCCCAAGCGTGAATGGCACGCACGGCTTCCGTCGCGTAGCCTTGGCCGTGGACAAAGGAGCCCAGAATCCAGCCGATCTCCGGCATCCCATTCAGAGATGGATTCATATCGCGATGGAACTCGGCGAAACCAGCCTCGCCGACCAACAGGCCGCTCGCTTTCTGCTCCAGCACCCAATAGCCGTAGCCGTTGAGCTCCCAGTGGCCCCGCGCCATCATCATGCGCCGCCAAGCTTCCTCTTCGGTTTGCGGCACCCCTGTCGTAAAGCGAACCACAACCGGGTCGGCCCATAGCGCGGCGTACCCGGATAGGTCGGACTTGCGGTGCTCGCGCAGGATCAGCCGCGCGGTTTCCAGAACGGGAATTGTCATTGGTATGCGGCCCGGTACGCAGCGGGCACTCTAGGAGGATTATGACGAAGATTCACCTCCCCCTGGCGAAGCGCCGAAGGACTACTCGACGATCGTGAACGTGCCGTCCTCGCCCATGACTTCCAGCTGACCGCCGGCAATGCCGAAGCGGGCGCCATAGAGGGTCAGAGCTCCGGCATTCACCCGCTCCGCCACGAAGGGAAAGGTCATCAGCCGTTCGAGGGAAAGGCGCACGGAATCGCGCTCCATTTCCGTGTGGCGGGCGGCATCGCCCTCTCCCACGGTGAGCCGTTGACGCGCGGGTTCCAACAGCTCGATCCAGGCACTCAGGAAGGGGACGTTCTGGGCAATGCGGTTATCGAGCGCCGCAGCGATACCGCCGCACTGGGCGTGCCCCATCACCAGAATGCCTCGAAGCGGCAACTGGAGCACGGCAAACGCCAGTGCTGCGCTGGTCCCGTGATGCGTGGCGTCCTCCGGTTCATACGGCGGAATGATTGCCGCCACATTGCGGATAACGAACAGCTCGCCGGGACGCGCACTAAAGATCGTGGCCGGATCGACCCGGGAATCGCTGCACGCGATGACAAGAAATTCCGGACTTTGTCCTTTCGACAACTCTGCGTAATGGGCCCGTTCTTCAGGCCACCTCGCCCGCCGGAATTCCCGATAACCGTCGATCAGCCGATCCATGGCGCCTTGTAACGGACTGTGCGTTGCTTGTCGCGGCAGGAAAGCTCAGCGCGTGTCGCTTTCGTCCGAGCATCTGCGCCCGAACTGCGCCAGCCCTTCCTCCAGATAATCGCCCAGCAGCGGCAGCCCAAGGAGATACTGCGCGGTGCGGCTGTTGTGCTCCTGGCGCGCGGTGGCGAGCGCCTCGTCCCATTCGGATTTATCGTAGGTGCCGCGGCCCAACCAGGCCAGCGCAACCAGGTTCAACTGCTCTTCGAGATCCATGTTGCTGATGAACCCATGGAGCTCGCGAAACACAGGATCGTCCGGATTGTCCTCCAGCACGTCGCGGTAGCCGTCGTCGGGCGCGTCGGAGCCCGAGTTCGGATCGGAAACACCCTCCTTCACATCGAATTGCCGCGCTTTGACGATGACGAAACAAACCTTGTCCGTGGCAATGCCAAGTTCGTTCGCATCGGGATCGGCATTTGTTTGCGGTGAAACCGCCATGGCGTCATTTCCAGCGCAATCTGCATAGCCGAAACGTTTGCCGCGCACGCACCGTTCCGGATTGACGCTTGCCGGAACTGCGATGATTCCCTACCTTCGGAACGGGCCACGCCGCCCCAACGCGGCGCGATCGTTCTGGAAGGAATGAGCTATGACCGGCAAGCCGGCCGTGCGCCCCGCACGGCCTTTTTTTTCCTCCGGACCTTGCGCCAAGCGGCCGGGCCGCACGCCAGAAGCCATCGGCAGCGCATTGCTGGGGCGCTCCCATCGCTCAATTCCCGGCAAAGCCAAACTCAGGGAAGCCATAGAGCGCACCCGCGCGCTGCTGCGCCTTCCGGACGGCTTTCGCGCCGCCATCGTGCCGGCATCCGATACCGGCGCGGTTGAAATGGCGATGTGGAATTTGCTGGGGCCACGGCCCGTTGATGTCTTTACGTGGGAGAGTTTCGGCAACGAGTGGGTGACCGACACCGTCAAACAGCTGAAGCTGGAAGCGCAAGTGCACAGCGCGCCTTATGGCGAATTGCCCGAGCTGCGGCTGACAAAATATCATGATGCGGTGTTCGTCTGGAACGGCACCACGAGCGGCGTGCGATTGGCGGACGGCAATTGGATTCCAGCCGACCGCGAAGGACTGACGATCTGCGATGCCACCAGCGCCGCCTTCGCCATGGAGCTGCCGTGGGACAAACTCGATGCCGTGACCTTCTCCTGGCAAAAGGCGCTGGGTGGCGAAGCGGCGCACGGCATGCTGGTGCTCTCGCCGCGGGCGCTGCAGCGGCTGCAGGACCACACGCCTGCCTGGCCGATGCCGAAGATTTTTCGGCTGATGAAAAATGGCGCGCTGATCGAAGGGGTGTTCGTAGGCGAGACGCTCAACACCCCATCCATGCTGGCGGTGGAAGATTATCTCGATACGCTTGGCTGGGCGGAATCCATCGGAGGCCTGCCGGCGCTCATGGCGCGTTCGCAGGCGAACTTCCGCGCGCTTTCTGCCTGGGTAGACGAAAGCGAATGGGTGGATTTCCTGGCGCGCGCCCCCCGCTCTCGCTCCAATACCTCCGTGTGCCTCCAGATCAGCGACCCTGTTTTCACGCAGTGCGATGAACAGGCGCAGCGCGCGATGGTGAAGATGTTCGTCTCCCTGTTGGAGGGAGAGCAGGCGGCCTACGACGTGGGCGGCCACGCCAACGCGCCGCCGGGCCTGCGCATCTGGTGCGGGGCGACGGTGGATTCATCGGATATCGAGGCGCTGACGCCATGGCTCGACTGGGCGTGGGCCCAGGTCAAAGCGAATGCCTAAAGTCCTCATCGCCGATGTGCTGTCGCCGGCGGCCCTGTCGATTTTCCGCGAGCGCGGTATTGAAGCCGATGCAAGGACCGGCTTGGGCAAGGAGGAGTTGCTCAGGAGCGTTGCGGATTACGACGGCATCGCCGTTCGATCTGCCACGAAAATCAGCGCCGATGTGATCCGCGCCGCGAAGCAGCTGAAGGTGGTGGGCCGCGCTGGCATCGGCGTGGACAACATCGATGTTGCCGCGGCAACCGCGGCGGGCGTCATCGTCATGAACACGCCGCACGGCAACTCCATCACCACCGCCGAGCACGCGATCGCACTGATGATGGCACTGGCGCGCGAGCTTGCTGCGGCCAACGCCTCCACCCACGCCGGAAAATGGGAGAAGAACCGCTTCGTCGGCAGCGAACTGTACAGCAAAACGCTGGGCCTCATCGGCGCCGGCAATATCGGCTCCATCGTGGCCGACCGGGCCAGGGGCCTGAAGATGAAGGTGATCGCTTACGATCCCTATCTCGCGCCGCAACGCGCGGCAGACCTGGGCATCGAAAAAGTCGAGCTGAACGACTTGTTGGCGCGCGCCGATTTCGTTTCGCTGCACACGCCGCTGACCGGCGAAACCCGCAACATCCTTTCCGCTGAAGCGATCGGCCACATGAAGCGCGGCGCGCGGCTGATCAACTGCGCCCGCGGCGGCCTGGTGGATGAGCAGGCCGTCAGGGCCGCGCTCGATTCCGGCAAGCTGTCAGGCGCCGCGCTGGACGTTTTCGCGGAAGAGCCAGCGCGATCGCACATCCTGTTCGGGCATGAAAAGGTGATCGCCACGCCCCATCTCGGCGCCTCCACAGTCGAGGCACAGGAGAATGTTGCGATCCAGATCGCAGAACAGATCTCAGATTACCTGCTGACCGGCGCGATCACCAACGCGCTGAACATGCCCTCGATTGGCGCGGAAGAAGCGCAGCGCGTGCGGCCCTGGATTGCGCTGGCGGAGAAGCTGGGACTGTTCATCGGACAATTGACCGAAACAAGCCTGCAGTCCGTGGAAATCATCTATGAAGGCTCGACCGGCGAGTTGAACACGCGTGCGCTGACGCAAGCCGCCCTCTCGGGCCTGCTCAAACCCATCCTGAGCGAGGTGAACATGGTCAATGCGCCGGTGATTGCGCGTGAGCGCGGCATCGTCGTGAGCGAGACCCGGCGCGACCGGCAGGGTATCTACGAAGGATACATCAAGGTGAGCGCGGTGCTCGCCGACGGTTCAACGCGGCGCGCAGCCGGAACGGTGTTTTCCGATGGCCGTCCGCGTCTCATTCAAGCCCGCGACGTCAATCTCGACGCGGAATTCGCCCCGTACATGCTCTACGTGATCAACGAGGATCGGCCGGGGTTCATCGGTCGGCTCGGCACTTTGCTGGGCGATGCCAATATCAACATCGGCTCGTTCGCGCTTGGCCGCAGCATGCCGGGAGGCGAGGCGATCGCGCTTGTGGAAATCGATGGGCCGGTTCCTGACTCGGTGATGGAAGAATTGCGCGGGCTTCCGCTCGTGCGCTTGGCAAAGGCGCTCGGCTTTTGAGAGCGGCGTTCTATGATAGCGAGACAAGCCGGGGCTGAGGTGATGCATGCACTAGCTTGAGCAAATCTATTTTCACACGCTTATCGCCGCCACGCTCCCATGCTGGTGCCGTCCGGTCCCAAATCGGCCTGACAATAAGTAGGCTTTCCCGCTATAAGTGGGCACCGTGCCGGAGGCGATTCCCGCCACGCGGCAGAGCCGGGTACGGAATAATGGCAAATGTCGCGGTAATCGGCGCCCAGTGGGGCGACGAGGGCAAAGGGAAGATCGTCGACTGGCTGTCGGCCCGGGCGGACGTCGTGGTGCGCTTTCAGGGAGGGCATAATGCCGGCCACACGCTCGTCATCGACGGCATCACCTACAAGCTGAGCCTGCTGCCCTCCGGCGTGGTGCGTCCGGGCAAGCTTTCCGTCATCGGCAACGGCGTGGTGGTTGACCCATGGGCATTCGCCGCGGAGGTGGAGCGGGTGCGCTCGCTGGGCGTGGCGATCTCGCCGGCCAGCCTGTTGGTCTCCGAGAATGCCGCGCTGATCCTGCCGCTTCACGGCGAACTCGATTCCGCGCGCGAGTCATCCAACAGCGTGCAGCGCATCGGCACCACCAAACGGGGCATCGGTCCTGCCTACGAGGACAAGGTGGGGCGGCGCGCGCTGCGGGTCACCGATCTGCGCGATTTCGATTCGTTGCCGGCAAAAATCGATCGCCTGCTGGCGCATCACAACGCCCTGCGCCGCGGGATGGGGTTTACGGAGGTCGACGCGGCGGGCCTGCTAGCCAGCTTGCGCGAGGTCGCGCCGAAGATCTTGCCGTTCGCAGGCTGCGCGTGGCGCGCGCTGCACGCGGCGAAGGGCGCGGGCAAGCGCACCCTGTTTGAAGGCGCGCAGGCGGTGCTGCTCGACGTCGATCACGGCACCTATCCGTTCGTCACCTCCTCGAACACGGTTGCCGGCCAGGCGGCGACCGGCTCCGGCATGAGCCCACGCGATATCGGCTACGTCCTGGGTATCGCAAAAGCTTACACGACGCGCGTCGGCGAGGGCCCGTTTCCCACCGAGCTGACCGATGCAGTCGGCGATGAAATCGGAACCCGCGGCGCAGAGTTTGGCACCGTCACAGGCCGCAAGCGCCGCTGCGGCTGGTTCGATTCAGTATTGGTGCGGCAAACCGCAATCACCGGCGGCATCGATGGCATCGCACTCACCAAGCTCGACGTGCTGGACGGGTTCAACGAAATCCACGTGTGCATCGGCTACCGCCTGGATGGCGAGGAGATCGACTTCCTCCCCGCCGATGAAATCGCGCAGGCGCGCTGCAGGCCGGTCTACGAGACAATGGAGGGCTGGCGCGAATCCACGCGCGGCGCCCGCTCCTGGGCCGACCTGCCGGCACAAGCCGTGAAATATGTGCGCCGCATCGAGGAACTGATCGGGGCGCCGGTGGCGCTCCTCTCCACCAGCCCTGAGCGGGAGGATACCATTTTGGTCCGGGATCCGTTCATTGATCGCTAGAGCATCGCTGGGTGCCCGTGATTCGCTGATCAGCTTGAGTCTGCCGGGAGATGTCGCATGAGCGCCGCCACGTTTGTGGAAACGGCCGTTGTGATCGATTCAAAGCGCAGCGCGCTTCTGAGTGCTCGCTTGGACGATTTGTGCGCCGACGCGGACATCGAAATCGTTCCCGTCGACGAAGCACAGGCTCGGATTGCGCGGCGGGCATATCGCGATTTCGGGAAGGGCAGCGGCCATCCCGCCCGGCTGAATTTCGGCGAGTGTTTCGTTTACGCGCTGGCGAAAACCCTGGACGAGCCGCTCCTGTATAAGGGCATCGATTTCGGCAAGACCGATGTGAGGTCTGCCCTCCCCTTAGGGCCCTTGCGCACTGCTCCATTACGGCCGCACGCTTCGGCCGGTGGCGGGCGCAAGAGGCTGGCATGATCAGGACACGCTTTACCGAGATGTTCGGCGTAGCAGCGCCGATCACCTGCGGCGGCATGACCCGCGTGGGCCGCGCCGAGCTGATCGGCGCCGTGGCCAATGCGGGCGCGCTCGGCTTCATCACGGCGCATTCCGCCGGCCCGCCGGAAGTACTCTACAAAGAGGTGCAGCGCTGCCGCGAAATGACAGACGAGCCCTTCGGCGTGAACCTCACCATTCTGCCGTCGATCATGCCCATTCCATACGACGAATACCGCGAGGCGATTATCGAGAGCGGCATCAAAATTGTGGAGACGGCGGGACACAATCCGCAGCCGCATCTGCCGCGCTTCAGGGAAGCGGGCGTGAAGATCATCCACAAATGCACTAGCGTGCGTCATGCGCTGAAGGCGCAGTCGATCGGCGTCGATGTGGTGTCCATCGACGGTTTCGAATGCGCGGGTCACCCGGGCGAAGATGACGTGGGCGGCCTCATCCTGTTTCCGGCCACGGCCGGCAGGCTTTCCATTCCCATTATCGCTTCAGGCGGCATTGCCGATGCGCGGGGGCTGGTGGCGGCGCTGGCGCTCGGCTGCGACGGCGTCAACATGGGCACGCGCTTCATGGCCACGGTGGAGGCGCCGATCCATGACAACGTGAAGCGGCAGATCCTGGCTGGCGACGAGCGCTCGACCAATCTCATCTTCCGCACGCTGCACAACACCGCGCGGGTGGCGAAGAACGCCATCAGCGACGAAGTGGTGGCGATCGAGAACCGCGGCAACGCCACCTTCGCCGATGTGAAGGAGTTGGTCGCCGGTGTGCGCGGCGCGGCCGTGCTGGAGAAAGGCGAGATGGATGCCGGCATCTGGTCCGCGGGCCAGACGCAAGCGCTGATCCACGATGTTCCGTCTTGCCAGGAACTGGTCAGCCGCATCATGCGCGAAGCGGAAGATATCGTCCGCGGCCGGCTCGGTGGCATGCTGCAGTAATCAGCGTCGGCCGATAAGATTGAGAGGCCCATGGCCGCGCCCGAATCCCGGCGCCGTTTCAATGGTGTGCTGCACGAATTCGCGGGCTCGCCCTGTTGCCAGCGGAAGCGGCTGCCCTTTCGCAAGCCCGCAGGCGATTGCGGTGGAAAGGGCGCAGCCTGTTCCATGTGTGTGCTTGGTCCGAAGGCGCGGAAACCCGTAGAGTTCGACACCGCCTTCCCAGACCAGAATGTCATCGCTGGTGCTGCCGGTAGAATGCCCACCTTTGATCAGCGCCGCTCTCGATCCCAGGGCCATGAGCTTGCGCGCCGCGCGCTCCGCCTCGTCGCGTCGGGATCCGCGCATGCCAACCAGTGCCTTGGCCTCCGGAATATTTGGCGTGACCAACGTGCCCAGCGGCAAGAGCTTCGATTTGAACGTCTCGACCGCATCGCGGGCCAGCAGGCGCTTGCCCGCGGTTGAAAGCATTACCGGATCGAGCACGATCGGGATATCGGGCGCATGCCGTTTCAGCGCGCCAACTACTGCTTCCACAATTGCGGCCGATCCCAGCATGCCGATCTTGATCGCATCGGCGCCTAAGTCGCCCAGGCATACGCGAATCTGGTCGCGCACGCTCTTGGGCGACAACAGCGTGACCGAATGCACGCGCCGCGTGTCCTGCACGGTGACGGCGGTCACCGCGGTCATCGCATAGACGCCGAAAGCGCTCGCAGTTTTGATATCCGCCTGGAGGCCGGCGCCGCCACTGGAATCCGAGCCTGCAACGATCAGCAGACGCGGAGATGGTGTGCTCAAACGGTGGCGTCCCGCACCACGTTGGCGATCTCGCGCACGATGCTCCGAAGCTCGTGGGCATCCTCGCCTTCCGCCATGATGCGGATCACCGGCTCGGTGCCGGATTTGCGCACGATCAGCCTGCCCTTGCCGTTCAGCTGCGCCGTGCCCGCCTCGATCTGCGACTTCACGCGCGCATCCTCAAGGGGTGAGCCGTTGCGGAAGCGGATGTTCTCCATGATCTGCGGCAGCGGCTCGTAGAGCTTGGTTGCTTCGCTTGCCGGCTTGCGCTCGCCGGCCAGCACCGCCAGCACCTGCAGCGCCGCGATCAGACCATCGCCTGTAGTGGAGAAGTCGCTGAGAATAATATGGCCAGACTGCTCGCCGCCCACGTTGAAACCGCCCCCGCGCATTTTCTCGATGACGTAGCGGTCGCCCACTGGCGAGCGGGCCAAAGTCAGCCCCATGTCTGAGAGGAAGCGATCGAGGCCCATGTTCGACATCACCGTGCCGACCACGCCGTTGCCTTTCAGGTCGCCGGTGCGCGACCAGGAGCGCGCGATCAACGCCAGTATCTGGTCGCCGTCGATAATGCGCCCGCGCTCGTCCGCCATCACGACGCGGTCGGCGTCACCGTCCAGCGCGATGCCGAAATCGGCGCGCATCTCGCGTACCTTGGCGCTCATCGCCTGGGGCGCCGTCGAGCCGCAATCCTGGTTGATGTTGTAGCCGTCGGGCGCATCCCCCAGCGAGAACACCTCTGCCCCCAGTTCCCACAACACCGCGGGCGCCACCTTGTAGGCAGCGCCGTTGGCGCAGTCGATCACCACCCGCATGCCGTCGAGGCGCAAGTGCTTGGGGAAGGTGCCTTTCACGAATTCGATATAGCGGGCCTGGGAATCGTCGATACGCTTGGCGCGGCCAAGGTCTTTTGACGGCGCGAGCCCCGTCTCCAGCCCGTTCGCCATTAGCGCTTCGATCTGCGCTTCGGTTTGGTCCGACAGCTTGTTGCCGTCCGGCCCGAACAGCTTGATGCCGTTGTCGTGAAACGGATTGTGGGAGGCGGAAATCATGACGCCCAGATCGGCGCGCAAGCTGCGCGTCAGCATCGCAACGGCGGGCGTCGGCAGTGGGCCGAACTGAAAGACGTCCATACCCACGGAGGTGAAGCCGGACACCAGCGCCGACTCGATCATATACCCGGAGAGGCGGGTGTCCTTGCCGATCACCACGCGATGGCGGTGCTCGCCACGGGTGAACAGGCGGCCGGCGGCCATGCCCACCTTCATGGCAATCTCCGGGGTCATGGGGTGCGAATTGGCGAGACCGCGGATGCCGTCGGTACCGAAAAGCTTGCGTGTCATGGGCTTACCCTCGCTTGGGGAGCCTTAAGGTTGCTTCAATGACCATAGCAGAACGCCAGAGTTCCGCGCGAGGTGGCGGCATTCACGCGAGGTTACGCACTGTTTCCGGCTGCAGGGCCCGCCAGATGGCGAGCGCATCCTTCAGTGGGGCGGGTTCGTGGGTGCGGATGTAATCCGCGCCCCGAAGCACGGCAAACAGCTCCGCCGCGAGGCTTGCCGGCCCAGCTTCGAGCGGTGGCCGCCCGATCAGCCGGCGCAAGAATGACTTTCGAGATACCGAAATCAGCACCGGCAGTCCGAAAGCTCGCTTCAACTCCGGAATGGCCCGGAGGACGGTGAACGACGCGTCGCTGTCGGTGCCCAGGAAGAGGCCCATGCCCGGATCGAGAACAAGCCGGCTCCGCTCCACGCCTGCGGCGGTCAGTGAGGCAATGCGATCTTCGAAGAAGGTGAGGACGCGGTCCATCAAGCTTTCCGCCGGTACCCGCACCCGGGCGGCCGGCCCACGCTGCGCTACGGAATGCATGACGACCAGCTGCGCTGACGAGTCGGCCAAAGCGGGATAGATATCGGCGTCAGGAAATCCGCGCACGTCGTTCAGGTACTCCACGTTTTGAGCAATGGCCCAGCGCTGCACTTCGGGCGCAAAGCTATCGATCGAAATGGCAATGCTCTCCCGTTTCAGTGTTTCGACGACGGGGGCCAGTCGCGCGATCTCCACCTCGGGCGCAACCGGCCTGGCATCGGGATTGGAGGATGCGGCGCCGAGATCGATCACATCGGCGCCATCGCCGGCAAGCTTCAGCGCATGCGCAATCGCCGCTTTCGGGACAAGATATTTCGCTCCGTCCGAAAACGAATCCTCGGTGATGTTGAGAATGCCGAAAACCTTCACGGCCACCCCAAACGAAAAGGGAGGCCAAAGCCTCCCTCATGTCTAGTTCAAATCCCGCTCAGTGTCCTGGCTGGGGTTCCGGCGACACCGGAATCGCGGGGCCGCGGGGGCGGCCGGCAGCCGGCACGCTGGACGGCGGCGGCCGCGGCGTCTCCGGCTCCTCGTACGGCGTCCGCACCGGCGGAATGCCCTTCAGCAGCGCCACGATCTCATCGCCTGTCAGCGTCTCATATTCCAGGAGCCCGCGCGCCAGAGTGTGCAGATCATCCAGGTGCTTGGTGAGAATGTCCTTCGCCCTCTGATACGTCGTATCAACGATGCGGTGGATTTCTGAGTCAATCTTCTGCGCCGTCTGCTCCGAAATGTTTTGTGTGCGCGACACACTGTGTCCCAGGAACACCTCTTCCTGGTTCTCCCCGTAGGCGATCGGGCCCAGCTCGTCCGACATGCCGAAGCGGGTGACCATGGCCCGCGACATGCGGGTCGCCTGCTCGATGTCGCTCATCGCGCCGGTGGTCACCTTGTCGTGACCGAAGATCAGCTCTTCGGCGATTCGGCCGCCGAAGGCGACGCAAAGATCGGCCATCATCTTCTGGCGCGTGACGGAGAGCTGATCGCGCTCCGGCAGACGCATCACGAGGCCCAGCGCGCGGCCGCGCGGGATGATGGTCGCTTTGTGGATGGGATCGGAGCCTTCCACGTGCAGCGCCACCAGCGCGTGGCCGCCTTCGTGATAGGCCGTGAGCTTCTTCTCCTCGTCTGTCATGGCGAGCGAACGACGCTCAGCGCCCATCATAACCTTGTCCTTGGCGTCCTCCAATTCGACCATGGTGACGACGCGCTTGCCGCGGCGAGCGGCGAGAAGCGCGCCTTCGTTCACCAGGTTCGCGAGATCGGCGCCGGAAAATCCGGGGGTGCCGCGCGCGATGATGCGGGGATCGACATCGGTCGCCAACGGCACCTTGCGCATGTGCACGCGCAGGATCTTCTCTCGGCCGCCGAGGTCGGGGTTCGGCACCACGACATGTCGGTCGAAGCGTCCCGGGCGCAGCAGTGCCGGATCGAGCACGTCCGGCCGGTTTGTGGCGGCAATGAGGATCACGCCTTCGTTGGTCTCGAAGCCATCCATCTCGACCAGCAGCTGATTCAGCGTCTGCTCGCGCTCGTCATTGCCGCCGCCGAGGCCCGCACCGCGATGCCGGCCGACCGCGTCGATTTCGTCGATGAAAACAATGCAGGGCGCGTTTTTCTTCGCCTGCTCGAACATATCGCGCACGCGGGAGGCACCGACGCCCACGAACATTTCGACGAAATCCGAGCCGGAAATGGTGAAGAAAGGCACATTGGCTTCGCCGGCGATGGAGCGGGCGAGCAAGGTCTTGCCGGTGCCCGGCGGGCCGACCAGCAGCACGCCTTTCGGAATGCGGCCACCCAGCCGCTGGAATTTCTGCGGGTCCTTCAGGAAGTCGACAATTTCTTTCAGTTCTTCCTTCGCTTCATCGACGCCCGCAACATCTTCAAACGTCACACGACCCTGACGTTCGGTGAGCAGCTTTGCGCGGCTCTTGCCGAAGCCCATTGCCTTGCCGCCGCCCGCCTGCATCTGGCGCAGGAAGAACACCCATACGCCGATCAGCAGCAGCATGGGGAACCAATTGATAAAAATGCTCATCAGGTTGAACGAGCCGTCGTCGCCCGGCTTCACATGAATGTCGACGTGGTGGGCCAGCATGCGCTCGTTCAGCTGCGAATCGCCCGCAGGGACCGTGCTGGTGAACTGGACTCCGCTCTGCAATTCGCCAACCACCTGATCGCCCTGGAGCGTGACGCTCTTCACCAGACCTTGGTTCACATCGTCGCTGAATTGGGTGTAGCTGATCTGGCTGGTGTTCTGATGCATTCCCGTGCCCTGGAACATGTTGAACAGGGCCACCAGCAACAGCGCGATGATGATCCACAGGGCAAGATTGCGAAGGTTGTTCACGAAACGCCTTTCTTGAGCGGCCGGGCGAAGCGCGAGGCCACCCACCTAGATAGGAACCTTCTTAACGCCTTGCCAGAGAGCAAAACGTTAAGATTTTTCGGCCCTTGCAGCAATGCGGCTTCAAGGCCCGTGCCGGCCGGCGGCAAGCTCATCGCTCCTTTAGGTTCTACGCTGGGACGGTGCTGCCGGTTCCTTTATTTTGCCCCGTGTTTCACGAGATATCGCAAGTGTGGCCGAACCGAACATCTGCTCGCGCTGGGGGGCCGGCGCCACAATGCAGCCATGAAGTGTCCCACCACCGGCCAGCGAGCCGGACAAAATGGCGTCGAACAGCCGCTCGAGACTGTCGAAACGGGGACGGTATTCCTCGCCTGAAACACGCGAGAGCACGGCGGCCAATACCCTTAAGCCGACCTCGCGGGGGAGGATCTTGAGCCGCAGCGGGTCGAGGGTTGCGCCGTTGTCATCGAAGCGCGCGCCTCGCCGCAGAAAATCTTCCGTCATGGCCTCAAGTGCCGCGCGGGCACGGGCGAGGTGTGTGGCCGCTCCCGCCACCCGCTCGGGCAGCAGGCCGAGTTCCTGCAGGGCTGGCCACGCGGTTCGCAGCCTGGCGCGACCGAACCGCGGATCGGCATTCATCGGATCGTCCAACCACTCCATCCGCCGTGCCTTAAGGAATTCCCGCAGCTCGTCGCGCCGGAATTCCAGCAAGGGGCGAACCAGCCGAATTTGGCTAAGCTCCGGGATCGGCAGTGGAGAGATCGGTTGCATGCCGGCGAGTCCATCGAGGCCGCTGCCGCGGCCAAGCCGCAGCAGGAATGTTTCCGCCTGATCTTCCAGCGTGTGGGCGACATAGAGAGCCGGGCAGCGGTGGTCGGTGCACCAGCGGCCCATAAGGGCATATCGGGCTGCCCGCGCTTCCGCCTCGATGTCGGAATCCGGCTTGGCTCCTTTCCAGTCAAGAATGTGGGCTGCCAATCCCGCGGCGGCGGCGAGCTTCCGCACCCGTTCGCCTTCCTTGTGGGAACCCGGTCGCAATCCATGATCGACCGAAAGTACTACGGGCAGCGGCAGCCCCTGTGCCTTGGCCCAATGGCCAAGCAGCAGCATCAGGGCAAGAGAGTCGCCACCGCCCGAGACGCCGATCGCACCCGGCCAAGGCGGCGAAAGCGCCTCCATGGCGGCGGCAAAGCGAAGCTCGATCGTGTCCTCGATTGGCGCGACTCTGGCGCGCTTTGGCGGGACCGCTACCTTCTTCGGCCGTTCAGCGGCACTTGGCTGCTTTGCGCGCTTCCGCGGCGTGGCCGATGACGCTTTGCGAGGCGGTGGGATATTTCGTCGGGAGGGCGCCAAGGGCAGTACAGCCTTCCTGCTTCTGGCCCATTGCGATCAGCGACTGGCCAAGCTTCAGCATGCTATCCGGCGCCCGCGCGCTGTCCGGATATTTCTTAATCTCTTCGGCAAAGGCGCGCGCGGCAGCGGGATAATCCTTCTGCACATAGGCGATATCGCCCACCCAATAAACCGCCTGGGGCGCAAGCTCATCGGTGGGGTAGGCATCCGCGAAGGCACGGAAGGCGCTGCGCGCCTCGTCGTACTGCGTGTGAGTGAGCAGCTTCATCGCATCGTCGAAGCGGGCGCGATTGGCGCTCGACGAGGGCTGCACGGCTGTCTGCGCGCCGGGCGGCGTCAGGTGTATCGCGGCGCCAGCTCCGGTTGGTGGGGCCAAGGAAGCAGCCGGCCCTGCGGCAGGCGGCGCGGGCATCCCGGGTTGCGACTCGCCGCCCATACAGGAGAGCGGCGCCTGATCGCCGGATGTGGCCATTTGCATCGCGGCGATCTTGCATAGACGGTAGTCGAAATCCTTTTGCAGCCGCTCCATGCGGGCGTTCTGTTCGGAGATACGGTGGTCCAGCTCCTCGATCTGTCCCGTCAGACGCCGGATGGTGCTCTCCATGTCCTGATTGCGCTGGCGCAAATACCGGATGGAAGCATCCTGTGCGTCTTCATGCTGCTGGGCGAGAAGGCGCGCCTGCTTCTCCTCTTCGCTTTCGCCGAAGAGATCGGCCACCCGGTAGCTGCCGGGCACTGCTTCGGCGCGGGCGCTGGCGTTCCGTCCCGCGGCGGCGAACAGCACAACCGCGGTGGCGGCGGCGCAGAGCATCCCTTTGCGCAATCGTTCATTCATGTGGCGAACTCGCATCCAACGAACCAGCCCCTCGCGGCATGATCGGCAACATGTAGCCGAAATTGCGGCTTCGCGAAAACGCGAAAGGCCAAAAAGAAAGGCGCCCGACTGGCGCCTTTCGCAAGAATTGGGAATGATCCGATCAGGAAGAGGCGGCGCCGCTGGTCACGACCGTCACCGATCGGCGGTTCTGCGCGTAGCAGGCCTCCGATGAGTCCGTGCAGATCGGACGCTCCTTGCCGTAGGAAATGGTCTGAACACGTCCGGAGGATACGCCGAGGCTGATGAGATATTCCTTCACCGCATTGGCGCGACGGGCGCCAAGCGCGAGGTTGTATTCGCGGGTGCCGCGCTCGTCGCAATGGCCTTCCACGGTCACGCGCACCTGCGGATATTTCTGCAGCCACTGCGCTTGGCGCTGCAGCGTGGTCCGGTCCTCCTCACGCACGTCATAACGGTCGTATTCGAAGTGTACGGTGTCGCCGACGTTGACGCGCAAATCCTCGGCGCTGCCCGGGATGACACTTGAGGATTCGGTCGTCACCGGCGCGGTACTTTCAGTGGTGGGGGGCGCTTCCACGGGAGGGGGCTGGGTGGACGGTGGCTTATGCGCGCATGCCGCAAGCAGGCAGAGGCCCGCAATCGTCATCACCTTCACAGGGACATGAAATCTCGTCATGGAATTTGCTCCCGCTTTACGCAAAGCCCGTGAGTGCGCCGGACTCGCTTCGACCTAAGGCGCGCACCGCCAACAACTCGTGTGCAATACAGAATCAGTGCCCTTTCCGGATGGTAAACCCTTCTACTGAATCAGAGGAGACCAGGCCGGGTCAGATGCCGCTCCAGGCGAAGGCACCCGCCGCTCGTTTCTGCCGGTGACATCGACCGACCAGATTGAGGAACCGCGTCCGCCGCGCTCGGTGCGCGTGAACATCAGCACCCGCCCGTTGGGCGCCCAAGTCGGCCCTTCGTCCTCCCAGCCGTGGGTAATGATGCGCTCGCCGGACCCATCCGTGCGCATGACGCCGATGCGAAAGGCGCCGTTTGCCTGTTTGGTGAAGGCGATCATGTCGCCGCGGGGACTCCAGACCGGCGTGCCATTCTTGCCGCCTCCGAAGCTGAGGCGGTGCACGTTCGAGCCGTCGGCATTCATCGCATAAACCTGCTGAGAGCCGCCCCGGTCGGATTCGAAGGCGATCTGCGTGCCGTCCGGCGAATAGCTACCGCCCGTGTCGATGGCCGGATCGGAGGTGAGCCGGTTCACGGCGCGGGTACGCAAATCCATGGCGTAAATGTCGGAATTGCCGCGCGATTCCAGCGTCATCACCACCTTGTTGCCATCGGGAGAGAAGCGGGGACTGAAAGTCATGTTGGGGAAATTGCCCAGCATCTCCTGCCGGCCGCTTTCCAGATCGAACAGATACACCCGCGGCCGCCCGCCGGCGTACGACATGTAGGCGATCATCTGCGCCGTCGGATTGAAGCGGGGCGTCAGCACCAGATAGCTACCGTTGGTGAGAAAGATCGGGTTGGCGCCGTCTTCGTCCATCACCGCGAGCCGCTTCACCCGCTTCATGGCGGGACCGGACTCGGCGATGAAGACAATGCGGGTGTCGAAGTAGCCCTTCTCGCCGGTTATGCGCTCGTAGATCTTGTCTGCGATCATATGGGCGATTCGCCGCCAGTTCTCCGGGGTGGTGGCGAAGGAAAGCCCGAGCATCTGCTGCTCGCCGTAGACGTCCCAGAGACGGAAATCGGCCCTGAGCCGGCCATCCGGCTGCGCGACTGCCTGGCCCGTGAGCAGCGCCTGGGCATTGATCACGCGCCAGTTGTTGAATAGCGGCGGCGTGTTGATGTCCCTGATCTGCTCGACAAAGGATTTTTGATCCAGGGTGCGGAACAGGCCGGAGCGATCGAGATCGGCGCGAACAACACCCGCGATCTGCGCGCCCTGCGCCCCGCCGATGAAATCGGGAATGGCGATCGGCATCGGCTGGATGTTGCCTTGCGTGACGTCCACGTGCAGCGCCGCCCAGGCAGGCCAGGCGATCGCCGCGAGCAACGCAAGCACTGCCGCTCCAAGCAAACCGAATTTTCTCATGCCATACTCCCGAACTACTGCCCCACCATCTGGCGTGGGTCGAAGGTGAGCGTGATATCCTGCCATTGGCCGTAGCGATCCCGCGGCAGCTTGTACGGCGCACATGTGTAGATGGCGCGGCGCGCCGCTTCTGCCGCCGCGCGCGTAAACGAATCATGCGACACGCCACTTTCCGATTCACCGGATAATTGTGGCGGCTGTGCGACCGAGCCGTCCGGCTTCAGGAACAGCTCGAATTCCACCACCAGCTCTTCGGGATGCGGCGCGCCGACCGGCGGGTTCCAGCACTGCTGGATCTGGCTGCGCAGCGAATCCTGCAGGTCCATCGTCATCGCAGTCTGCGGGCCGAAGCCCTTGACGGTTTTGACGGCGACCTTGCCTTTCGGCGAAGATGCCTGCGCCGCGTCCCGCTTGTCGAGCAGCGCGGTGATTTTGTTGATGTCGAATTCTTCCTTCTTTGGCCCGTCCGCTTTCGCCTCAGGCGCAGGCTTCACCTTCGGCAGCGGTGGCGGCGGCTTCGGCGCGGGCTCTGGCGCAACTTCGGGCGGCGGCGGCTCGGATTTCGGCTCCGGCGCGACATCCAGCTTCTCCGGTTTCGGTTCCGGTTGGGGCGGCGGCGTGTCCAGCTTTTGCGGCTGTGGCGGCGTGGGCTCTTCGTCTCTGGGCTCGGTCTTGGGCGGTGCCTTCACGGTCGCGATCAGATTGGTCTTGTTCGCGACCGTCACCAGCTCCACCGGCACGACGGGCGCGGATTCTTGCGAGATGTCCAGCTTGTGCGCGAAGGTGAACAGCGTGGCGCCAATGATGCCGGCATGCAGCAGCACCGAGCCGATCAGGCCCAGCGGTGTCTGCCGCTCGCCCGCCATGCTGGCGAACGCCAGCCGGTTATTCGCCTGGATGTTTCTTGCGGGCGACATCTGTGACCAGACCAATGTGGGTGAAGCCGGCGGCGCTGATCAGCGCCATGATCTCCATCACCCGGCCGTAATCGACCGATTTGTCCCCCCGCACGAAAATCCGCTGGTCGTAGCCGTTGGTGGCAATGGCGGTAAGTTTTGGCACCAGGTCTGCTTCCTCGACGGGAAGCTTCTGCAGATAGATGCTGCCGTCGCGCCGGACGCTCACCGACAGCGGCTCGCGATCCTGTGACAGGGGCTGGGCGCGCGTCTTCGGCAGGTCTACCGGCACACCCACGGTCAGGAGCGGCGCCGTCACCATGAAGACGATTAGCAGCACCAGCATGACATCCACAAACGGCGTGACGTTGATTTCGGACATAGGCCGGATGCGGCCTCGCCTCCGCCCGTTCTCGATGCGCCGCACATGCGCGACCATCAGCGGGCGGCCTTCTCGTCGAGCTGACGCGACAGGATGGCGGAGAACTCATCCGCGAAGCTTTCCATGCGCCCGACATAGCGGCCGATATCGTTGACGAACTTGTTGTAGAAGATGACGGCGGGAATGGCCGCAAGGAGGCCCATCGCGGTGGCGAACAAAGCTTCCGCAATGCCGGGCGCCACCACCGCGAGCGTGGTGTCGTGCCGCGCGGCAATGGCTGAAAATGAATTCATGATCCCCCATACGGTTCCGAACAACCCGACGAACGGCGCGGTCGCCCCCACGGTGGCGAGGAAGCCAAGCTGGCGCTCGATGCCTTCGGACTCGCGCTGGATGGTGACGTTCATGGCCTTTTCGATGCGATCCTTCACGCTCGGCAAAAGTGCTTCGCGCGGAGGGCCGCCTTCGAAGGCGCGCTTCCATTCGCGCAGCGCTGAGGTGAACATCGCCGCAAACGGATGATCGGCGCGCTGTGAGAACTGCTGGTACAACTCGTCCAGCGACAGGCCAGACCAGAAGGTCCGCTCGAATTTCGCGGCCCGGCGCTTCAGCATCGCGAGCGCCATCCATTTGTTGATGATGATTGCCCACGACCACAGCGAGGCCAGCACCAGGAGCACGAATACGGCTTTCACGATCGCGTCGGCGCGCAGGAACAGCGACACGACCGACATGCGATTGAGGGCAGGGCCGAAGGTGTCCCCGCCGGTTGGGGTCACATCCACATTTGTGGTCGGCGCCGCAGCGGGGGCCGGCAAGTTCTGCATCTGCGCCGCCGGGGCGACAGGAGCGGGGTGGGGTGTGCGCTGGGCAACGGCGCTGCCGGCGCCCCATGAGATCGCCAGGGCCGCCAAACACATTGCGACCGGTCGCCGCAAACCCATCGAAGACCTTTCTGGCGACTGACGCCCTGAACCGGCAAGCGCAGGGCCGAAGCACGCGCGAATCCGTTGTTTCCAAAGGCCATTTCAACTAGGCCGAATTTGGGCGCGAATGGTTAACCGATTCTTTCCGGCGCATACCGCGCAAGTTTGTCGCGCATGTCCGACGGGATGCGCCGCACCCGACCGTCCAGGGTGATGATGCAGGCTTCCACGCAGCCGCGGGTCAGTTGAACGCCTTTGCAAAAGATATCTTGTGCGGCCGAAAGACGGGCGCCCGTGAGTTCAGTGGCGCGGGTATGAACCTCGACCACATCGTCCAGCCGCGCCGGTTTCAGATATTCGAGTTGGATGCGGCGCAGGGTCCAGGCGCTGGGCTGCGGTTCCTCGAGTTGCGCCAGCTTCACGATTCCGACCGAACGGAAGAATTCCGAACGGCCGCGCTCCATGTAGCGCAGGTAGTTGGCGTGATACACAATGCCGGAGAGGTCAGTATCTTCGTAATAGATGCGGATGGGCAGGATGTGCGTCTTGTGCTCGAACCGCCCCGATATCGGCATTTCGCTCAACACGGCTTCCCTTGCGCACAAGGCAGCGGCTTTTGTGCCTGAACAATGGTGGCCGACACTTCGCCCGGGTTCTTTTGTTGCGGTTCACCGGAGAAATAGTGCGTCCACACCGCGCCAAAATACCCCGCCCCGAAAAAGATCATCCAGGTCAGCAGCAGCCCAACGGCGATTCCGATGATGCGGGGTAAAATCAGGCTTCGTCTCCGTTGGCGAACAGGCCGATCTGCGTGGCATCGCGAGGCGGGGGGGCGAGGCCCAGATGCTCGAAGGCCGCGCCAGTGAGAACGCGCCCGCGCGGCGTGCGCTGGGCAAAACCCTGCTGCAGCAGGAACGGCTCGACAATCTCTTCGATGGCATCCCGCGCCTCGCCCAGGGCCGCCGCAATGGTTTCGATCCCCACCGGCCCGCCGCCGAAGGATTCGGCGATCAGCCTAAGATAGCGGCGGTCGAACGCATCGAGTCCGCGCTTGTCCACCTCCAGACGGGTGAGTGCTTCATCGGCAACACGCGCATTCACGGTGGCGTGACTCGCAACGCTGGCGAAATCGCGCACCCGCTTGAGAAGGCGGCCGGCGATGCGCGGCGTGCCCCTGGCGCGGGATGCAATCTCTCGTGCGCCGTCGCCGGTGAGGTCCAGCCTCAGCACGCGGGCGCCGCGCTCCACAATGGAAACCAGCTCATCCGCCGAGTAGAAATTAAGCCGCACTGGAATGCCGAACCGATCGCGCAATGGCGTGGTAATGAGACCGGAACGGGTGGTGGCCCCCACAAGCGTGAAGGCTGCCAGCGTGATCTTCACCGAGCGCGCGGACGGGCCTTCGCCTATGACGAGGTCGAGTTCGTAATCCTCCATCGCCGGATAGAGGATTTCCTCCACCGCCGGGTTGAGGCGGTGAATCTCATCGATGAAGAGCACATCGCGCGGCTCGAGATTGGTGAGAATGGCGGCCAGATCGCCCGCTCGCGCCAGCACCGGACCCGAGGTGGAACGGAAGTTCACGCCCAGCTCCCGCGCCACGATCTGGGCCAGCGTGGTCTTGCCTAAGCCCGGCGGCCCGGAGAACAGGACGTGGTCCAGCGCCTCGCCCCGTTCGCGCGCTGCCTGGATGAAGATCGATAGATTTTCGCGCGCCTGCTGCTGACCCACAAACTCCGCCAGCCGCCGCGGCCTGAGGCTCGCCTCGAGCGCGTCCTCCTCGCCCCGTTCTGGCGTAACCAGACGCTCGTTCGACTCTCTTGCAGGGATGGCCATGCCGCTACCTTACCATAGCCCGGAGGCTCTCGCGGATGAGAGCGTCCACCGGCGTGTGCTCACCCAGCTCCCGCGAGGTGCGGGCGATGGCTTCCGCCGCCTGGGTTTGGGAGTAGCCGAGTTTCACCAGCGCGGCGACGGCGTCCGCTTCCGGGCCGCGGGAAGCCAAGGCAATGGGAGCGGCGCCCTCATCGCCATGGCCGCGCAGCATCATGGTGGGCGCCTTGTCTTTCAGTTCGGTGACGATGCGGGTGGCGAGCTTGGGGCCGATCCCTTGCGCCCGGCCAACGGCCGCCTTGTCGCCCAGCGCGACCGCCCGCTCCAGATCACGCGCCGAGAGCGCGGATAATACATTCAGCGCCACGCGGGCGCCGACATTTTGCACCCCCTGCAGCAGGCGAAACCATTCGCGTTCTTCTGCAGTGGAAAATCCATAGAGGCGAATGGCGTCTTCGCTCACCTTGGTTTCGATGTGCAGCGAGGCGCTCGCGCCCACGGCCAAACGGCTCAAGGTGGATGTCGGGCAGTGCACCAGATAGCCGACTCCGCCAACATCGACGATCACGTGATCTTCAGCGGCCGAATCCACAACACCGGTCAGCTTGCCGATCATCCCAACGCTGCCAGGATTTTGCTTCGCGTGCTGGAGAGATGCGCGTGCGCAATGGCGCAGGCCAGCGCATCGGCGGCATCGGCGGATTCCACCTGCGCGATCGGCAGCAAGCGGCAGACCATGGCCTGCACCTGCGCCTTCTCCGCGTGCCCCACCCCCACCACGCATTTTTTGATGTGGTTGGGGGCGTATTCGGCAATTGCCAATCCGCTTCGCGCGGCCGCGAGCAGCACTACAGCACGCGCCTGCCCCAGCTTCAGCGCGGCAGATGCATCTTTCGCCACGAACGCCTGTTCGATCGCCAGTGCAGCAGGCTGCAATTCCGCAATCACCTCGCTGATGGCCTGATGCAGCGCCAGCAGCCGTGCCGCGAGCTCCGCCCGCGCGTCGCTGCGCAATACACCATGCGCGATGTGCGTGAGTCGGGTGCCCGACATTTCGATCACCCCCCATCCCATGCGGGCGAGGCCGGGGTCGAGACCGAGAATCCGCAAAGGCGCCACGTCAAATCCGGACAGAATCGGCCCCGACAGTTTCGGGTGTGCTTTCGTCCGATGCAAGGAAATGGCTGCGTGCCCGCTGCAGCATTGCATAGGCGATCTCCCGCTCTCCCATGATGACGCTGTTGGCGCCTAGGCGCAGCAGGTGCTCCACCTCCGCATCGAAATGAGCGCGGGCCACGATGAGCAATTCCGGATTAGCCAGGCGCGCCTGCTGGACGATCTGGCCCGCTTCAAAGGCCTCCGGAATTCCCACCAGCAGCATGCGTGCCGCTGTCGGATTCGCGGCCGCCAGCACGCGTTCATCTGCGGCATTGCCGTTGAGGAGTTCCGCATTCTCGGCCCGCAGGCGCTCGGCCGCATCCGCCGCGTCCTCGATGACGAGAACCGGCATATGGTCCTGCTTCAGCCCATCCACCAACAGGCGCCCCACCCGTCCGTAGCCCACGACGATTGTGTGGCCTGTGAGTTGAGTCGGCACGAGCGCTTCGGCTTCGCGCGCGCCTGGGGGCTGCTTCAGGCGCTCGGCCAATGCGAGCAGCGCCGGATTTGCGCAGATGGAGAGAATGGCGGTGCCGAGCACAAGGTCGCGCGCCTCCGGCGGCAGAATTTTCAGCGCGATGCCCAGGTTCACCAGCACGAAAGAGAATTCGCCGATCTGGGCAAGGCCGCCGGCGACAAACCCGGCGTTCGCCAGACGTGTTCCGAGGGCGCGCAGGAGAACGAAGGCTGCAGTCGAGGTTCCGATGAAGACCAGCGCGACGCTCCCGAGCAGATGCAGCGGAGTACGGACCAGTACGGCAGGATTGAACAGCATGCCGACGGAGACAAAGAACAGAACGGCAAAGGCATCCCGCAACGGCAGCGATTCTTCAGCCGCGCGGCGGCTCAATGGCGATCCGCTCAAGGCCATGCCCGCGAAGAAGGCGCCGAGCGCAATGGACACGCCGAACAGTTCGGCGGCGGCCAAGGCCACGCCCAAGGCAACCGACAGCACCGCAAGCCGAAACAACTCGCGCGAGCCGGTGTGCGCCACATAGTGCAGCACCGCGGGAATGGCGCGCCGGCCGATCGCCCACATAAAAATAAAAAAAGCGCCAAGCTTGGCCAGCGTAATACCAACGTGTCCCGCAAGCGCGGCCGGATCGAGCACCGCATGTGGCGCGGATTCACTGCGCAGGACAGGTGCGAGCGCCGGCAGCAGAACTAGCACCAGCACCGTGACCACGTCCTGCACCACGAGCCATCCCACAGCGATGCGGCCGCGCTCCGATTCGACGAGTCGCCGCTCCTGCAGCGCGCGGGTGAGGACCACAGTGCTGGCCATCGACAGTGCCGCGCCAAAAACGATGCCGGATGTTACAGGCCAGCCGAACGATGATGCCAGAAGCACGCCCAGCCCGGCAGAGGCCAGCATCTGAAGAATGGCGCCCGGGACGACAATGCCGCGAACAGAAAGCAGATCCTTCAGCGAGAAATGAAGGCCCACGCCAAACATCAGAAGGATCACGCCGATGTCGGCGAGCTGGAGGGTGAGGTTTTGATCGGCGACGTAGCCGGGCGTGAATGGGCCTACGACCACGCCTGCGAGAAGATAACCCACAATCGGCGAAAGCCTCAGCCGATTGGCGAGAGTGCCGAGCACAAAGGCAAGCCCGAGACCGGCAACGAGAATGACGACAAGGGGCGAAACGTGGGCCATGCCGCAATGGTCGCGTGTTTGCCCGCGCCGGTCCAGTTTCACCAGGCGAGCGGCAGCTAGGCGGCGAGCTTCGCCATCAGCGCGTCGGAGAGTTCGTAGTTCCCATAGACATTCTGCACGTCGTCGTGCTCGTCCAGCACATCGAGCAGCTTCACCAGGGTTTCGCCGGTGTCGTCGCTCACCGGGTTGGTGGATTGCGGCCGCCATTCGATTTTCGACGACTCGGGTGTCCCAAGCTTCGCTTCCAACGCGTCGCGCACTTCACCGAAGCTTTCGAGCGAAGCAATGAACTCGTGCATCTCTTCGCCGGACACCACCTCGTCAGCACCGGCCTCGATAGCCCTCTCCAGCATGGCGTCGTCGCCGCCCTTATTCTTCGGATAGGCGATCACACCCACCCGGTTGAACATGAAGGTGACAGAATTGGGCTCTCCCAGCGCGCCGCCATACTTCGAAAACGCCGCACGGATGTCGCTGCCGGTGCGGTTGCGATTGTCGGTCTGCGCCTCCACGATCAGCGCCACGCCGCCCGGGCCATAGCCCTCGTAGCGCACCTCCTCGATATTCTCGCCGCCGCCGCCCACCGCCTTGTCGATGGCGCGCTGGATGTTGTCCTTGGGCATGGATTGCGCTTTGGCCGCGAGCACCGCCGCGCGCAGCCGCGGATTGTGATCCGGATCGGGCATGCCCAATTTCGCCGCCACGGTAATTTCACGGGCGAGCTTGGAAAAAATCCTGGAGCGCACCGCATCAACGCGCCCCTTGCGATGCATGATGTTCTTGAACTGGCTGTGCCCGGCCATGGATCACCTGAAATCCGCGGTGAGATAGCGGGGGCAACGGCACGGTTCAAGCTGCTTGGCCTCAGGATCGGCTGCCGCGGCGGCTGGCGTAGACCTTGGTGAACTCTGCCCCCAGCAGGAAAACCTGTGCCGTGTAATAAATCCACAGCAGGAGCACGAACAGGCCCCCCGCCGCGCCGTAGCGGTATCCGATTAAACCGCTACCTAGATAAAGGGCAATCAGATATTCGCCGCCGAGAAACAGCGCTGCTGTCCCCACCGCCCCGGCAATCACATCGCTCCATTCCAACTCGACATCTGGCACGACTTTGTAGATCGCGGCGAACAGGGCTGCGATCAGTCCAAAGGAGACCGCGAAGTTCAGGACCTCCGCCAGCGCCTTGCCAATGGGCAGCACGTATTGGATGCGGTCGCCCAGCGCGGTCACGAGCGCATTCAGCACCAGCGAGATCAGCAGCAGGAAGCCGAGCGCCAGCACCAGGCCAAGGCTCAGCAGCCGGGTACGGACCAGCTGCCAAACTGTGAAGCGCGGCCGCGCTTTCCAGAACGCATTCAGCGCCGTCTGCATCTCGCCGAACACGCCGGATGCGGTCGCAATCAGCAGCACGAAGCCGAGCAAATTGGGCCAGAAGCCGTGGCGGTCCACCAGAGTATTGTGCAGAGCGGCGTGAACGAGCTTGGCGCCGTCCGGCCCGACCAGCCGCGCGATCTGGTAGCGCAGCGCGCTCGTTGCTGCGTCCCAGCCGAACACCATGCCGGCGATTGTGGCGGCGATGTACAGCACCGGCGCGAAGGCGGTGATGACATAAAAGGCAATTGCCGCGCCGTAAGTGAGCGCGTCATCATCGATGAAAGCTTCCACGCCTTTCTTGAGAAGAGACCAGGCCTCGCGAAACACCCTGTTCCCCCCGGATCGTTCACATGGCCGGAATGGTCTGTTTCAGCCGGCCGCCGACCCGCACCGGCTCAATTCGTCGCGCCAGCCCTTTGGCATTCGTTTCGACAAACACGGCACATAGGGTTGCAGGGCCATTGGCCGGCGAATAGCGGTTGGTGGGAAGCTTGCGCGTGTAGCGCTGCAAGGGCTCGAACTTCTCCATCCCGATCACCGAATCGTAATCGGCGCAGGCGCCCGCATCCGTTTGGTACGCCGTTCCCCCCGGCAGAATTTGCGCATCCGCCGTGGGAATATGGCTGTGCGTCCCGACCACCATGCTGGCCCGGCCATCGCAGAAGTGGCCCATTGCCATTTTCTCGCTGGTCGCCTCGGCGTGCATGTCGACCACGATGGCATCGGCCGCTTCCCCCAGAGGGCACGCGGACAGCTCGGCTTCCACCACCGCAAACGGATCGTCCTGCGGCTCCATGAAGACGCGACCCAGCGGATTGACTACCAGTACATGCTGGCCATTGCGCGCCTGATAGAGATTGGCGCCTTTGCCCGGTGCGCCCGATGGCAGATTGCGCGGGCGCAGAATGCGATCTTCATCGCCGATAAAAGACAGTATCTCTTTCTGGTCGGCCCAGTGATTGCCGGTCGTGATGCAGTCCACGCCGCACGCGAAAAACTCGTTGGCTATAGAGCGGGTAAGGCCAAAACCTCCGGCGGAATTCTCGCCATTGGCGACGACGAAATCGAGGGCGAGACTCTCGCGCAGGAGTGGCACCTGCGCGGTCACCACCTCCCGGCCCGCGCGCCCCATAATGTCGCCAATGAAGAGAATTTTCATGCTTTCGGAAAACGCCTGACGCCCTTTTCCGTTACCACCATGTCCAGCCGCTCGTCTCCCGCATCATGCGGAACCGCGGGCACCTCCTGAGCGGCGAATGCGACACCGATGGCGTTCACCGTGCGCTCCGCGCGAAACTGGTGCAAGGTGCGGTCATAGTAGCCGCCACCATAGCCAAGGCGATAACCCTGCGCATCGAAGGCAAGCAGCGGCACCAGCAGCACGGCCGGAAAGGCGCGCGGCCAATCCGCCCGGGGCTCCAGAATGCCATAGGCGCCGTGTAGCCACGGCTCGCCCGCGACCGGCACATGAAACCAGAGCGGCTGTGCTTTGGCATGCACGCGCGGGTAGGCGACTTCGCAGCCGCGCGCCTGTAATGCATCGGCCAATTTTAGGGGATCGGCTTCGTCTGGGAGCGCCCGGTAACCGCCGGCGATTGTGCCCGGTGCCAGCGCCAGATCCTCAGCGAAGCCCGCGATCCAGTCGCCGAAATCGGGCAGAATACGCGGCAGTTCCGCCCGCTTCGCAATGGCCGCAGCGCGCAAGGACCTCTTCTCGGAAGCCAGAGCTGTCATCCGGTGAGTCTCGCACAGTTCGACCGCGGTTGTTCAATCTTTCACCTCCCTCGTTGTGGAGAGGTCGGTGAGCGAAGCGAGCCGGGCGGGGGAAGACCATTTGAGGTTTGCCCCCACCCAAAATTTCGCAGATGGGAGTGGACGGAACCGCCGTCGCCGTTGGATGTGGATCCTCACGGGCCTGCAAGTGCAGGTGGGCGCCATATGTCCGAGGCCACGGCCCCGGTCAGGGACAGCTCCCGGTGAGTACCATTAAGGCCCCTGGGTTCACGCTCCTGACGCGCGGGGCAGTATCCGTCCACCCCCGAACTTAGGCGGCGGCAAGGCGGGCCGCAATGTCCTCGACCCGCTTTGTCGCCCGATCCAGCGCCTGCACTGCGGTTTCTTCGGATTTCGCCAAATCCACCATGGTCTGGGCCTGGTGATCCAGCCGCTGCGCGGTCGAGAGGTGCTCCTCGGCAATCAGGAGCGAGGCCATCAGCAGAAGCCGTGCATCCCCGATCTGCCCGACGGAGTCGGCCAGCGCGGTCACCTTGCTGTCGACATGGGCCGCCAGTTCGCGCAGGCGCGGTTCCTCGCCAGGCTCGCAGGTGAGGCTGTAATTTCGTCCGTTAATACTAACGTCAACCGACGGCATCCTTTTCTCCTAGCGCCCGAGGGCCACGCGGATCTCATCCATGGCGCTGTCCAGCCGGGTCCCGATCTCTTCGTTCACGCTGGCGAGAGAGCGCGCTTCCTCCTCCAGCTCGGCAAGCCGCGCGAGATGGAGCTCCCGCTCCTTCGTCAGCTCGCTCAAGCGGGCTCGACTCCTGGTCAACGGCTCAAGCGCGCGCTCCAGCGCATCGAGTGCGGCCTCCAGACGCGCCACTGCCGGTTCCAGCTTCGACATCCAGTGCTGCCGCCGAAAAACCCGCTTCGACCTTAGGCTTGGCGCGCAAAGCTGGTCAACATTTGCCGCTCTTGACGCCTTGGGCGGCGGACCCTTATCGCCAGTCCGGCATTAGAGCGGTGGCAAGCCCGCACTCGCGCTCGCTCCCCCCGCGGTACTCCTGGAGGCAGTCATGGCACTTCGCGTCGCGATCAATGGATTCGGCCGTATCGGCCGCTTGGTTCTGCGCGCCATCGTGGAATCCAAGCGCGACGACATCGTCGTGGTGGGGGTAAACGACCTCGGGCCGGTGGAAACAAACGCCCACCTGCTGCGCTACGATTCGGTCCACGGCCGCTTCCCCGGGAAGGTAGAGGTGGACGGCGACACCATGGTGGTGGACGGCCACAAGATCAAAGTCACCGCACACAGAAACCCGGCCGAGCTGCCCCACAAGGATTTGGGCGTCGACATTGCGCTCGAATGCACGGGGCACTTCGCCTCCAAAGAAAAGGCAAGCGCCCATCTGCAGGCCGGCGCCAAGCGAGTGCTGATCTCGGCGCCGGCGGACGGCGTGGACCTGACTATCGTTCACGGCGTCAACGACAACAGGCTCACCAAAGACGATCTAATCGTTTCCAACGCCTCCTGCACGACCAACTGCCTCGCCCCGGTCGCCAAGGTGCTGCACGAGACCGTGGGGATCGAAAAAGGGTTCATGACCACAATTCACGCCTACACCAACGACCAGCACCTGCTCGATCAGTTGCACAAGGATCTGCACCGCGCCCGCGCGGCCGCCATCTCGATGATCCCGACCTCGACCGGCGCGGCGAAAGCCGTGGGACTGGTCATGCCGGAACTAAAAGGCAAACTGGACGGCGTCGCCATCCGCGTACCCACCCCAAACGTGTCCGTGGTGGATTTGAAGATCGTTGCCAGCCGCAAAACCAGCGCCGATGAAGTGAACGATGCGATGCGCCGCGCGGCGGCGGGCCCGATGAAAGGGATTCTTGACATCGTATCGGAGCCGCTGGTGTCGATCGACTTCAACCACAACCCGGCATCGTCCAGTTTTTGCGTCGATCACACCAAGGTCATGGACGGCAATCTCGTGCGGGTGATGAGCTGGTACGACAACGAATGGGGCTTCTCCAACCGGATGGCCGATACCGCGGTGGCAATGGGGAAGCTGATCTGAATGCCGAGATTCCGCACGCTCGATGACCTGCAGGTGAAGGGCAAGCGCGTGCTGGTGCGCGGCGACCTCAACGTACCGATGAAGAACGGCAAGGTGACCGACACTTCGCGCATCGACCGGCAGGCTCCCACTATCCGCGAACTCTCGGAGAAAGGCGCGAGGGTCGTCGTGCTTTCGCATTTCGAGCGGCCGAAGGGAAAGGTTGTGCCTTCCATGTCGCTCAAGCCGATTGTGCCGGCGCTCTCGAAAGCTGTTGGCAAGCCGGTCGCGTTCGCCGGCGATTGCGTTGGCGACAAGGCGAAAGCGGCAGTCGCCAAATTGAAGAACGGGGACATCCTTCTTCTGGAGAACACGCGCTTTCACCCGGGCGAAGAGGCGAACGATCCGGAGTTCGCCAAACAACTGGCGAGCCTCGGCGACATCTATGTCAACGATGCCTTTTCCGCGGCGCATCGCGCCCACGCCTCAACCGAAGCTCTGGCACATCTGCTGCCGTCGGCCGCCGGGCGCTCCATGCAGGCGGAGCTCGAGCATCTGCACCAGGCGCTGGGCGATCCGATGCATCCGGTCATGGCTGTGGTCGGCGGCGCAAAAGTCTCCACCAAGATCGAGCTGCTGACCAATCTCCTTACCAAGGTCGATGTGCTGGTGATTGGCGGCGCCATGGCGAATACGTTTTTGGCCGCCGAAGGTCGGAACGTCGGCAAATCGCTCTACGAGGAGAGCGAACTGGGTACCGCCCGCAACATCGTCACCGCGGCTACGGATGGTGGCACGGTAATCGTTTTGCCCAGCGACGTGGTGGTGGCGAAGGAACTAAAAGAAAAGGCTCGTCACCGCACCACCGATGTGTTCGGCGTCAAAGACGACGAGATGATTCTCGACGTCGGCCCTGCCACCGTGGAAGAGTTTTCCAGACGCCTGCTCACCACCGCCACGCTGGTCTGGAATGGTCCCTTGGGGGCTTTTGAAACACCCCCCTTCGACAAAGGCACGATGGCGGCGGCAAGAGCGGTGGGCCAGCGCACGAAAGAGGGCCGGCTCACCTCCATTGCCGGCGGGGGCGACACGGTTGCGGCGCTGAATCGGGCCGGAGTCACCAACGAATTCACCTACGTGTCCACGGCAGGCGGCGCATTTCTTGAATGGCTGGAAGGCAAGCAGCTGCCTGGCGTGGTGGCGCTGGAGCAAGGGAACTGAGCAATGGCGATGAATCTGGACGAACTGAATCGGATTGCCTGCGCCATGGTGGCGAAAGGCAGAGGCATCCTGGCTGCGGA
>DATIEM010000193.1:0-6010 GCA_035455725.1 Rhizomicrobium sp. | reverse complement strand
CCTGGGCTGGCCGGACAGGGCTTCTAGGGAAGCACCCGCCCCTTGTCCAGCACGGGCCAGATGGCTGCCGCGGCGGAGACTGCAACCCTCAAATAAACGGCGCGATCCTTGACGGCGGCAGCCACTCAGGTGCGCTACGCGGGGATCGGGAAGCGCCAAAAGTCATTCGATTTTCATCCCGGTTTACCGTGCTCGACCGCGTTTGCCACCGGGAGTCGCACATGCGCGTTCGGCCCCCTCGGCATGGCTACGGGGTACGCGCTTTTTCCGCGACAGGTTGGATCGGCTCCCCGGCTGAAATCGCTGGCGCGGCATTCGCTGCCGGGCGCAGCAAGACCAGGATTGGGGGCGGGAAGGCACGCGCGCGCTAGATACCCGCGCGGGGAAACAAACCAGCCATGGCTGTCCTTCCTACGTTTTTCGGTTTGGATTGGAGGTCTCCGGTCGGGCGCAGGCGGAAGCGCCATATGGCCATTCAGCTCAGGCGGAATTCGGGAGATGGACGGAATATGCAGCCGGAGCGTCACGCTGTCAAGGAGGAAAAACAACTTGCTCCGCTAATTTTCTCTACGCTACTCCTCTTCAGGCGTCTGAGCGGGAACGGTTGGCGCGCCGTCACCTTCATCTACCTCTCGGCCCGGCACCACGTAGGAGCCCTTCAGCCAGCGGCCCAGATCGAGATCCGCGCAGCGCTTCGAGCAGAACGGCCTGAATTGGGCCTCCTTGGGCTTGCCGCAAAGCGGGCAGCGGCGGCCGTTGTCATTCGGTGGCGACATCGAATCCGGAACGCTCGAACTCGTGCCGCGGCACAAAGCTGACACGCGCGGCGCCGCGGCGGGCAAGCCCGGTGCGGACGTCATCGTCGTGCGCCTCGAGCCACGCCACCACCTCCGGCGCGGCACGCACCACCACCGGCCGGCCCGGCGCGGCGCTCGCCGCCCGCTCCACCCGGCGCACGATTTCCAGCGCCACGCTTTCGCGGGTAGGGTTGCGGCCGCGGCCGCGGCAGGGATGGCAGGGCTCCGTCAGCAGCTTCACCAGCGGATCGCGCACCCGCTTGCGGGTGATTTCCACCAGGCCGAATTCGGACATGCCGGAAATCTGCGTGGGCGTTCGGTCGTGCGCGAGGCTGGCCGTGAGCACATCGAGCACACGCGAGATGTTCGCCGCTTCGTTCAGATGGATGAAATCGATCACCACGAGGCCACCGATGCCGCGCAGGCGCAGCTGGCGGCCGATTTCGTCCGCCGCTTCGAGATTGACCCGGAGGCTGGTTTCCTCAAGGCCGGTGGCTTCAGTGAAGCGGCCGGAATTCACGTCGATGGCGGTGAGCGCCTCGGTGCCTTCGATGGTGATCCACCCGCCTGCAGGCAGCGGCACCCGTGGCTCGGTGAGCCGCTCGATTTCATCTTCCAGCCCGAAGGCTTCGAACAGCGTGCCCGGTCCGCGGAAGAGTTCGAGCTTGTCCAGCGCGTCCGGCATGGCGCGCCGACAATAGGCGCGCGCCGCTTCCAGGGCGTTCGCGTCGTCGATCAGCACACGGACGGTCTCGCCCGTCACCTCGTCGCGCATGGTGCGCTCGACCGGATCGAGATCGTGATGGAGCGTCGCCGGCGCGCTCGCTTTTTGCCGGCGCGCCGCAACGGGCGCCCAGGCCTCGGCGAGGCGCTCGGCATCCTCACGCAGATCGGACAGTTCCGCGCCGATAGCAGCGCTGCGCACGATGTATCCCGCGCCGCGCAGCAGCGGCGCACTGGCATCGGCAATCATTTCTTCGCACAAGGCAGTCAGCCGCGCGCGCTCGGCCTCGTCGTCGATCCGGCGCGACAGGGCGATGCCCGGCTGGTTCGGCACCAGCACCAGAAGGCGCCCCGGAATGGTGATGTTGGCGGAAAGGCGCGCGCCCTTGTCGCCGATGGGATCCTTGACCACCTGCACCAGGATGTCTTCGCCTTCCCGTACGCAATCGCTGATTTTCGGCGCGCGATCGTCTTCGAAACCCGGCAGATCGGCCAGGCAGCGCGCTTCCCGCGCGCCAAGGAACCCGGCGCGCTCCAGACCAGCCTCGACGAAGGCGGCTTGCATGCCGGGCAGCACGCGCTGCACCCGGCCAAGGACAATGTTGCCGACCAGACTATGACCGCTGCGCCCACCGCGCCGCCGCGAATGGCCCTCGTCGTGACCGATCAGCCGCTCAATGAACAGCTCCTGCAGACGGCCGCCTTCCACGATGGCGACGCGAATTTCCGCGGCACCGGCATTGAGCAGAACGTCTCGCTTCATGGGCACGCATTCTACAGGCCGGCGGCAAGCCTATCACGCTGCGCCGTAGCCGCAGCCCCGCAGCAGCTGAAGCGTGTGGAAAACCGGCAGGCCCACAACATTGGAATACGACCCGCTGATCTGGCGCACAAAGGCCTCGGCGCGGCCCTGAATCGCGTAGCCGCCGGCCTTGCCGACGCCTTCACCGCTTGCGGCGTAGGCCTCCACCTCGGTGTCGGTGAGGCGCGCGAAAGATACGCGCGTCGCGACGGTGCGCCTCGCCATCCCGCCATCCGGCCGCAGCGCGACCACCGCGGTGATCACCTGATGGGCGCGTCCGTTGAGCAAGCCGAGACACGCGCGAACCTCGTGCGGACTCAGCGCCTTGGGCAGAATGCGCCGGCCGCACGCCACGACCGTATCCGCCGCCAGCACGAGCGCCGGCGCGCCTTGCCACGCCGCCGCGACGGCGGTGGCCTTTTCCTGCGCCAGGCGTTCGGCGTGGACGCGCGGGAACTCGCCCTTGCGGACGCTCTCGTCGAGATGCGCGGGAACGATCTCGTCCGGCTCGATGCCGGCCTGCGCCAGCAGCGCGCGGCGGCGCGGGCTTTCGCTGGCCAGAATCAGGATCGGCCGAGATTCTCTATTTGAAGCGATAGGTGATGCGCCCCTTGGTGAGATCATAGGGCGTCATTTCCACCAGGACCTTGTCGCCCGTGAGCACGCGAATGCGGTTCTTGCGCATCTTGCCGGCGGTGTGGGCGATGATCTCGTGTCCATTTTCAAGCTTTACGCGGAATGTCGCGTTGGGGAGCAATTCGCTGACGGTCCCCGGAAATTCGAGCAGTTCTTCCTTAGCCATCCGGCCTCATGAGCGCCAAAACCGGCGGGAGATTGCACCGAAACGGCGGAATTGCAAGGGAACCTGGAAGCCTCACCCCTTCAGGTGCAGCACGCAGATCAGCGTGAACAGCCGGCGCGCGGTGTCCCTGTCCACCTCCACCTTGCCCCTCAGACGTTCCACCAGCAGGTCCGAGCCTTCGTCGTGCACGCTGCGGCGGCTCATATCGAGAGTTTCGATATGCGAGAGCGGCGCCTCGCGGATGGCCTTGAAGTAGCTTTCGCAGATCAGGAAGTAATCCTTCACCACCTTGCGGAATGGCGCCAGCGAAAGCAGCACCTGCCGGTGCGCGCTGTCGTCCTCAAGGCGGATGTCGAACGCGAGTCGGTTCTCCTCGATTCTGAGGACCACCTTGTAGGGACCGCCCTCCGACCCCTCGGGGCGAAAACTGTTCGCCTCCAGCAGGTCGTAAATCGCGATCTCGCGTTCCTGCTCGATCTGGCGCGTGCGGCGAACCAGCGTGTGCTCGTCGAGTTCGATCGAGCAGATGCAGAAGCGGCGGTCGCCGGAAGCGGGCGCTGGGCCGTCAGGCACGTCAGCCCTCGAGTGGGTGCGAGGGCTTGCCGCGCGCGGCCCATTCGCCGCTGACATCGGCCAGGGACACTTCGATGCATTCCACGGCAAGGCGGATCGTGCCGCCGCCGCTGAAGATCAGCTCCACGGTACCGCCCGGATCGTCCGGCGCGCTTTGCCGGAAGCGGATGGCCAGCAAAGACAACACCGCTTCCGGGTTGCCGGTGCGGATGTTCTGCATCTTCGCCGAGAGCACTCTGTCAAATTTGAGACCCGCGCGAACGCGCAAGTTTTCGCCGGCGCCGCTGTCTTCCCACTTGAAACGGTTGAACAGCCCGGCAAAGCTATGGCTTGCCGGCAGCCACACCAGATCCTTCACGCGGGCGATCGCGTCCTGCAGCCGCGCGGAGAGGATCTCCAGATCCTCGGCATCCTCGGCAGCGAGAACGGGTCCGGTCGTCATTCCTTCAGCCGCTCGATTTTCGCGCCGACAGCGGAAAGCTTCTGTTCAAGACATTCGAAGCCGCGATCCAGATGATAGACACGACTGACAATCGTTTCGCCTTCCGCGGCAAGGCCCGCGAGCACGAGACTGGAGCTGGCCCGTAAATCCGTGGCCATCACCGGCGCGCCCTTCAGCCGCTCCACACCCTGCACGAGGGCCATGTCGCCCTGCACCTGGATATTCGCTCCCATGCGCAGAAGCTCCGGCACGTGCATGAAGCGGTTCTCGAAAATGTTTTCCTTGATGTGGGAGGTGCCTTCCGCGGTTGCCATCAGCGACATGAATTGCGCCTGCAGGTCAGTCGGGAAGCCGGGAAAAGGTTCGGTGCTCGCATCCACCGCAAGGGGGCGTGCCCCGTTGCGGCTGGCGCACAGGCCCAGATTTGTCTGTGTGACCGTTGTGCCGGCCTGCTCCAGCAGCGGCACCACGGCGCCGATCAAATCGACCGACGTGCCGGTGAGCTCCACTTCGCCGCCGCAGATCGCCGCCGCCATGGCATAGGTGCCGGTTTCGATGCGGTCCGGCAGCACGCCATGGACTGTCCCGTGCAAACGCTTCACGCCGCGCACCGCAATGATGGATGTGCCCAGACCGGATATGTTCGCGCCCATGGCGATAAGGCAATGGCCGAGATCGACGATTTCCGGCTCGCGCGCCGCGTTGGCGATGGTGGTTTCGCCCTCCGCGAGCACCGCAGCCATCAGCGCGTTTTCTGTGGCGCCGACAGAGACGAAGGGAAATTCGACGCGCCCGCCTTTGAGCCCGTTCGGCGCGCGCGCGAGCACGTAGCCTTCCTCGAGCTCGATGTCGGCACCCAACGCCTGCATCGCCTTCAGGTGCAGGTCGACGGGCCGCGCGCCGATGGCGCAGCCGCCCGGCAACGAGACTTTCGCCTGATGAAACCTGCCGAGCAGCGGGCCGAGCACGAAAAAACTCGCGCGCATCTTTCGCACGAGATCGTAATCGGCGGTGGTGCTGACGATGTTTCTCGCGGTCAGATCCCAGCGGCCGCCCTGCGCGTAGCTCGGACCGCGCACATAGCTCGTCTCGACGCCGAAGCTGCGTAAAAGCTCGCCCATGAATCCGACGTCGGCGAGCCAGGGCGCGTTGAGCAGCGTGAGTTTCTCATCCGTGAGAAGGCACGCCGCCATCAGGGGCAGCGCCGCATTCTTGGCGCCGCTGATGGGGATTTCGCCCTCCAGTCGATATCCACCCTGTACGCGAATGCGATCCATGATTTTTAGTCTTCGCCTGCTTTGCGCGCGCGCTGGGGCGCGGCGGCGGGCGAACGCGCGTCCTGATTGGAACCCGGCATTGTCGTCCGCTCCGCAGGCGCTCCCGCGGATTGTGCCGATGGCCTGGCGGACTTTCTCCGCCGCAGATTCGCGCGCAGCGCCACGGCAAGCCTTTGTTTGCGCTCTTCGGATCGGGCGCTCATCCCGCTCTTTTCCTCATGCCGTGCCTGGGCTATAGGCCTTTCCGCGCTCGGGCAGGCCGGAGTAGCGTAGTGGTAGCGCAACCCCTTGGTAAGGGGTAGGTCGTGAGTTCGATTCTCACCTCCGGCACCAGTCTCTGGACATTGGAACCGCGGGCCGCCAGCATCGGTTTTCACCCGGAGAGCCCCTCATGGCGAATCCAGACCGCAAATCCGAAGCCAAGCCCAAGAAGTCGAGCAGGCTGAACCGCAAGATCGACGAGCAGGTGGAGGAGAGTTTCCCGGCCAGCGTTCCGCCGGCTTTTATGGGGGGCAAACATACGATCGGCGCGCCCCAGAAGCGCGAGACACCGGCTCCCGAGTGCACGAAGCCGAAGAAATGACCAGACCTGCT
>DATIEM010000192.1:0-3005 GCA_035455725.1 Rhizomicrobium sp. | reverse complement strand
CGCACTTGATGCGGGGGAAGCGAATTTCGGGGAGGGGTGCTCGCGATAGATTCTGTACCCCTCCCCGAAAAATCCCTCGCTACGCTCCAGATTTTTCGACCCTCCCTCAAGGGGAGGGTAAGAAAATGGCAGATCGATTGGCACCTCTTACTGCGATTCGCGATGCGCTAGCTCAGCGAGGCGGATGCGCGCGGGCGGCAGCTCTTTGCCATGGGTCTGAAGCACGCGGTCGAGCAGGAAGTAGGCGGTGAGCGTCAGACCGTCCAATACACCCGCTGGCGACGGCTCCGCGTTCTGTGAGCCCAGCAGGAACGGCGGCAATTTCAGCAGGCGGTCCGCATAGGGCTCGCCGGCTTCGCGCGAAACCGCGCGGCCCGACCGCGGCGAGACGTAGATCAGATCGTCTGTCGCGCCGGTCGCGGCGCAGCCTGAGAGATCGAGACCGAAGCCGAGCTCATCCAGCAGCCCGGCCTCCCAGCGCACATAGAGCGGCGCCCAATGCGCGAAATCCTGTTCGGCCATGGCGTCGAGCAGAACCTCGGCTGCGCCATAGACACCTGCATGGGGTTCGCGCTCCGGCAACACCACAGACACCACCGCGGTAAAGGCATTCAGGGCCATGAGCGCATCCCGCCGCTCCAGCAGCGCACCGGCGCGCGCCCGCAACGGCTCGACATGGAAGGTGCCGAGTTGTTCGTTCAACCGCGCCCGCCAGGTGAGGTGCAACGAATTGCCCGGCTGCAGCATGGCGCGGCTCTTCCGCGATGCGCCGCCATGCACCAGCCCGAGGTGGCGGCCATGCAGGTGTGTCAGCGCCTCGACGATGGCCGCGGTTTCGCCGTACGGCCGCACCGCCAGCACGATGCCTTCATCGGACCACTCCATGTGCTATCGGCTCCTCCCCCGCAAAGCGGGGGAGGGGGACCACGCGAAGCGTGGTGGAGGGGGCGAGAGCTGCAGGGTGCTGCGCCCCCCTCCCCGCCTTTGGCGGTACTCCCCCCGCTGCGCGGGGGGAGAGCCATGCACGTCGCATCTCATTCCTCCGGGTACTCCAGGCCGATGGCAGAATAATGCTCCCGCGCGCTGGCCCAGTTTTCGCGCACCTTGACGAACAGGAAGAGGTGCACGCGGCGGCCGAGCATCTCTTCCAATTCCTTGCGCGCCGCTTCGCCGATGGCCTTCACCGCGCGGCCTCCCTTGCCGAGCACAATCGCCTTCTGCCCGTCGCGCTCCACCGTAATCACCTGATCGATCTTCACCGAGCCGTCCTTCCGCTCCTCCCATTTCTCAGTCTCCACCATGGTGGCGTAGGGCAGCTCGTCGTGCAGGCGCAGGTAGAGTTTCTCGCGGGTGATTTCCGCCGCCAGCAGGCGCATGGGAATGTCGGCCGCCTGATCCGGTGGATAGAGCCACGGGCCCGACGGCATCTTCGCCGCCGTCCAGTTGGCAACATCTTCCACATGGTCGCCGGTGAGCGCGGAGACCATGAAAACTTCTTCGAACACGCTCGAATCGTTCAGCCGCTCGGCCAGCGGGAGCAGATCCGCGCGCGGCATGTCATCGACCTTGTTGAGCACGAGCGCCGCACGGCGATTGCTCTGCTTCAGGCCTTCGATAATCATTTGCATGTCGCGCGCCGCCAATCCTTCCGGCTGCGCGGCCACCGCAGGCGCATCGACCAGCAGCAGAATCGCATCCGCCTCCCGGGCGCCGGCCCATGCCGCATTGACCATCGCACGATCCAGTCTGCGACGCGGCCTGAAGATGCCGGGCGTATCCACGAGCACGATCTGCGTTTGCCCGCGGATGGCCACGCCGCGCACCCGCATGCGCGTGGTTTGCACCTTCGGCGTGACAATCGACACCTTGGAGCCCACCAGTGCGTTCACCAGAGTAGACTTGCCGGCGTTGGGCGCGCCGATCACCGCGGCGAAACCGCAACGGGTTTGGGTTTCGCTCACGATTGCCACAGGCCCAGTCTTGCCAGCATCGCCTGCGCGGCGGCCTGTTCGGCTTCGCGCTTGGATCGTCCTTCGCCCATCGCAGGCTGCTGATCGCCGGCGCTCACCTCCACGACGAATTTCGGCGCGTGGTCCGGACCCTCACGCTTCAGCAGGCGATAGAGCGGCGTCGTCTTCGCCGGGCCGCTCTGCGCCCATTCCTGCAGGGCGGTTTTGGCGTCGCGCATGTCGCGATCGAGCGCGCCGAACATTTCGGTCCAGTATCGCGCGATGAAAGCGCGCGCGGCCTCCATGCCGCCGTCCAGGTAAAGCGCCGCGATCACCGCCTCGCAGGCGCCGGCGAGAATCACCGCCTTCTGCCGCCCGCCGGCGCGCGCTTCGGAGTGCGCCAGCACGAGATCCTTTGAAAGACCGGCCGCCTCGGCCGCCTGCGCGCAGGCTTCCTTGCGCACCAGCGCATTGAGCTTCACGGCCAGAAGGCCTTCGGGGTCGCCCTGAAACAGGGCGTACAGCTTCTCGGCGACGATCAGGCCCAGCACCCGGTCGCCCAAGAACTCCAGCCGCTCATTAGATACCGTGCCGGCGCTCGCATGCCGCAGTGCCTGCTCCAGCAAAGATTTATCGGCGAATGTATGACCGAGACGCGCCTCGAGCGCGGGCGCTTCCACCTTACTGGATGAGCTTGCCGATCCGGTCATAGCGGACCGTCCACGGCCATCTCCAGACTTCCCACCACTGCGCGCTGCCATTGGTGGAGAAGAACAGCACTTCCGCCTTGCCGACAAGATTTTCCATCGGCACGAAGCCCACATCCTCGCGGCTGTCATTGGAATTGTCGCGATTGTCGCCCATCATGAAGAAGTGACCGGCCGGCACGCGGAACAGGGGCGTGTTGTCCTCCGCGCCGTTCTGCACCCGGTCGAGCACGTAGTAGGCGCGGCCGTCCGGCAGGGTTTCCCGGTAGCGAGGCACGTGATTGACCATGCCGAATTCGTCCGTCTCCACGTAATCGGCGACGCGCACCCGCGGGATCGGCTTGCCGTT
>DATIEM010000191.1:0-10208 GCA_035455725.1 Rhizomicrobium sp. | reverse complement strand
CGCGGGCGACGACGGCACGGTAATGGGCCGCAAGGCGATCTTCGGGGCGCTGAGCCTCTACCTCGACTTCATC
Organism: Rhizomicrobium sp.; assembly: GCA_035455725.1. Taxonomy (GTDB): domain Bacteria; phylum Pseudomonadota; class Alphaproteobacteria; order Micropepsales; family Micropepsaceae; genus Rhizomicrobium. The sequence continues at coordinate 10,135 of DATIEM010000191.1, read as the reverse complement.
AACCTGTTTTTGATGCTGCTGCGGCTGCTGGGCAGCCGCCGCTAATCAAGAAGCGACGCGAGAGAAAGCCCCGGTGAAAACATCGGGGCTTTTTTTATGGCAGACGCTCGCGCAGTTCCGCTGCCGCCCTCTTCAGCATCGGCGCGCGCACCCGGATGCGCCCGTAGACCTCCTGCGCCAATGCTTCGCGATAGGTGTGAGAGGTCGCGTTGCGCATATCGAGAAGATCGAGCCATGCCGCTTCGTTCTTAATCCATCCGGCGCCGTACGCCGCTCTGATCGTGGCGCGCGGCGTGGCGAAGTCGCCCGCTGGGTTCTCCAGCTGAAGCAGCGCCTTGATGGCTTTCCAGCAGAGTTCGAAGGCGAACTCGAAACGCTGGATGGTGCCATCGACTGCGAGAGGAGCGTCGGCCGGAACCGCCAGCGCCTCGTCAAGACGCTCCAGCGCGCGTTCCAAGTCCTCGAACCGGCGCCTGGCACTAGACGCGTTCATAAAGCACCCTGCCCTCCGCGCGGATCACAGCGGCGAGTTCGGCCGGCGCGCGGTCGAGCCGCACCAGGTCGATCTGCAGCAGGGTCGGCGCGTTCTCCGTCGCCTCCTCGATCTCCGACCAGCGCCGGGCATCCGCCGCCGGGCAATCGACCGCGATATCGATATCGGCCCGGGGACTGGCATCGCCGCGCGCCCGCGAACCGAACAGGATCACCCGCTCCACTTCGTCAAAGCAGCTTAGCCGTTCCGCGATCAGATTTTCCGGCGACATTGAATTATCATGGGGCAACTTCCACCCCGAAGGAAGGCCTGACCACCTGGACCGAGACTACCCGCGTTTGCGCGCGAGCATGACGCCATCGCCCAGCGCCAGCATTGCCATGTCGACCCGCGGATCGTCGTGGATCTTCTGGTTGAGAGCGCGAATGGCGACGGTGCTCTCGTCGCTGTTGGCAGGATCGGCGACATCGCCGCTCCACAGCATGTTATCCAGGGCGATGAGCCCACCCGTCCGCACCAGCTTCAGGGCGCGCTCATAGTAGGCGTCGTAGCGGGGCTTGTCGGCATCGATGAAGCAGAAGTCGAACGCGGGTTCGCCGTTCGCGATCATGCGGTCCAGAGTCTCCACGGCGGGCCCAAGCCGCAGCTCGATCTTCGACGCCACGCCCGCCTGCTCCCAATAGGCGCGCGCCAGATCGGTGTATTCCTTGCTGACATCGCAGCACACCACCCGCCCGTCTTCCGGCAAGGCGAGCGCGACGGCGAGCGCGCTGTAGCCGGTGAAGGTGCCGATCTCGATATATCGCTTTGCGTTCATCAGCCGCGCTAGCAAAGCCATTGCCGCGCCTTGATCCGGCCCGATCTGCATGCCGGCATGCGGATGCCGCGCGGTTTCCTCCCGGCAGCGCGTGAGCACCGGATGCTCGCGGGCGCCCACCCGCACGATGTAGTCGAACAAACGATCGCTGGCAGGCAGCATTCGCGTCATGGTTCGCGCCTCACATTTCCGTGTGCATCATTCGATTCTGTGCATAGCCACGAAAAGACCATGATTGAATCCTTGCAAGCGCGGCCGCGAACGCCGATGTTAAGCATGTCGGCTGGCGACGTCGACGCCTCCGGAGGGATCTGCCCCCCAGCCTCTTCCGGATGCTCCGTTTGCCAGCCGATTCTTATTTGCCGCCCCGTTGTTCGAAGGCACGCCAGTTCGCGGCCATCTGGCCGAACAATCCGCCCACCGCGCCGGTGAGCACGCAAATCGCCGTGCCGACGGGAATCACGAAGCTCGGCGTGTCCTTCAGGACCACGGAAACCATAATGCCCGAGAGGCCGCACAGCCCGCCGACAATGGCGCCAGCGGTAGCGCCGGGGAAATAACCTTTCCCGGCATGCATCGCGTAGAGGTACGCGGCGGTCGCGGAAATCATCATGCTGCCGAACTGATAGACGTGCTCGCGGACCCAGGCGCTGAAATGCCCCAGCACCACCATGGCCACCTGCAGCACAGTGCCGACGATGAGCGCGCGAATCAGAATTCGTAGATCAATCACGAAAGCGTTCCTCTTCCGCCCTCCGGACCGGCAATGTGCACCAGATAAAAGCCTCGCGGCACCGCATGGACAGGTAGTAACGCTTTGCGGCCTTGCTAGCGCCGCCCAATTTCTCTATTAGCGCCCCCGCACCGGATTACCCGCCTTTGCCCCCACCCATGATCGAAATTCGAGGACTGACCAAGCATTTTGGGCCGATACCGGCTGTCGCCGGCGTGGACCTGAGCGTCCGCAAGGGCGAGGTGCTGGGGTTTTTGGGTCCGAACGGGGCCGGCAAGTCCACCACCATGAAGATGATTGCGGGCTACCTCACGCCGGATCAAGGCGAGGTCCGCATCGATGGGCACGATATCGAGACCGATACGCTCGCCGCCCAGCGGGAGATCGGCTATCTGCCGGAAGGCGCCCCGGCCTACCCGGACATGACGCCCCGCCAGTTCCTGGAGTTCATCGCACAAGTTCGGGGCCTCAAGGGCGAAGCGGCCCGAGCGGCCATCGAGGCCGCGGTTTCCAGCACGGAGCTCGATCCGGTGCTGGAACAGCCCATCGATACCCTCTCCAAGGGTTTCAAGCGGCGCGTCGGCGTTGCCCAGTCCATTCTGCACAACCCGCCGATCCTCATCATGGACGAGCCGACCGACGGCCTCGATCCCAACCAGAAGCACGCCGTGCGCGAGCTGATCCGCGCGATGGCGCCAGAGAAGGCAATCATCATTTCCACCCACCTGCTCGAGGAAGTGGAAGCGGTGTGCACCCGGGCGGTGATCATCGACCGCGGCCGCATCGTGGCGGACGGCACGCCAGCGGAGCTGCTGGCCCGCTCGCGCCACCATAATGCGGTGACCGTCATGCTTCCGGAGGCAGCCGCAGACGACGCAGCCGCGAAGCTGAAGGCGCTGCCTCAGGTCGCCGATGTGGAACAGCGCCGTGTTGATGGCGCGGCGACGGTCACCGCTTATCCGAAGAAGGGCGCGGTGCTGATCGAAGATGTGATCGCGCTCGCGTCGCGAGAAGGATGGGACGTGAAGGAACTCTACGCCGAGCCGGGGCGCCTGGACGAAGTGTTCCGCTCGGTAACCACCCGCGACACCAGCCGGGCGCGGGAGGGCCGCGCATGAGTTCGGTCTGGGCCATCTTCAAGCGCGAATTCGCGGCCTATTTCGCGACGCCGCTCGCCTACGTGTTCATCGTGATCTTTCTGTTCACGATGGGGGCTTTCACCTTCTACATAGGCCGGTTTTACGAGAGCAACATCGCCTCGCTCGACGTTTTCTTCAGCTACCACCCGTGGCTCTACCTGTTCTTCGTGCCGGCGATTGCCATGCGCCTGTGGGCGGAAGAACGGCGCACGGGAACGATGGAGCTGTTGCTCACCCTGCCGGTGCCGCTGTGGGCGACAGTGATCGGCAAGTTCCTCGCGGCGTGGGCGTTCACCGGCGTGGCGCTCGCCCTCACCTTCCCGGTGTGGATCACGGTCAACTATCTCGGCCACCCGGATAATGGCGTGATCCTGGCGAGCTATATTGGCAGTTTCCTGATGGCGGGCGCTTACATGTCCATCGGCGCCTGCATCTCAGCCACCACAAAGAACCAGGTGATCGCTTTCGTGGTCAGCGTGGCGGTCTGCTTCCTGTTCACTGTTTCCGGCGCGCCCCTGGTGATCGATTTCTTCCGCGCCTGGGCGCCGATTGCGCTGGTGAACGCGATTTCGTCCTTCAGCTTTCTCACCCATTTCACGTCGATCATGCAGGGGGTGATCGATCTGCGCGATCTCATCTTCTTCTTTTCGCTGATCGCGCTCTTCCTGACGGCCAACATCGTCGTTGTCGACCTGAAAAGGGCGAGCTAGGCCATGTCGAAGCTCTCCCGGCGCAGTTTCGGAATTGCGGTTGTCGTGCTTGCCGCCATCATTTTCGTGGCGCTCAACATCGCCGCGGATGCGACCTTCACCAACAGCCGGATCGATCTCACCGAGAACGGCCAGTACACGCTTTCGCAGGGGACAAAGAACATCGTCGGCAACCTGCGGGAGCCGATCACGCTGAAGTTCTTCTTCTCAAAGAAAGCCGCCGCCGACTACGCGCAGGTTGTGGCCTACTCCGGCCGGGTGCGCGATCTGCTGAACGAATACGCCGCATTGAGCCACGGCAAGCTGAAGGTGCAGGAAACCGATCCGGAGCCCTTCAGCGAAGCCGAGGACGAGGCCACGGCCGCCGGACTGACCGGAGCGCCGACGCAAAACGGCGACCCGGTCTATTTCGGGCTCGTCGGCACCAACACCATCGACGGCAAAGAAACCATCGGCTTCTTCGCGCCGGATCGCGAACCCTATGTGGAGTACGATATTTCCACGCTGATCTACCGATTGTCGCATCCCAAGAAGCCAAAAATCGGCGTCATCTCCAGTTTGCCGCTGCGGGCCGGCCCGGGTGGGATGATGGCGATGCTGCAGGGCAAATCGCGGCCGTACGTGCTCTATCAGCAGCTGATGCAGTCGTATGACGTTCAGACGCTTTCGCCGAACGGCGCGCCCATTCCAGCTGACATCGACGTCTTGCTGGTCGTGCATCCGCCGCCGCTCACCGATGCGAACCTGTACGCCATCGATCAGTTCGTGCTGCGCGGCGGTCGCGCGCTCGTCATGGTCGATCCGATGTCGGAGATTTCACAGGCATCCAGCCAGGGCTTCCAGCGCAGCACGCCCTCGCCGTCGGATTTGCCCAAGCTCCTGCCGGCCTGGGGCGTGGGATACGACTCGAGCAAAGTCGTCGGCGACAAGGATCTGGCGACGCCAGTGCAGGTGAACGATCCGCGCAATCCCGTGCAGCCCTTTCCTATCTGGCTGCATCTGACTGGCGATCAGTTCACCCGTAGCGACCAGGTCACGGCAAATCTGCAATCCATGAACCTGGCCGGCGTCGGCGCGCTTACACCGCTAAAAGACGCAACCACCAAGTTCGTGCCCCTGCTGTCGTCGTCGGGCAATGCCGGCCTGATCGACGGCATGCCGATCACCATGGGCGCGACGGACCCGGCTCAGCTGATGGGCCAGATCGTGCCGACCGGGCTGCCGTTCAGCCTTGCCGCGCGCATCTCCGGACCGGCGAAGACGGCCTTCCCGAAAGGCGCGCCGGCTGACGCAGCGGCGAAGAAGCCTGCTGCAAAGCAGGCGCCGCAGATCAAGCAAGCCAATAACATCAATGTTATCGTGCTGGCCGACAGCGATGTGTTCGACGACCGCTTCTGGATACGCGTGCAGAATCTCTATGGCCGGCAGGTCGGTGTGCCGTTCTCGGACAACGCCGCATTCGTGATCAATGCGGTCGAGAACCTCACCGGATCGGGCGACCTGATTTCGCTCCGTACGCGCGCCCCCAACAACAGGCCCTTTACGGTGGTGCAGAAGCTTCAGCAGCAGGCGCAGGCCCGCTTCCAACAGCAGGCGCAAGGGCTGCAGCAGAAACTCTCCGAAACGCAGGATCGCTTGCGCGCCCTGCAGCAGGGCGCCGGCCAGGCGGGCAAACAGAACACCGCGGGTCTGAGCGCGCAGCAGCAGAGGGAAATCCAGCAATTCCGGCATGAGGCGATGGACACGCGCGCCAAGCTGCGCGAAGTGCAGCGCAATCTCCGCAGCAGCATCGACCAGCTTGGCGATTTGCTCTCCTTCCTGAACATCGCGCTGGTGCCGCTGCTGGTCGCCCTGTTCGCCCTCACGCTCGCGATGGTGCGGCGGCGCCGGCGCGCCCGGGCAATTGCGTTCTAGGAATGGCAGCGATGCAGCGAAGCTTGAGCGATATGCACCGGCGCCAATTGACGATCCTCGGCGTGGTGGCCGCGGTCCTGGTGATCCTCGCGGCGCTGGCGCTCTGGCACCAGACGGAGCAGCTTTCATCCGGCTACAAGCGCCAGAGCCTGTTCCCCGATCTTCCCCACCGCGCCAGCGAGGTGACGCATATTCACGTCGCCGCGAAGAAGGGCAGCTTCGATGTGGTGAACAAGCCCGGCAAGGGATGGGTGGTGGCTTCCCGCAACGATTTTCCCGCGTCGTTCGAGCAGGTCAACAAGACGGTCGTGGGACTCGCCACGATGGAAACGCTGGAGCCGAAGACCGCCCGCGCCGACTGGCTGCATTACCTCGATCTCGACGCGCCGCCGAAAGGCAACGGCGTGCTGATCTCGTTGAGCGATGCCAAGGGGCAGACGCTCGCGGCGATCATCGCGGGCAAGAGCGAAGACATCGGCGATCGCTCTGGCGCCAGCGGCCTCTTCGTGCGCAAACCGGACTCCACGCAAACCTGGCTGGCGCGGAGCACCTTTGAGCCAAAGAGCGATGTTACCGACTGGTTCGACAAGAAGCTGGTGGATGTGGACCGTTCCCGCATCGCCGAGACGGACGTGTCGCCCGCGGGAAGCCCGGCCTTCATCGTAAGGCGCGACAAACCTGCTGACGCGGACTTCAAACTGGTGAACGGTCCCCCCGGGCGCGCGCTGGCCTATCCCGGCGCCGCGGATGGCGTTGCCGCCGGCATTGTCGGCCTGACCTTCGACGATTCGGAACCGGCGAAGGAGGTCGACTTCTCCAGGGCCTCGCATCTGGTCACGCGGACCTTCGATGGGCTCACCGTGTCGGTGAACGTCGTGCAGCTGAAGAACGATTACTGGGCGACCGTGTCGGCGCAGGCTGCTCCCGGAAAGCCAACTGCGGCGCGCGAAGCCCAGGCCATCAATGCCAAGACCTCCGGCTGGGCCTACAAGCTGCCGGGCTTCAAGGGGCAGCAACTCTCGACAAAGCTCGACAGCCTGCTCAAGCCGCTCCACCCGCCGAAGGAATCCAAGGACGAGGATTCCGACAGCGACTCCGAGTGAGCCTTCGGCCCGTCACTGCCGCGATGCGCCGCCGATTCTTCTCTGTACGCGGCGCGCAAGCGTCAGGGCACTGTCCCTCAGGCGTTTCGCCCGCCTGATCACCTCGCGCGGCGGCGCCTGACGCGGAATGGCATAGGGTGGTCCGGCAGACATCGCCATGAACAAGGCCAGATCTTCCTCGCTGTCGCTCAACACCATCTCGCGAAATTTCCGGGTGATTTTCCCGTCGTAGCGGTCCGGCGCGAAAGGCTTGCGCTCCACGCGCACGTTCGACCAGCCGAATAGTCGCGACATGGCGCCGGCAAAGGCATCGATCTCGCTGGTAAAGCCCACCGCCAGGTATTTCGACAGGATGAACTCCAGCGCCATTCGGGCATCCGCCCGGCCGCAGATCCGCGTCGCCTGCACATTGCGAAAATATCGCGGGTTCATGCTGGAGCCGATGCGGTAGAATTCCTCGAGGCTGCTGTTCATCGCCAGCGCATTGAGATTGTGCGTCCGCTTGCGCTGCACGAAACCATAGAGCGACACCGCGCGGTGAACAGGATCGCGCAGCAGCGCCACCGGCAGGCACGGGCGCGCAAGCGGCAGCTCGCAATAGTTGGTCAGATCGGTATAAGCCCGATAGCCTTTGAGATCGTCGGCGGTCAGCTCCGGCCAGGGTTTGAAGTCCTTCACGAACATCCGGCTGTAGACCCGCTCGCGGCCCAGGCCCGCCGCGAGGACATGGTTCCGCAACGTGCCGCCGCCTGTGCGCTGCGCGTGCGGATGGACGATCAGGAAGTCGGGGTGTGACGTCAGGGGAACGAGACGTTCGTTTATGAATACGGTTCCCAGGTTCGCCTCGAGACGCTACGCTTCGCTGTTATCCTAGCGTGTGAATTCAATGGCACCAATGTGCGCGGAAAGCCTCCGTTGCTCACAGCCGGGCCGCAATACAGCCGAGGGGGAGAGACGTTTCTTGCACAGGTTCGCGACAACTCCCTCGCGCATAGCCCATTATGGGTTTCGGCTGCAGCGGATGTTCAAAGCCATCGGCGAGGCGGTCGCGCGTTCCGGTCCCTTCAATGTTCGCGCGATTGCCAAAGACCTGCTGCATGGGACGAGTCTCGGCCAGGCCGTGCTGTCGCGAACCAGCCGCAGCCGGACGGCTCTGACGCGCGAATACGCCGTCCGATTGCCGGACGGTTATCCGGCGGCGGAAATTCGCGTCAGCCTCAGCGTTCCGGAGCTTCCGGCCGGACCGCTTGCGGGATTCTCCGAGCATGTAACCGACGTGGCTGGCCATTCCACCGACACGGTTCTCGCCACCATGACGGGAGGCTTTGCGCTGTCGCGCGATCTCGGTGCGAGTTGGCAGCGCGTGCGGGTTCGCGACAGGCGATTTGCACGGCACCAATTCATCCATCTCAAGTCATTGGGAGACTCGGAGCTGCTGGCGCAGGCGGCCGCGGAATCCTGGCGGCCCGGGCTGCCCAGAGTCATCGACAACCTGGTGCTCGGCCTGGATGGCGAGGTGCTCGCCGTCAATCAAATGGACGGCTCGCATTGGCATGGTTGCCGCTCGGTCGATCTGGCGGGCGGCACACTGATGTATGCCGAATACCCTTACGAGGATCCCGCCGCCACGCCCGGGGAGCGCGCGCCCTCCCGGGTTCTGCGGAGCCGGGACCGGGGTCGCAGCTGGCAGACGGTGTTCGAGCGCAAGGGTACACAGGTGCGGCATTTCCATTTCCTGCAGGCGCGGCCTGGCGTGCCGGGGGAATGGTGGCTGACCTCCGGCGACAAGCCTGCCGAATCCAGCATCTGGGTGTCGAAAGACGATGGCGATAGCTGGGAGGAGATTACGGGCCAATTCGCGGACCGCATCACGATTGCAGGCTCGGAATATCCGCGGACCGTTTTCCGGCTCACCGATCTGGTGTGGGAAGGCGATGAGATTGTCTGGGGAACCGACGATTACCTGGGTCAAAATCGGCTGCGCTCGCCCGGCAGCCGCATGTTTCGCAGCAACGCGAGCCGTCTGCGGCCCACCATCGTGGGCCTCGCACAATGGCCCATTCGCAACATCGTTGACGTCGGTGATTTCTACATGATTCTGACGCAAAGCTCGGCCCGGCCGAATTCCACCGCCGAGGAAAGGCGCCCGGCCGCCTACCTGATGCCGAAGCACCGCTCGAGGCCAGGACCGGAAATGGCCCACCTCTTCGACCTCGACAACTTCTCGAATTCACGCACCGGCTTCACCTATTCCCGCGCCAGCCGTGCCGCGCGGAACGGCACCTTTTTCACCTACCGCGCCAGCACGGATGCATTCCCCTTCGGCCACAAGATCCTCAAGTGGCACGTCAGGTTCTCCTGATGAGCTTGATGTAGTCACGTCTTATCGTCCGCGCGAGGTTTAGCTGATGTTTCGTATGCCGCCGGTGGATCGCGAGACGACGGAGGCGCGCGCCGCCAAAGACTTCGACCTGCTTTCCACCATCAATGGCTATCCGGAGGATTTTTCCGTCTTCGAGGGCGAGCCTCTCTTTATCAGATGCGCCCGCAAGCCGGCGCGCACGCTGCCGCTGCCGCGGCGGCTCGTACGTGTCCTCTGGCGCTTCAGGTTTGGCGAGGCGATCCGCGCGCGCATGCTCAAACGCGTGGCACATTCGCATAGGAGAAATGTGGAGAAGCCTGCGGCCTGGGTGACGAGGCTCGCGCTTCGCGATCCGATCGGCGGCAAGACGGTGCTGGAGCGCAAGCTCTCCACGCCAACACCACTTTTCAGCGAAATGCCGGCAAGCTACCGCGACAGCGGCGCGGATTACACCTCCCGCATACCGCTCGAAACCGCCGGATTGCCGGCCGGCGTTTACGAATGTGTGGTGCGCGACGACCGCGGCAACGCCTCGCAGGATATTTTCGTCAACATCAAGCCGCGCTCGCTGGAAAATACCGATCTGCTCTGCGTGCTGCCGAGCTTCACGTGGCAGGCCTACAACCGCATCGGCGGCGGCTCCTTCTACAGCCCGGAGCTGGGGCACCAGCGCACCATCTGCTCGCAGCGGCCCATGCACCACCACAGCGACAATTCGATTGCGCCCACGCTGGCGCTGCTTTCCACCTTCCGGGAGCACGGTCTTAACGTGGCGTGCGTGGACTCGTGGGATTTGCATCGCGGGCGGTGCCCGGCGGGCAAAGTGCCCGTGGCCGCGATCCTCGTCCACGAGGAGTACTGCTC
>DATIEM010000190.1:0-7288 GCA_035455725.1 Rhizomicrobium sp. | reverse complement strand
GGACGTGGGCGGCGTGGTGCGGGCCCGCGCGCTGGCCAAGCGGCTGGGCACCGATCTGGCCATCGTCGACAAGCGCCGCGAGCGGGCCGGCGAATCCGAAGTGATGAACATCATCGGCGACGTGAAGGGCCGCTCCTGCATTCTGGTGGACGACATCATCGATTCCGGCGGCACCATGTGCAACGCGGCCGACGCCCTGATCGAGAACGGCGCCAAGGACGTTTGCGCCTATGCCACGCACGCGGTGCTTTCGGGCGGAGCGGTGGCGCGCATCGCCAACTCAAAGCTGAAATCCCTGGTGGTCACCGATTCGATCGGCGACACCGAAGAGATGCGCCGCTGCCCGAAGATCCGCCGCATCTCCATTGCGCCGCTGATCGGCGAAGCCATCCGCCGCATCAACAACGAAGAAAGCGTCTCCAGCCTGTTCGACTGACGCCCCGTCACGCCCTTCTACTGCTAACCTCCTGTTCTGCCACGAAAAACACCGTGAGGTTGTTTTTCGGATTTGCGCCACCATCCCCCAGCCGACCTCCATTTGGACGTTCGCATGTCAGGAAGGGGCTGAGCGCCAAGGCCAATTGCCGACCCCGTCATACAGCTTTGCGAAAACCGAAAACCACCAAATATTGATCTTTGTTTTCGGCAAAGAGGTGCCCCCACCCCCCCGCCGGATGGGAAATCCGGTAAGTGAATTTTCCGCATCGTCGAACGGGATTGCTGCGGCTTCTCGCAAGACGGGTTCCTTTCTGCGCATCCAGAACATATTAGGAACTAATCGCCAGAAAGTCAAGCCGCGAGACGACGCGCCTGCCCCCTACTTAAAGCCAAGGCACTGGAACGAGACGGTTTGGCCCGCCGTAACATTGCCGGCGAATTTGAAGGCTACGCTGGTTGTTGTGACACTGCTGGCGGTGCCCAGATTGGGCATCGAACTCTCCACCTGGGCCAAGCACACCGGTGGGGTGGACCAGGGCGCGGCAAAATTGATCGTGAGTGTCTGTGTTGCGACCAGGCCGGAGGAAAAGGTCACGCGCCCCGCATTGTCATTGCCGGATATGACCGCCGAGGTGGCGGTCATAGGCGCTGCCACAACCGGAGCTGTTCCACCGGCCGCCACATGGGTCAGCAGGTTGCCGCAAAAGCTGGTCGCGAACACATTGTTGGCGCAATGCAGCGTCGAAAGCTTGGTCGGGTCGTCGTAATAGACGCTGGTGGTATCGAGGTCGCTCGCGGTGAGCGTCAGCCCAAGCTCGCTGCTGTCGGCGTAACCGGCGCCGGACGGCGAGCCGTGCAGCTGGCTGATGTTGCTGCGGCCGGAGTTGGCGAACACAAGCGAATACAGGTCGCTGGTGGTGAAGTTGAAATTGGAAAGGCCGACGCCGTTGTTCTCGTTGATGCCGGTGTTGAGGAACCCGGTGCGCGCCTCCACCTTGCCGTCCGCCAGTTCGATCTTGTCGCCATCGCCCTCCACCCAGATGCCGACAGAGGTGGGATCGGCAGTATCGTTGTTGTCGATGCCGCCGCTGGCCGCTCCGCCGCTGCCGGAATCGAAGATCATCTTGTTGCAAACGGTCTCCTGCCCGTTGTTCATGTGCATGTAGACCCGCCAGCCGTGCGAGTGGATGTAATCGCAGGCTGTGCCGGCGCCGCCATGATTCGCGTCCACGCCGTAGAACAGGTAGGCGGTCGCCGCGCAGTTGCCGAGCCACGGCGCGGGCGCCGCGCCGGACGCATCGGCTGAATCGCCGGGATAGCCGCAGCCCGCGAACCTGACGTTGTCCGCGAAAGATCCGCTGCTTTGCGGATTTCCGGATAGGGTCACGGAACTGCCGGATACGAGCGTTACTTGCAGCGGATTTCCCATCGAATCTGTGAGATACGATTCATGATCCAAGTCGTAGGCCAGCATTCCGGGCTGAAGCTTGAAAGTATTTCCCGCGACAGTCAGCACGTTGCTGGTGTTTGTTCCTGTTGCCGTTGTGGCCAGTACTCCATCTGGCGTCGATCCTGCTGCCGCCAATCCTGTCCAGGTGTGATAGTTTGCGTTGAGCAGGGCGCAGGTGCTCGTGGTCAGGCTGCAATCGCCGCTGGGATTGAAATACGGATCGTTGAGAAAGGCGACCGACACGTTGCTGCCCGAGGCCGTAGCGGTGGCATTCACGATCACCTTGTTCAGGCTTGGCACGGTCGCGATCACGGTCGGCGGCGCCACCGTGATTGCATCGCCGCTTGAATGAGCTTGGCCCGACCCGCCAAAACCGTCTGCCCCCCTTTTGGTCAGCTGAATGGTGGTCGCGTTCAGCACGGCATAGGCAATGTATTCGAGGCTACTCCCGCTTCCGATCTTGATCAGTCCGGTAGCCGGCCAGTTCGCGGTGGAGCTGACGCTCGCCTGATTGCCGCCGGCAGACAGATTGGCGGTCAGCGTCGGCGAGCCGGTGCTGCCGAAGCCGGAGGGTATCGTACATGAGAAGGGCGGCGTCCCGCCGGGGGCGCACAGATACTGCCCGCCGCCGATCTGCGCCGTGTCCGGCACGGACAGCACGTTCGAGCCCGCCTTCCAGCTGGCGGTGGTGCTCGGCCCATAGAAGGAAGAGTTCATCAGATCGAAACCATTCGTGCTGCCTCCGCACGGCGTAGGCGGTAACGCAGCACATTTGACGATCCATCGTCCGTTCAGGGCGGGCGGCCCGCTGCTGCCCGAGACAAAGCTGCCGATGATAACCGTATCGCCGCTCACAATTTGATCTGCGGTGGAACCGCTGGTGTCGATCTTTACCAGCGCCTCGCCTGTGCTGTCCGCAACGATGCTCGTGATCCGCCACGAGGCTTTGGTGATGTCGTCGCCGCTCGCGTTGTCCAGCACGCCTTCGATGAAATTCTGGACATTGGCGTTCTCCAGCTTCATGCCGCCGCCGTTGTTGTGGATGAACTCGCCGACGTTGCTTTCGTAATTCACGTCCGAGAACACTGCTCTGGGCGAAGCGCGGCTGTCGTCGCAGACATCGAAGCCGATGCACGTCACATCGCGCATGCTGCAGGCCTCACCATCCACGGTGCTGCCGGGATTGTTCGGATTGCTTCCGCAGACCGTCGCGGTGCCGACGAAGGCGTGTTCGATATTGTCGATCAGGGCGCGCGTTTTTAGCGTTGCTCCCAGCACCAGAGTCTGCAGGGTATATTCATTATACCAGGTGGGACGGATGAAGCAGCTGTCCAGCAGGCTATTGGCATCCCGCCAGATGCTGAGATTGCTCGGGTTACTCCAGGTGCCGGGCTCAAGCACGATCGAATTCGGCAGCATGTAGTACGGCACGCTGTTATTGGCCGCGTTCTGGTTGCGCTGGCCGCCGGGCGGGCCGGAGCAGGAGAAATACTGGTTCTGCGGAATGTGCATGTTCTTCGGGCCGCTGGCGGCGCCGGCGATGACAATGGAACGTCCGTCCGTCACCACTCCGCCGTCCGCTCCGGGAAAGTGCGTGGTATCTGCCGCAGCCGTGAAGGCCAGAGCCACGGCATTTTGCGGAGTTCCGCCGTCGGTGCGCGCAGCCTTATCGGCGGCACACAGCTTGAAATCGGTGTCGTTCTTATAACAATTGTCGGTTCCACCTGGGACAATACCCAAGGCATCGGGCACGCCGTACCACGCCAGATGCACCGGGCCTGAAAACTGGCGGCGCCAACAGGGACTACCTGACGAATTGGTGATGGTTACACCATCATCGTCAGCGCCTGCACAGCTATTGGCGTCCTTTACAAATACGCCCCCTCCTCCGGCGTCGTTGGAGGATCGCGCGTCAACGACAACGCTGGTCGGTCCGGGCGAATAACCTCGCAGGTTCTGGAATGTTGCAACTTCCTCGACTGGACCAAGACCTTGGGCGAGCAATCCCGTTGTCCAGAATATAGCGAACAGACACGCTGAAGCACAGAACCGCATTACCCCCTCCCTCTCGTGTAGGTCAGCTATGGCTGCACAGCGTAGACATCTCCGGCCTGGAATGCGCCCCCACCGCTGGCCGTTCCAAGAAGGACTCCGGCTGAATTTTCGATCCCGTTACTGTATGGACGCTCACCATCCGCGCAATTGGCGGCAGCGCAAAAAGCGTGGAGAACGTTGAAGACCCCGCCGGAAAACTTGTAGACGACGCCTCCGCCCAAACCTTGGCCATCAATGTCGTGGCCCCCGCCGGAGACTGTCGTCCCGATCAGATTGCCCGAATCATCCAGAGACACCCCGCCTTCGGGTGTGGAGCCATCGCGGCAGTCTCTCTCCGAGCAAAAACGATGAAGGACGGTTTCGCTCCAACTCCCGCCTGTGTCGCTCAATTGGAAGAGAACTCCGCAGCCCTCGGGATAACGCTTGCACTGTCCGCCAGCCGCCGTCACACCAAACAGATTGCCGCTCGCATCCCCAGCCAGATTGCCGAATGGGCTATCCCCATCCGAGCAATTCTTCTGCGAGCAATAATTGTAGAGTGTGCTCTCGGTCCACTGATCGCCTGAGCCGGACAGCTGAAATGCCACGCCACCACCCCGTGTGCCGCCCTCTACTGTGGTTCCGTAAAGCTGGCCGGATGCAGCTAACAGCAAGCCGCCCGAAGGACCTTCGCCATCGGGACAGTTTTGCTGCGAGCAGAAGTCGTAAAGATCGCTCACGGCCCACTGGTTGCCATTGGGAACAAGGCTAAAAACCGAGCCCTTTCCGTTTTGTCCCCCGTCACCCGTCACCCCATACAAGGGCGAGCTGCCGTCCCAAGGGCTGCCGCTGGAAGCGCCGGCGTAGGTAAGGCTACCAGTTGCGCCCGGAAGCCCAACCGAAAGGAGCGTCTCCCCCCACTTGTCGTGGTGGGCGCCGAAGCCGTAGCTCAGCTTGTAGAAATTGCCCGCCTGGTCGAAGCCGTAGAGGTTTCCCGCGATATCGACGGTGAGCCCTCCATTGTTGGGCTGCTGCGACCGGAAGGCGTAGATCAGCTTGAATTTGTACTTCCCATCGCCTGCATCAATGAGCTCGAAGGCTGTTCCGCGGTCCTCGACCCCGCCCCTGTAGGCGGTGCCGAAAAAGTCTCCTGCCCCATCCCCCACCAACGGGGCGAGCGGAGTTTGTCCATCCGAGCACCCTCTCTTGGCGCAAAAGGAGTGCAGCACCTTGAATTTTCCGGCGGAGGCGGCGGTGGGCGCAAGCACCAGCAGCGCGGCCGCCGCTCCATAACCCAACAGTTTCCGCAGCTTCGCATGGGGATTCGCGGCGCGCATGGCGGCCTCCGGCTTTACTTGTCTTCTACTATAGGCTCTTTCCAGAACTCCGCCACCGCAGGGCTTGTCATGCCTTCCTCTGCAGCCGACATTCGTACCATCGCCCTTTCCTTGGACGGCGTGGCCGAGGTGGATCATTGGGGTAGGCCCGCGTTCCGCACCGCGCGGCGCATGTTCGCCGTGATCCGGCCCGATGGCCTGTGGCTCTATTTGACGGAAGAGCGGAAGGAGTTTCTCTTCGAAGCCGACCCCAAAGCCTTCGTGAAGTACATGTGGGGCAAGCATCCGGAGCTGATCGCGCAGCCGGAACGGCTTTCGAAGAAAGAACTCGCCGCGCTATTGCGCGAAGCCTACGAACATGCCCTGCCCGCGCCGAAAGAGCCGCGGCGGCGGCCCTCCCGCCGGTGAGGATTCAACCGGTTGCAGCGAACGGGCGCTTTCGCTAAAAGCCTCGCCTTTCCGGGCCCGTCACCGTTCGCCCGCCGGCTGAAATGGCCGGAAACAAGGGATTTGCGCCATGCGTGAGACACAGGAACTGCGCGCCGAGCCGCGATCGGGCACCGGCAAGGGTGCGGCGTTTCGCATCCGTCAGAAGGGGCTCGTGCCCGGCATCGTGTACGGCGGCGGCGCTGAGCCGGCCTCCGTTGCCGTGCCGCAGCGCGAGCTGGAGCGGCATGTCTCCAGCGGGACATTCCTGACCACCCCGTTCGTGCTCGCGGTGGATGGGCAAAACACGCGGGTCATCCCGCGCGACGTGCAGCTCGATCCGGTGACGGACCGGCCGGTGCATGTCGACTTCATGCGGTTGAAGGAAGGCACGAAAATCGTGCTCGCCATTCCGGTGCGCTTCCGCGGCCAGGAGGCCTCGCCGGGCATCAAGCGCGGCGGCGTGGTGAACATCGTGCGGCACGAGATCGAGCTGCTCTGCCCGGTCGAGAACATTCCCGAATACATCGAAGCGGATCTCGCCGGTCTCGAAATTCACGGCACGGTGCACATCTCCGACATCCAGCTGCCGGAAGGCGTTGTATCGATGGTGAAGGAGCGCGATTTCACCATCGCTTCCATCGTGGCGCCGACCAGCGTGGTGGAAGAGGCGCGTGCCGCCGCCGCTGCTGCCGCCGCTGCCGCTGCTGCTCCGGTGGTGGAAGGGGCAGCCGCTCCGGCGGAGGGCGCCGCTCCCGCAGCGGGCGCCCCCACTGCCGCGAAGCCCGCCGAGAAGAAGTAGCGCGCTCGGCGCAAAGCCCACATGGCCGAGACTCCGCTGCTCATCGCCGGGCTCGGCAACCCCGGCGCCGACTACGCACGCAACCGCCACAACGCCGGCTTCATGGCGGTGGATGTGATCCGCGAGAGCTACCGCTTCGGTCCGTGGCGCGGGCGATTCTCCGGCCTGCTGTCGGAGGGCAAGCTTGGCGCACGCAGGACGTATCTGCTGAAGCCAATGACCTACATGAATGACAGCGGCGACTCGATCGGCGCGGCCGTGCGCTATTTCAAACTGCCGCTTTCGGCTGTTGTCGTCATGCACGACGAAATCGATCTGGCGGCGGCGAAGATCCGCGCCAAGACCGGCGGCGGCGATGCCGGCCACAACGGCTTGCGGTCGATCACCGCGACGCTCGGGCCGGATTACCGCCGCGTGCGCATCGGCGTAGGCCATCCCGGCGAGAAATCGCGCGTGCATGGGCATGTGCTGAACAATTTCTCGAAAGCCGACGAGCAATGGCTGGTGCCGATGCTCTCCGCCATTGCGGAAGGCGCGCCGTTGCTCGCTGAGGACGATCTCGTCGGCTTCATGAACAAGGTGGCGCTGCTGCTGAAGCCGGAGAAGAAGAAGGAGCCTGATGAAAAGCACTAGCTCTGGTCAGCACCTCCCCCCTTGTGGGGAGGTCGGCGAGCCGAAGGCAAGCCGGGTGGGGGTGGGTGCCAGCGCCATCTCGCCCCCCCACCCGATCCGCCTCCGCGGCTCTCGCCGCTTTGCCGGATCGACCTCCCCACAAAGGGGGAGGTGAATCATGGGCTTCAA
>DATIEM010000189.1:0-8862 GCA_035455725.1 Rhizomicrobium sp. | reverse complement strand
TGCTGCAGGGGCGCCATGCCGCAGGCGGGCTTCAACGGGTTCTGCGGCGCCACCAGCCACCAGACATAATCGAGCCCCAGCTGCTTCAGCGCCAGCTCGCTGACATGCAGGTGCCCTTCGTGGGCCGGATTGAAGGAGCCGCCGAGCAGGCCGATTTTCAACCCGTCGGCCACCGGGCCGGGCGGCTTCAGCCAATGGTACTCCGGGCGCGGCGGCAGCTTGGCCATTCCCGAATCTAACGCGAAACTGTGAATTAGGCGACGCCCGGTTTCTGGCCAGCACCATCAAGGCTTGCTCATGCATGTAACGCTCACTAGTATGACGGTGTCATTCACAGGGAGCGATGGCCATGCCCCGTACCAGTTCTCCGCTGACCGTGACCCTTGGCGATCTTAAAGAACGTGTTGACGAGCGCGTGCGTTCGGGCAGCTACGCTTCGGCGAGCGAAGTGTTGCGGGCGGCGGTTCGCGCGCTGGACCGGGAGGACGAGGCGCTCCGCAGTGCATTGCGCGAGGAGATCGAGCGCTCACTGAACGATCCCCGGCCGAGCATTCCGGCCGAAAAGGTCTTCGCCAAACTGCGCCAGAGACATGCGCTGCGCAGACGCGGCGCGGCATGAAGACCTACAAGGTCGTCTTCCGGCCAGCCGCCGAAGACGACCTCCTCAATCTGTACGATTATATCGCGGAGCATGGCGGCCGAAAAGCCGCCGGCGATTACATCGACCGCATCGGGGCGCTGTGCCAGTCGCTCCGGGATGCGCCACTGCGCGGGACACCACGGGATGACATCAAACCGGGCTTGCGCATTATCGGATTTGAGCGTCGCGCTGTAATCGCGTTTCGCGTCCTACGCTCCGAGGTTGTGATCGTGCGAATCTTCTACGGCGGCCGCGACTATGAGCGCATCCTGCGCAGCGCGCCTGAGCGGTAGCGCGCGAATCAGTATCGCCAACCGCGTTACAGTGTGTGGAAATACATATCGGGTCAGCGGTTTCGGCACCGCGTCTGCACGGTAAGTAAAAATCGCGGACCAGCGCGCCTGCGCTTCTTGGAAGCTTATGCGGCGCGCACCTCTTTGCGAATCTCCGCCCCATGCTTCTTCTCTGCCACCGCAAGATCGTAGCTCGCCTGCAGCCTCAGCCACAGCTCGGGACCGGTTTTGAAATAGCGGCCGAGACGCAAAGCGGTTTCGGCGGAGATGGCGCGCCGGCCCTTCACAATTTCGGAAATCCGGTTGGCCGGAACCCGAAGATGCAACGAGAGCGCCAGCGCCGAAAGCCCTCGCGCTTCCATCTCGCCGGCGAGCAAGCGGCCGGGATGAACCGGCCGGAGCGGCCCCGCCCTCTCAATGGTAGTCGACGATCTCGACATCGTGCGCATCTCCCTTCGCAAACCTAAAGCAAATTCGCCATGGGCCGTTCACCGTCATGGCCCACTGCCCTTTCCGCTTGCCTTTAAGGATGCAGGCCGAGACGTTTCATTTTTGTGCGCCCCCCACCCGAAGCGCCGTTGGCGCTTCGACCTCCCCACGTTGGGGGAGGTGAATCTCTCTCTGTGGTGTGCCGTTACGGACGGTCTGCGTTTCCAGCGGCAATTCTAAGGTGTCCACGCCGGCGTGGGCGTGGCGCGGGTCTGGCGTTTGCGGTTGCGGTTCACCGCTTTGGCGAGCGCGCGCAGCACCTCCTGCACCCCATCGCCGCTGACGCCGGACATCGTCAGCACTTCGCAGCCGCTCGCCTTCGCCAAGGCGGCGCGCTTGCGCGACAGCGCGGATTTCTCGATCGCGTCGATCTTGTTCAGCACCAGCACTTCCGGCTTCTCGGCCAGCCCGTGCCCGTAACTCTCCAGCTCGCCGCGGATGGTGCGGTAGGCATCCACGATCCCGCTTTGGGTGCCGTCCACCAGATGCAGGATGACGCTGCAGCGTTCCGCGTGCCCGAGAAAACGATCGCCCAGCCCCGCGCCTTCGTGCGCGCCTTCGATCAATCCCGGCAGATCGGCCAGCACGAAATCTGTCTGATCCGCGCGCACCATGCCGAGCTGCGGATTGAGCGTGGTGAAAGGGTAATCCGCGATCTTCGGCTTGGCGGCGGAGACGCGCGACAAAAAGGTGGATTTGCCCGCGTTGGGCAAGCCGATCAGCCCCACATCGGCGATCAGCTTCAGCCGCAGGATGATGGTTTTCTCTTCCGCCGGCTGGCCGGGATTGGCGTGGCGCGGCGCCTGGTTGGTGGAGGTCTTGAAATGCGCGTTGCCGAAGCCGCCTTTCCCACCCTTCAGCAGCATCGCGCGCGCACCGGCGCGGTCGAGATCGGCGATCAGCGTTTCGCCATCCTCCTCGAAGATCTGCGTGCCGACGGGAACGCGCAACACCGCATCGGCGCCGGCGGCGCCGGTCATCTCCTTGCCCATGCCGCCCTCGCCGTTCTTGGCCTTGATGTGCTGCTGGAAGCGGTAATCGATGAGGGTGTTGAGGTTCTCCACCGCCTCCGCCCACACGTCGCCGCCGCGGCCGCCATTGCCGCCGTTCGGGCCGCCGAATTCGATGAACTTCTCGCGGCGGAACGCCACGCAGCCGTTCCCGCCCGCGCCGCTCGCGATGTAGACCTTGGCCTGATCGAGAAATTTCATGCGCCGACGTTGCGCCGATTTCGTTCACCTCCCCCTACGCGGGGAGGTCGGAGCCTTTCGAGCATATGCGAGAAATGCTCCGGGTGGGGAAATTTGCGCGCATGCAAAGCCCCCCACCCGAGCTGCTGTCGCTGCGCTCCAGCATCTCGACCTCCCCGCGTAGGGGGAGGTGCAAAAGAGCGCTCTCGCGTGCTTCGCTTCGCGCTTCGACCTCCCCACAAAGGGGGAGGTGAACTGATTATTCCGCCGTTACGACGGACACATACGTCCGGCGCTTGTAGCCTTCGCGGAACTGCACCGTGCCGTCCGCTGTGGCGAACAGGGTGTGGTCCCGTCCCATGCCGACGTTGTCGCCGGCGTGAAACTTGGTGCCGCGCTGGCGCACGATGATATTGCCGGCGGAAATTGGCTGGCCGCCGAACATCTTCACGCCCAGTCTCTGGCCCGGTGAGTCGCGCCCGTTGCGGGAGGAGCCGCCTGCCTTTTTGTGCGCCATCTTATGCTCCTGCGCTGATGCCGGTGATCTTCACCGTGGTGAGGTGAGACCGGCCGCCGCGCTTCCTGTGCGTGTTCTTGCGCCGCTTCTTCTTGAAGGCGATGGTCTTGGGGCCGCGGCCGTGCTCCACGATCTCTGCCTCCACGCTGGCGCCGGAAACCAGCGGCGAGCCGTGCTTCGGCTGATCGCCGCCCAGCATCAGGACTTCCGAGAGCGCGATCTTCGCGCCCACCTCACCCTCGAGCCTGTCGACGGAGATCACGTCGTTTTCCACAACCCGATACTGTTTTCCGCCGCTGCGGATGACCGCAAACATATGCTAAGTTCCTGAAATCGTTAGGGTCCCGCCGAAGCCAAGCTGCGCAGGAAGCGGCGCAATATACGGATCGGCCTTCGCGGGTCAAGACTCGCGAGAGCGGGTTCGCCGAGGGTCAAATCCGCAGCAGGATTTTGCCGATGTGCGCTGATTTGGCCATGCGGGTGTGCGCCGCCTGCACCTCGGCCAGCGGGAAGACGTGGTCGATCACCGGCCTGACCTTGCCGGCTCCGATCAGCGGCCAGACCTCGCGCTGAACGGCATCGCGGATGGCGGCCTTCTCGGCGTTGCTGCGCGCGCGCAGGGTGGTTGCCAGCAGCGACAGCCGCTTCATCAGGACGGGGCCGAAATTCACTGTCGCCGTCATGCCGCTCTGGTAGGCGATGTTGACGATGCGGCCCCACACCGCCGCCGCGCTGATGTTGCGCTGAATGTAGTCGCCGCCGACCATGTCGAGGATCACGTCCACGCCGCGGCCACCGGTCGCCAGCTTTACCACCTCGACGAAATCTTCTGCGCGATAGTCGATGGCGCGCTTCGCACTCAGTTGCTCGCAGGCCGCGCATTTCTCCGCGCTGCCGGCGGTGGTGAAGACCTCGTGTCCGCGCGCCGCGCAGAGCTGGATCGCGGCGGTGCCGATGCCGCTCGAACCGCCGTGGATCAGCACCCGTTCCCCTGGCGCCAGCCGCGCTGCCATGAACACATTGGCCCAGACGGTGAAATACGCTTCCGGCAGCGCCGCGGCCTCGCTGACGCTCACCCCGTTGGGGATCGGCAGCAGGCACTCGACGGGCGCGGTGCAGTATTCGGCATAGCCGCCGCCCGCCAGCAGGGCGCAGACCGGCTGCCCCACGTGCCAATCCGTGACGCCTTCGCCCAGCGCGGCGATGTCGCCGGAGACTTCCAGACCGAGGACCTCCGATGCGCCTTGTGGCGGCGGATAACGGCCCTGCGCCTGCGCCAGATCGGCGTGGTTCACGCCGGCCGCAGCGACCCTGATCAGCACCTCGCCTCGGCCGGGCGTCGGCTGCGCCAAATCATCCAGCACCAGCCGATAATCGGCGCCGGGATTTTCGATGCGGATGGCTTTCATGCGGGCTGCTTGCGTGCGCTCCGGTTTCGCGCTGACATTAACAACGATAACAGGACAGAAGCGATGCCGATCGATCCCGATGAATTGAGCCCGCGGATCAAAACACCCGAATTCGCGCTGGGGCAGGATCTCTCCACTCTTTCCGCGCATGAGCTGGAAGCACGCATCGCGGCGATGGAGATGGAAATCGCCCGCTGCCGGGAGGCGATCGAAGCGCGCCAAGCGACGAAGAATGCGGCATCCGCGTTTTTCAAATCGTCGTCCGCGTGAGGCGCCGCGATCGGCCTTAATCGTTAACGCAAACCGCTGCTTGCCATAGCCACAGAGCTTGGTAGCGTGCGTGAAATTTCGGGAGCGGTGGCATGTCGATTGCGGAGCTGGACGAGACGTCTCTCAATGGAATGACCATGCAGTCGTTCGCCGGCTCGGCCGTTTTCGAGCGCACCTTCGAGGAAGGCATGTCGCTGGTGGAAGAGGCGGCGCGCTATTTCGACGGTCGCGGCCGCGAGGAAGCCCGCCATCTCTCAGGCAATGACGCGATGGCGTATTCCAGCGAAAGCCTGCGCGTCACCACGCGGCTGATGCAGGCGGCGAGCTGGCTGTTGGTGCAGCGCGCGGTGCACGATGGCGATATGGCGGCGGAAGATGCCGCTAATGATCGCTACCGGCTCGGCTCGCGCGAAATCTGTCTGGGCGGACGCAGCGAGAGTCTCGGCATGCTTCCCGCGAAGCTGCGCGATCTGCTGGCGCGCAGCGAGAGTCTTTACTGCCGGGTGGCGCGGCTAGAAGAGCTGCTTGGCAGTAACGGCGCGCAAGCGGGCCTGCAGGCGCAGTTCGCCCGCCTGGAGCAGGCATTCGGGCAATAAGCCCGTCCAGCTACTTCACGTAATCCTTGAAGCGCTTGTTGAAGCGGGTGAGGCGCCCGCCGCGATCCACCAGCTGCTGCTGGCCGCCCGTCCAGGCCGGATGGGTGGTGGGGTCGATGTCGAGCGTGAGCTTGCCGTCGGGCTGCCCCCAGGTGGTGCGGGTCCGGTAGGTCGTGCCGTCGTTCAGGGTGACGGTCACGAAGTGATAATCGGGGTGAATGCCCTTTTGCATGGCGAAACTCGCGAAATCTGGCGGAAGGGGGGCCTTATAGGGGGCCGCCTCTCCGGAGGCAAGCTTTGCCTTCCTGTCAAAAGACTTGGGCGAGCAGGGGCGCAAGCTGGTAGGCGCCGAAGGTGGTGAGGTGGTGGGCGTCCCGGTAGAGGGGCCGCCCGTTCAACGCCACCTGGCAGGCGCCGCCGCTGCAGAGAACGCGATCCGGATAGACGATCTCCGCGCCGTAGTGCTTGCGCATCTGCGCAAACGCCCAGAGCACGAATCTCTGCCGCTCACGGTACACCGCCTCACTGGTGGAGAGTCTCGCGCGCGGATCGGCAAGCCTGGCGCGGGCGAGATACGCGGGCACCGGGTAGCCGACCTCCGGCACCGAGGCCACGAGGATGACCTTCTTATGCGCCTGTGTGAGAGCGCGGACCGTTCGGTCCAGCCCGCGATAAAACACGTCGCGGGTTTGGCGCTCCGTGCGTCCTTCCGAGACGTTGTCGTAGATGCGGATTCGGCCTTCCGGCTCCTGGCCGAAGGAACTGCCTTCCGCGTTTTTCGCCCAGCGCGCCTCCAGAATGACTTCCCGGATGGATTTGCTGGTGGCGATTTTCGCCACCGCCTCATTGAAGGGCGCGCACTTGGCGGTATCGGCGCGCTCCACGCCGAGCAGCGGCGGGCAGCTGTCGGTGCCGGCGAAAAGTCCCGCGCGGCCTTCGTGCCGGGCGATCTTCTGCACCGCCGGGATGAGCGCGTCGGCGTGGCTGTCGCCCCACAGGAGGAAGCTCGCCTGCTGCACCTTCGCGCCGATACTGCACAAACGTCCCTTGTGCACGTCGTCGGCGGTAAGGCCGAAGCACTCATGAATGCGTGGCTCATGGTCGGTGGCGGCCGCAAGGATGGTGCGGATTTGCGCGGGGAACCGCTGCGGCAGTCCGCCGGCAATCACCACCACGAGGGCGCAGGCCGCCGCGGCTGCCATGGCCGCCCCCGCGCCGGAAAACAATGCCGCTCGTGGCCAGCGGAAACTCCGACTCCGGAACGGCTGCTCGATGAACTTCCACGAGAAGGCCGCGAGGGCGAATGACAGTGCGATCAGCAGAGCCGTCTCGAGCGGAGTCGGCGCGCGGAACAGCGCGGCCCGCGCGAACACATAAACCGGCCAGTGCCACAAATAAAGTGAATAGGAGATCAGCCCCACAAAAACGATCGGCCTCCGGCTTAAGGTGCGATTGAGCTGCGAGCCTTCGCCGGATGCGATGATCAGCGCCGTTCCCAGGCAAGGGATCAACGCCGCTGCGCCGGGGAACGGCGTCGCGTGCGAGTAGCGGAAGACGCTGAAGGCAATCAGCCCCAGCCCCGCTGCGGCAGACAGTTCCGGGAATTTCCACTTTGCAGGAACATGGACGGTGCCGATGGCCAGCAGGGCGCCCAGCATCAGCTCCCACATGCGCGACGGCAACAGGTAATAGCCGGCCACATGCGCGTGGTGGATGCACCAGACGCTGAAGGCAAGCGAGGCGGCGAAAACTGTGGCGACCGCTGCTGCAAGCTTCAGCTTCGAGCGCATGCCGATCAGCAGCACCAATGCAGGAAAGATCAGGTAGAATTGCTCTTCCACCGCAATCGACCAGAGATGCAGCAGCGGTTTCTGGTCGGCGCCGACATCGAAATAGCCCGCTTCGCGCCAGAACTCGAAATTGGAGGCGAAAGCGGCAGTCGCGAGCAGCGATTTCCCGAAGCGGGCGAAGGAGACCGGAAAGAACAGCAGCGCGGCCGCAATGGTGGCGACTGCCAGCATGGCGAACAGCGCCGGAAAGATGCGCCGGATGCGCCGCTCATAGAAGCTGCGGAGCGAGAAGCGGTCCTGCGCACCCTCCTTCAGGATGAGGCCCGTGATGAGGTAGCCGGAGATGACGAAGAACACGTCCACCCCCACGAAGCCGCCACTAAAACCGGGCACGCGGTAGTGGAACAGCACCACCGCGGCGACGGCGAGCGCGCGCAGTCCGTCGATGTCCGGCCGATAGCTCAGCGCAGTGCGGGGCACAGAGCTCAAGTTCCTCCTGGGCGTGGCTGCCATCTTAACGTCCGACATTCCCTGGCGCTCATGGGCCCGCCGATAAAGTTTTGCAATTGCCCGCCCGCCAGATAGTTCCTAATATGTTCCGGCTGAGATTCGGGCTATCGCCTTGAGAAAGTTGTCGGCAATGCCCACATCCGGAGTTCCGGCCGGCGTCACGACGCAGGGTTGGATTACCCACCGGGTCAGTTCACTTCAGCCGTTGCTGCCACGGGGCAGGGGCTGCAAAGTGCGCGTTTGCCCTTGAGGACGGCTAAGCAGGCATGCTGAAGAACATCTCCATTCGCGGCGCGCGGGAACACAATCTCAAGAACGTGGATGTGGAGATCCCGCGCGACCGGCTGACGGTGATGACCGGCCTTTCCGGCTCCGGCAAATCCTCGCTTGCCTTCGACACCATCTACGCCGAAGGGCAACGGCGCTACGTGGAGTCCCTTTCGGCCTATGCGCGGCAGTTCCTGGAGCTGATGCAGAAGCCGGATGTGGACCACATCGAGGGCCTCTCGCCCGCCATTTCCATCGAGCAAAAGACCACTTCGCGCAACCCCCGTTCGACCGTCGGCACCGTCACGGAAATTTACGACTACCTGCGCCTGCTGTTCGCGCGCGTCGGCATTCCCTATTCGCCGGCGACAGGTCTTCCCATCGAAAGCCAAACCGTCAGCCAGATGGCGGACCGCATTCTCGCCCTGCCGGAAGGAACGCGGCTCTATTTGCTGGCGCCTATCGTGCGCGGCCGCAAGGGCGAATACCGCAAGGAACTGGCGGAGCTTCAGAAGAAAGGTTTTCAGCGCGCCAAGGTGGACGGCAAATATTACGACATCGGCGCAACGCCGTCGCTCGACAAGAAACTCAAGCACGATATCGAAATCGTGGTGGACCGTATCGTGGTCAAGCCGGATATCGGCAACCGGTTGCCCGACTCCATCGAGACCGCGCTCAATCTGGCCGACGGGCTGCTGGTGGTGGAGTTCGCCGACGAAAAAGAGAAGGACGGCAAGCCACGCCAGATTTTGCTGTCCTCCAAATTCGCCTGTCCGGTGTCCGGCTTCACCATTCCGGAGATCGAGCCGCGCCTCTTCTCCTTCAACAATCCGCACGGCGCCTGTCCGGAATGCGACGGCCTGGGGGTGCAGAATTATTTCGACGAGGCGC
>DATIEM010000188.1:0-3708 GCA_035455725.1 Rhizomicrobium sp. | reverse complement strand
ATGACTCTCAGGGTTTTCTGAGCAGATGCCATTGATAAAAAGCGTACGAACTTGCGG
The DNA here is from genome assembly GCA_035455725.1 of Rhizomicrobium sp. Classification (GTDB taxonomy): domain Bacteria; phylum Pseudomonadota; class Alphaproteobacteria; order Micropepsales; family Micropepsaceae; genus Rhizomicrobium. Next base: position 3,651 of record DATIEM010000188.1, on the reverse strand, counting down.
CCAAAGTCCCGATCAAAAATATAACCGCGAAATATGGAGTGATTTTGTTACCTGCTATCCATGTGTCGCTTACATCGCGATAGCTTCGAACAACGCGACCTCGAACGGCAATTTGGAATACGAAGGGCTCTGATCGCCGATCCCCTTTGTCGGTCCACAAGGTGACTAAACAACCTTCGCACAATGAGTTCCACACGCTTAGCTTATCGCCCATCTTCTCCGTGTAGATGAATGTCCTCGGATCATCGTTGAGCTGCATGCGTATTGTGTAGCTTCTGTAGCCCCAGTGCCGCGCTGCAAGCTGACCGCTGACTGGACTCAGGCTTCTTTGCCGCGGCAGGCCTCTAGTCGCCGGATTCATGGCCATCCACAAGTTCGCAGCCGTTCCGGCCAGAAAGATCATGGAAACCGCGATTGCCTTTCCAAGTCGCCTACGTATGTTCTCCGTCTCTTTTCCTGGATGACCAGAATGCATTCTGATCAATCCTGGTCCATTTTCAGGGCGGCGATGAAGGCTTCCTGCGGGATGTCGACCTTGCCGAACTGGCGCATCTTCTTCTTGCCCTCCTTCTGCTTGTCCAGCAGCTTGCGCTTGCGCGTGATGTCGCCGCCGTAGCATTTGGCGGTGACGTCCTTGCGCAGCGCGGAGAGGGTTTCGCGCGCAATCACCTTGCTGCCGATCGCCGCCTGAATCGGAATCTTGAACAGGTGGCGCGGGATCAGCTCCTTCAGCTTCTCCACCATGGCGCGGCCGCGCCTTTCCGCGCGTGCGCGGTTCACGATCATCGATAGCGCATCCACCGGCTCCTCATTCACGAGGATCGACATCTTCACCAGGTCGCCTTCCTCGTAGCCCTGAATGTGATAATCGAAGCTGGCGTAGCCGCGGCTTACGCTTTTCAGCCGGTCGTAGAAATCGAACACCACTTCGTTGAGTGGCAGCGCGTAGCGCACCATGGCGCGGTTGCCGGCATAGGTGAGCTCGATTTGCCGCCCCCGCCGGTCCTGGCACAGCTTCAGCACCGAGCCGAGGTAATCGTCCGGCACCAGAATGGTGGCGGTGATCCACGGCTCCTCGATGAAGGCGATGCGCACCGGATCCGGCATGTCGGCGGGGTTGTGCAGCTCGCGCATCGTGCCGTCGGTCATGTGCAGCCGATAGATGACGGCCGGCGCGGTGGCGATCAGCTCGAGATTGAACTCGCGCTCCAGCCGCTCCTGCACGATCTCCAGGTGCAACAGGCCCAGGAAACCGCAGCGGAAGCCGAAGCCCAGCGCGGCGCTGGTTTCCATTTCGTAGGTGAAGCTAGCGTCGTTGAGGTGCAGCCGCGCCAGCGCATTGCGCAAGTCTTCGAACTGCGCCGCGTCCACCGGAAACAGTCCGCAGAACACCACCTGTTGCGCGGGATGGAATCCCGGCAGCGGCGTCTCGGTGCCCTTGCGTTCGTCGGTGATGGTGTCGCCCACTTGCGTATCCGCCACTTCCTTGATGGCGGCGGTAAGGAAGCCGACTTCGCCGGGCGCGAGGGAATCGACAATCACCTGCTTGGGGGTGAACACGCCGACGCGCTCCACCTGGTAGATAGCGTTGGACGCCATCATGCGGATCTTCTGGCCCTTCTTCAGCTCGCCATCCACCACGCGCACCAGCACCACCACGCCGAGGTATGAATCGTACCAGCTGTCCACCAGCAGCGCCTTCAGCGGCGCCACGGCGTCGCCCTTGGGCGCCGGCAGGCGATGCACCACCGCTTCCAGCACATCCTGAATGCCAATGCCCGTCTTGGCGGAAATGGGAATGGCGTCGCTGGCATCGAGGCCGATCACATCCTCGATCTGCTGGCGCACGCGGTCGGGCTCGGCGGCCGGCAGGTCGATCTTGTTCAGCACCGGCACGATTTCGAGATTGGCATCGATGGCCTGGTAGACGTTGGCGAGTGTCTGCGCTTCCACGCCCTGGCTCGCATCCACCACCAAGAGAGCGCCCTCGCAGGCGGCGAGGCAGCGGCTCACCTCGTAGGCGAAGTCCACGTGCCCCGGCGTGTCCATCAGGTTGAGGATATAGGTTTCGTTGTTCTTCGCCCGGTATTCGAGGCGCACCGTCTGCGCCTTGATGGTGATGCCGCGCTCGCGCTCGATCTCCATGGAATCGAGCACCTGCTCCTTCATCTCGCGCGTGGAAAGCCCGCCGGTGAACTGGATCAGCCGGTCGGCAAGCGTAGACTTCCCATGATCGATATGGGCGACGATGGAAAAATTCCGGATATGAGGGAGGTCGGTCATGGAGGCGCGGTCATAGAGGACCGCGCCTCAGCCTTCAACGCGAGCCTCGCCTACCAGAAATTCGAGAAATGGAAGTCCAGTCGGACGCGCACCACCGCGAAGTTGCGATCGGCAACCACATTGAACGGCTCGGCGCCCTGCACCGTCTGCAGCGCCGAGGAGTCGTGCCCGAGCCCGTAGTAAAGGCCTTCGATGCCCAGGCTGAGACGCGGCGCGATCATCGCCTGCACGCCACCGCCCGCCACCCAGCCGTACTTCTTCTCGGCGCCGGTAAAAGTGTCGACTTCGCCGGTGGTGGACGTGACCGAAAAGCTCTCGTCGGCGATTTCGATGCCGAGACCGCCGGTGCCATAGAACAGGAACGAGCCGGCCGGCACCCCCAGCTCACCGCGCAGGCTGGAGAGATATTTGATGTTCTTGGCGAAGCTCACGTCGCTTTCCAGCCCGATGACCGCGCCGCCCATCGGCCACCACTGCCCCAGCTCCGCGCCGCCCAGCACGGTCGACGAACCGGGGTTGTCGGTGGTGAAGGAGAGATCGTGGCCGCTGGTCAGATCTTCGAAGGAAAGCTTGTTGCCGCCGAACATTTCTCCGACATGGCCGCCGAGGTTGAGATAGAGGCCGCGCCACGGGCTGCCCGCATCGTTCATCGGCTGCGCCGAGGCCGGCCCCGCGGCCAGCGCGAGGACCGTTAAGGATGCCGTGGCGGCAAGGGCGTTCAGTCGCATGGTGTGCTCCGTGATTCTGCTGTGGGGCCAGCGGCTTCGCGCAGGCGAGGCGCCACGCTAATCACGGCCGCGCTACCGCACGGTTAGGCGGATGCTTCGAATTCGACGGATCGGACCGCCGGACGGATGAAATCGGCGACAGGAATTTTCAACCGGCCCGGGGCGCCTTAGAGGGAACAGCTCTCCAGCTCCGTGCTGCGGGCCGAATCCTCATAAGAATCCGCAAGCCGCAGCAGGATGTCCGCCCATTCGCAGGCGGCCATGTCTCCCGCCATCGCGCGAAGTTTCTCGGCGCGTGCCCGGTAGGACGCCGGACCGCGGATGAAGGGGCTGATGACAGAAGGGGATTCGGGCATTCTTCACGTTCCTTTCCCTTCGCCCGCGCAGGATGCGGGGCCGTCGAACCTCGATCAATCCGCCAACTGCGCCGCTTCCGCCGGAAGCAGGAAAGGACTTTTTTATGCTAATGGCACCATTTGCTGCTTTGGCGCATTATGAGTAAGTAGCTCATAACATTTGCAGTGGGTTGGGATCATGGGCACGAACGGAAACGGGCGGGAAGAGCGTCTCCAGATCATGCTGACGGCCGCCGAGTTGGAGGCCCTCGACAGCTGGCGGTTCGCGGCGCACATGCCGAGCC
>DATIEM010000187.1:0-9580 GCA_035455725.1 Rhizomicrobium sp. | reverse complement strand
GCGTGTAGAGCGGCGCGAAGCCGAAGCGCATGAAATCCGGCGCGCGGAAGTCTCCGACCACACCGTCGGCAATCAACGCCTGCATGATCGCATAACCATCCGCATGCCGAAGTGAGACTTCGCCGCCGCGCTCCGCCCCGTCGCGGGGGCTGGCGAGAATGAAATCCGCATCGGCGCATTCGCTTTCGACGAGGGCGATGAACAGGTCGCCCAGCGCCTCCGACTTTGCCTGCACATCGCGCATGGAAACGCCATCGAAGGTTTTGAGCCCTTCCGCGAACGCAATCATCCCCAGTACCACTGGCGTGCCGGAAAGGAAGCGCAGCATGCCGCTCGCGGGCCGGTAGTGCGGGCTGAAATCGAACGGGGCGACATGCCCCATCCAGCCGCTCAGCGGCTGCGTGAGCTTGTCCTGCAGGTGCCGCGCCACAAACAGGTAAGCGGGCCCGCCGGGCCCGCCGTTGAGATATTTGTAGCTGCAGCCAATGGCGAGATCGGCGCCGCAATCAGTGAGCGCAAGCTCCACCGCGCCCGCGCTGTGGCTCAAATCCCAGAGCGTCAGAGCGCCCACCTTGTGCGCCGCAGCTGTGATCGCCGCCATGTCGTGCATGGCGCCCGTCTTGTAATCGATGTGGGTGAGCGCCAGCAGCGCCACGGCATCATCGATCGCGTCCAGCAATGCTTCGCGCGGCACGGCTTTCAACTCGACCGCGCTGCCGAGCAGCGCAGCCAAGCCCTGCAGCACGTATTGGTCGGTCGGGAAATTCTCGATCTCGGTGAGGATCACGCGCCGGGGCGCCTGATAGCTCAGGGCGGCAGACGCAAGCTTGAACAGATTGACGGAAGTGGAATCCGCCGCGATCACTTCGTCTTCGCCCGCGCCGATCAACGGCGCGAGCCGCTTGGCGACACACAGCGGCAAACCAATCCAGTCCGCCTTGTTCCAGCTCTGGATGAGGTCGCGTCCCCATTCGCGGGTTACCGCATCGGCAATGCGCTCGGCTGTGCTGATCGGCAGCGCACCCAGCGAATTGCCGTCCAGATACAGCAGGCCATTGGAAAGCCAGAAGCGGGACCGCGCAAAACCCAGCGGATCGCTCCGGTCCATTTCCATGCACGCATCCCGGGTCGTCATCGTTCACCTCGCCGCCCCATTAAGCACCGGACGGCCGCCCCCGCCAGATTGCGAAAGTGTCATTTGGCGGCAGGCTTGCCACCAAGCGCCGCTTGAAGCGTTGCGATATTCTGGACGGGCATCTCTGAACTGGAGAGACTTTCATGCGGCTTCGGCTTGCTTCGGTTGCGATCCTTGGATCGGCCGTTCTGCTTTCCGCTTGCGTCTACTATCCCAACGGGCCCTATGGCCCCGGCTACGGACCGCCTGGGCCTCCCCCGCCGCCGCCCGCCCAGGCTGGACCGCCGCCGGGTGGGCCGGATTATGGGCCCCCACCCAATGAAGAACAGGGCCCGCCGCCCGGCGAAGAACAAGGGCCGCCGCCTGAATCGTACTCCGGCGGCGCGCAGTCCGGTCCGCCGGCTGAGTATGGGCCGCCCCGGCATCGCGTCCACGGTCCGAAGTGGTGCGAGCGCCATCCTCACAAGTGCAAACGCGAGCGGATGGAGCAGCAGGGTTATGGACCGCCTCCCTCCGACGAAAATGGACCTCCGCCTTCGGACGACAACGGACCGCCGCCTTCCGACGAGAACGGGCCGCCTCCTCCGCCGCCACACTAAGCCGACCAAGTCAGATGCCTATGGGACGCGCTGCGCGAGCAGCGCGTCCTTTCGTTTTGCTTGTTACGAGAATCCGCCGCTGAGCCCGCTCAACATGAGTATCCGCGTTCGCGCCTACTGCGAATCGTCCTCGTCATCTGTGGATGCGCTCGCGATTTGCGACTGTTCCGCCGGCCGCTCGGGCCGGCTTTGGTCGGTAATCGTAACCTTCATCCCCATCGTCGGTTCGCCATAAAGCCAGCGCGCGAAGCTGGACGGCAGGCGGATGCAGCCGTGCGAGGCTGGATAACCGGGCACGTGACCGGCATGCAGCGCGATCCCGGACCAGGTCAGGCGCTGCATGAAGGGCATCGGCGCATTGTCGTATTTCTTCGAGCGATGAAACTTCTGCTTGGCGAGCACCCGGAACGTTCCTGTCGGCGTGCGATGACCGCGCTTGCCGGATGACACGGGCGTCGTCGCGATCATTTCGCCATCGCGATAAATATATGCCCGCTGCGTATGAAGATTGACGATCATGCTCATCGCGTCGTGCGAATCTGCACCGTGCGAGCTGCGCGAATTGGATGAGGCCTCGTCATCTGTTTGCGCCCCCGCAGGCGAAGCGACAGCCGCCGTCGTGATTGCCACAACAAATGATAATGCGGCGATGGACCACGTTCGCATCGCTACAATAACGCGGTAACCTGCCTACGCCTCACGCTGGGGCTGAAATTTATTTCAAGTTCGGGTTGCCGTCGGTCCAATCCGGCCGGGTGTCGTGGAGTTGCTTACCAAATGATGGTGTCGAGGCGTTCTCTCTTTGCCGCGAGCGGCGGCATTGCCGCAGCCGCGCTGTTGCGGCCGATCAAATCCTTAGCTTCTTCCTCAACGGTTTCGCCCGCCATTCTGAGGCGCGCGCTGGAAGCGCTGAACCGTCACGCGTCGCGCATACCGAACCACAACACTGTCGCGATCGCGGACTTCTCGCTGCCCTCCCGCGCCCCGCGGTTTCATCTGCTGGACGTCGCGAGCGGCCGCGTCAGCTCCCACCTGGTGGCCCACGGCCGGGGCTCCGATCCGGCGCACACCGGCTGGCTGCATCGCTTCTCAAACGAACCGCGCTCGCATGCGACATCGGAGGGCGCCTATCGCACCGACGGCCTCTACACCGGCGCGCACGGCCGCTCGATCCGGCTTACCGGACTCGACGGCACGAACAGCAACGCGCTGGGCCGCGCAATTGTCGTGCACGCCGCGTGGTATGTGAGCCCCGAGATGGCGCGCGCCCATGGCGCGCTCGGCCGCAGCGAGGGGTGCTTTGCACTGGCCGGCGCGAGCATGCCCGAAGTGCTCGGCCGCATCCCATCCGGCTGCCTCATCTACGCCGACAAAGTTTAACGCGCAGAGCTTCTTCGCGAGCGGCTGAACCTGGCGCGCCAAGTAGCGCGTCGGCGCGTTGCTAACAGCCGTCCAGAGCATGGATGCTTTGGATATAGGTCTTGCCGCTCAGCATGACGGTTTTGACGAGCGCTCGTCCGTTGCACTCTCGCGCCGAGGCCGCATAGCGATACTGGACCAGGACTTCGCCTGACCCATTCGTTTCCACGTTCTCCAGTCGGATGGGCTTCTTCAGATGTCCAAAGAAGTGGCTGAGTTCGTCCGCCGAAAATGGCCCCTGCGCACGCTTCCGCGGGATCACCATTGCGGACGCTAAGTCGCCCCGGCCGTCCGCCAGCCCTGCATAGAATGTCCTGACCGTCGTAGCGGCGGTTCCATCCTCCTTGGCAACGTCGATCTCCTGAGTGGTTGGGGGCGGTACGCGTTTCTTGGCCAACTCCATCACATGCGTGGCGCCGGCCATTCGACGCTCTTTCGGGAATTTGATTTGCGGAACCGCAGCGGCAGTTCCCCCCGCCTTCGCGGCGTTCATCTGATGAGTAGTGGGGGCGGGTGCACGCCCCTTGGCGACCTCCGCCCGATGAGGCGTCGGAGCAATAGAGGTCACCCAGGCGAAAACCGGCGCCTGGCGATGCGCCGGGTCGGGCGCCGGATTTTTCACAGCGACGGTGACCTGGCGATGCAGGAGCGGCTTCAGTTTGCCCTCCACCTTGGCAGTTTTCACCAGCTGAACCGCCTGGACCGAGTTCTTGGGATCAACAGACTTATGGCCCTGAATGCAGACGGGATGCGCCAGTCGGAGCACAAAGGAGGGGTTCGGCGCGTCGCCCTTCTGCACGTTCGCGTAGTGTGGCGGACCGGCAAACACCGCATAGTCCAGCGTTCCCGTGAGCCCCGTCGGTTGCCCCTTGCTCAAATCATAGCACGGCCCGGCCGTCGCGAGGGCCGGCCAGGGCAAAAGGAAGCCGAAAACCAGGAGCAGCCGTATATCGTACGCATGTTGTTCCATCGCCTCACCTGGCGCCACGCTTCCGAATAGGAATTGCCAACGCAGGCCTTACGTTCCCGGCCTAAAGCTCATCGCCGGCGCCCGCCGGGCAGAGCATCCAGAGGGCGTGCTTGTTGGGCTCCCCAGATCTGCGGTGTAGCCAAACCCCGGACTCCTCCTACCGAGTCGCCAGCCGCACAAATCCCATGAACCCATGCGGATTATCGCCATAAGGCGGGACAATGGCCGAAGGCGTCAGATCGAAAGCATAGAGCGCGCCCAAGCCTAACTTGAAATGCTCTGCCACGGGCCAGTCATGTATGGCGCCCAATGTGAGTTCGCCTACTGAGCGGGTCCGCTCCAACGCATCTAGTTCGCTGTTTTGTTCCCATTCCCCGCGCGCGAAAACCGTCCAAGGCTCGATCTGATATTCCGATTCCAATACAACGCCATTGAGGTTCGTGCCGTCGCTTTCCTGTTTCAGACCCCATGCGGCGGTCGCGGCCAACGTCCCCTCGCCAAGTTTGGCGATGTAAGTGGCGCTTGCCGTCGTGCGATTCTCTTTGATGTTAGGAGTAAGCTGTTCGGGGCTATTCAGGTGTCCCCACGACACTTGCAAGGACCACTGCGAATTAGGATTCCAGCTCACCCGCGCCGATGTGGAGTCGAGTCGTATCGGGTCAAAGTCATAACGATCCTGGTCCGGCTCGCGTCCGGTGAACTGCGACATCTCCAGTTTCCAATCAGCACGCACAAACCCAGCCGTGAGAACTCCAAAGGTGATATGCGTGGAGTCCAGCCAATGGTGAGTGATTGGGGCATCGGGAATGTCCATCCCACTGGGGCGGTGCATGAAAGCAGCCGGACCGAGCGCGGGTTCGCCGGGATAGCCCGCATAGACGAACAAGCTGTTATCCGAATCGAGTTTGTGCGCGTAGGAACCCGATAACTCCATAAAGAGGTCGTGCGGATGTTGCCGGTCCAGGAGTGGCGCGACTCCGTTGGCCGTCTCGCCGCTCGCGAGCAACTCCGGATAGCCGCTCTTTCCCATGAGCGGCTCCGGGCTCACCATCGCCCGCAAGTTGATTGTATCGCCATTTGCGAGGTCGCGGCGGGCAGCGCCCATGAGCATCCCTTCGATGAATGTCTTGTCAGCGCCACGCCGACCGCCCTGGGTGTCATAGATGCCCCAGAGCATCAGATGTCCCATGAGCATCCAATCGCCCGCCGTGCTGTGAAGCATGCCGCGTGCGGAGTCGTCCGGTTGCCAGCTGGTACCGGAAGAATCGCGAGACATGGGATAGGAACCGAGAATGCCGGTCGAGGCCATGCCGCTCACTGGCATGTCACTCATTGGCATGTCGCCCATGCCCATTTGGCCCAGGGCAGGCGCAGGCGCGGCGCACAGCCCGAACGTCAGAAGAAGAGCGGAGCGCATGATGCCGACTACGTTGCTGCCCCCTATTTGACGGCCACATACTTATGTAGGGCGACAGGATATCCATTTATGTAGGGCGACAGGATATCCATTGCGGGAGGTGGCGCGCCGGACGAGATGAAAGTGAGAACTGGGTTGTGCTCATGTTTCATATTACTAAGAGTGATACAATGGCATCGTTGCACCAAGTGTTCGTGCGGATAGAGGAGGTCAAGATGCGGTTTGGATTGGCTGGCGCTATTGGGTTTTTTTTTCTTGTCTTGGCTGGCCCTGCGTCCGCGAAACTGCAGACGCTTTACTCCTTCTGCGCTCTCGACCATTGCAAGGACGGCGCGCAGCCCGGCGCCCTGCTGCGGGACGCAGCCGGCAACCTGTTCGGGACGGCGGGCCGCGGGCCGCATTATGGCAACGGCGTTGTTTTCGAATTGCTGCGCGGTAAGAGGTACCGGATCATCCATACCTTTTGCGCGCGCGGAGACTGCAGCGATGGCGCGATGCCTGCCGGCAATTTGATCATCGACACCGCAGGCAATCTTTATGGCGTTACGCAAACCGGTGGCGCCCAAAATGCCGGCACCGTTTTCAAATTGTCACCTCCGCAATCCGGCAAGAAGTGGGGGATCAGCACGCTCTATAATTTCTGCAGCCAGGGCGGGTGCGCGGACGGTTCGAACCCGTCCAGTGGATTGACCTACGCTGGCGCGACGAGCGGCGCACCGTACGATGGGAATAGCCCCTTGTATGCAACCACCGCCGCCGGGGGTACAGGTGCGGGTCACGGCGGCACCGCCTACGGTCTGGTGCCTGGCGGCAATGGCTGGACCGAATCCGTGTTGTACAGCTTCTGCTCGCAAGGCGGTTCCGGCTGCAGCGATGGCAACGATCCAAGCGGCGGCCTCTACATCGATGCGAACGGCAATCTATTCGGCACCACCGCATCGGGCGGCAACAGCTTCAACGGTGGCACGATCTTCGAACTAACAGCGAATGGCGACAGTTGGGCGGAGCTTGTCTTATATGCGTTCTGTCAGAGCGCCCAATGCCAGGACGGCAAGGCGCCGAATGGCCCTTTAATCGAACCATTTCCCAACATTTTGTACGGGATCACACAGGCGGGCGGATTGCCATGCACCAACGTGAACTTGAACGGCCAAACCTGCGGGAACATCTTTGAGCTCAACCTCAACGGCCCAATAACAGAATCTCCGGTGCACGATTTTTGCAAAACCAAGGACTGCGCCGACGGCGCCATCCCCAGCAGCCTGATATTGGATGCCTCGGGAGTACTGTACGGCACCACACTTTATGGCGGTGGTTTGGACACGGACCCGCTCGGAAAAGGCGGAGGAACGGTCTTTCGATTTGCTGGGGGTAACCTGTCAGTGATGCACAACTTCTGCACCCAGCCCAACTGTGGCGATGGCGCCTATCCAACTTCACTGATACTTGGGGGCTCCGACGAATTCTTCGGTTCTACGCTCGCGGGCGGCGCATTCGGCGGCGGCGTGGTTTTCCATCTCCACCGTTCACGGTGACCTTCAAAGTTGTAAAAGGGAGGTGGCGCGCCCTAGGGGAGTCGAACCCCTCTTGCAAGATTGAAAATCTTGAGTCCTAACCGATAGACGAAGGGCGCGCGGAAGCCTTGCGCTATAGACGCGGGGCCCCTCTCGCGCAAGCCGACGCACTCCCATTCCCACCCTCCCCCTTGAGGGAGGGTCGAAAAATCTGGAGCACGGCGCAGGATTTTTCGGGGAGGGGTCGCTCCTGAGCACTGAGGCATTCTCCCCTCCCCGAAATTGCCTCGCTGGCGCTCCGCAAATTTCGACCCTCCCTCAAGGGGAGGGTTGATGATATCGTCCAATTAGAAGCTCAGATGCCGGCAAGCGCGGCGTCTTCGACCTGGAGGCGCACGCGGCGACGTCCATTCCATTCATCGGCGCGCAGATACCCCGCGACATGCACCGGCCGCCCCCGCGCGGCCAGCAGACCCTGCCCCAGTGGCGCGTTCCCCGAGCGGAAGGCGATGCCGTCGAGCCGGCTGCCGTCGCCGCCCTGCAGCTGAAAGCGCACGTGATCGCGGCCGACCACGTCGGCGAAGGCGACGCGCACATCGGCCAGGGCCAGCAGCGGCTCGGCATTGCCGGCGCCGAATGGCCCGAGCCTTGCGATATCGTCCACCAGGGCCGGCGTGCTTCCCGCGCACGACGCCATCGCATCGATGGTGAGTTCTTTCGCCGCCGTTGAATGCGTTTGCGCCGCGGCGGCATGAGCGACGAGGAAGCCGCGGAATTCCTCCAGCTTCTCGCGCTTGAGTGAAACGCCGGCGGCCATGGCGTGTCCGCCGCCGGTTTCGAGAATGCCTGCATCGCGCGCCGCGCGCACCAGGGCGCCGATGTCGAAGCCGGGCACAGAACGCGCCGAGCCGCGCCCCATCTCGCCTTCAAAGCCGATCGCAAAAGCAGGCTTGCTGAACCGGTCTTTCACCCGGCCGGCAATGATGCCGACCACCCCGGAATGCCAGCCTTCGCCGTCCAGCAGCAGGGTCGGACTTTCCACCTGCGCCGCCGCCATCGCCATCGCTTCGTCGAGAATGGAGGATTCGATGGTGCGCCGCTCCTTGTTGTGCACGTCGAGCGCGCGGGCGAGCGCGTCGGCGTCCGTCTTCGCCGTGAGCAATTCCACGCCGAGGCTGCAGCGTCCCACCCGTCCGCCGGCATTGATGCGGGGCCCGAAGACGAAGCCGAGATGATACGGCGTGCAGGGCGGCGTGATGTTGGCCACCTGCGCCAGCGCGGCGAATCCGGGCCGCGCAAGTTGCGAGAGCCGCGCGAGGCCAAGCCTTACGAACGCACGGTTGAGGCCGATCAGCGGCACCACATCGCAGACAGTGGCGAGCGCCACCAGGTCGACGTGGTCGCGCAGATCCGGTTCTGAAATCCCGTTTGCCGCGTACCAGCCCCTGGCGCGCAAGCTGCGGTTCAGCGCCACCACGAAAAGGAACGCCACGCCGGTGGCGCAGAGGTGCTTCAGGCCGGAGCTGTCGCCCGGCTGATTGGGATTGACATGCGCCAGCGCCGGCGGCGCGGTTTCCACGCCGTGGTGATCGAGCACGATGACATCGAGTCCGGCATCGCGCGCGGCGCCAAGCGCCGCATTGGCAGTGGCGCCGCAATCCGCGGTAATGACAAGCGACGCGCCTTCCTCTTTCAGCTTCAGCATCGCGGCCGCGTTCGGACCGTAGCCTTCCGTCATGCGGTCCGGAATGTAGACGCGAGGCGGCCGGCCGAGCGCGCCAAAGAACTCGCACAACAGCGCGGAGGCGCAGGAGCCATCGACATCGTAATCGCCGAAGATGGCGATGCGCTCGCCGCCCTCGATCGCCGCGCGGGCGCGCTCCACGGCTTTGTACATGTCGGACAGCAGCAGCGGCTCCGGCAGCAGCCGCTTCAGGGTGGGCTGGAGGTAATCCGCGACCTCATTAGCGCCCACGCCGCGGGCGTGCAGCAGGTCGCACAGCAGCGGCGAGAGGGTCGAGGCCAGCGCCAGGCGCCGTGCCGCGTCCGGGTTGCTTTCGCGCAAGTGCCAGTTGCGTCCGGAAAAAGATTGGGTGACGCGAAAGCCGCAAACCGGGGGACGGAAAGCTTCAGCCAGCATGGCGCCGCAGGTGCTTGCCCTTCACCCAACGTACCGTGTGGGTGGCCGAGCGCATCACGATGCTCTCCGTGGCTATGAACTCGCCCTGCACATGCACGCCGGACAGCATCGAACCGTCCGTCACGCCGGTGGCGGCAAAGATCACGTCGCCGGAAGCGAGGTCCATCAGCGAATATTTCCGCTTCAGGTCTCTAATGCCCCATTTGGCGGCACGGGCGCGCTCGTCGTCATTGCGGAAGACGAGTCGCGTCTGCATCTGGCCGCCGACACAGCGCAGCGCCGCCGCGGCCAAAACGCCTTCCGGCGCCCCGCCCTGCCCCATGTAGATGTCGATACCGGTTTGCGGATCGGTGGTGGCGATAACGCCGGCCACATCGCCGTCGGAA
>DATIEM010000186.1:0-12702 GCA_035455725.1 Rhizomicrobium sp. | reverse complement strand
ATGGTTCAGAAAATCTGCTTGGCAGGTGGCTGAACTATGCTGCGTCTGGTCACGGAGGTAACCGGCTTCTCAAGGAGCGCGATCCACAGAATTTCCATTTTTCGATTCTCGAACGGGTATCGCCAGATATGGAATCGGATGATGTCATACGGCTTGAGGCAACTTGGAAGGAGCACTTGCACACACGTGCGCCACACGGCCTCAACGATAACTGAGCTATTGTTCCCTTCCGGCTCGCTCGCATTTGCATGCGAGCGAGCCACCTTCCCCCACGAGGGGGGCAGGGGGATGATGTGTGATTGAGTCGCCGGGGGAGTTTAGCGGCACATGGCCCATGTTGTGGTGTTCGGGAATGAGAAGGGTGGGTCGGGGAAGACCACCGCTGCCATTCACGTTGCCGTGGCGCTGGCGCGGGAGGGCCGCAGCGTCGGCGCCATCGATCTCGATGTTCGCCAGAAGAGCTTCAGCCGGCACCTGGAGAACCGGACGGAATGGCGCGGGAAAACCGGCCGTGACCTGCCATCGCCGGAACTGCTAAAGTTGTCTAACAACAGCAGCTTGGAAGATGGTGTGCAGGCCTTCTCTGAACTGCTGACCGAAGCTGGGCCGCGCTTCGAATTTCTGGTGATCGACGCGCCCGGCGCGGACACGCCGCTGTCGCGCGCCGGGCATGCCGCCGCCGACACGCTGGTCACACCGCTCAACGATAGCTTCGTGGATTTCGACCTGCTGGCGCGCATCGATCCCGCCACGCTGGAGATCAGGGGCCCAAGTGTCTACGCCGACTTTGTGTGGGATATCCGCAAGCGCCGCCTGATGGCGCGAAAACCGGCACTGGACTGGGTGGTGATGCGCAACCGCGTGGCCTCCACCGAAGCGCGCAACAAGAAGCGGCTGGGCGAGGCGATCGGCACCTTGGCGCAGCGCATTGGCTTTCGGGCCACCAAAGGCTTCGGCGAGCGGGTGATCTTCCGCGAGTTGTTCCCCATGGGCCTGACCATGCTGGACCTGCCGCAGCCGGGCCTGAGCGTCTCCCTTTCAATGTCCACGCTTGCCGCCCGCCAAGAGGTGCGCGAACTGGTCCATTCGCTGAAGCTGCCGGAGCAAACGCGGGAAGCAATTTCGGCCGTGGCTTGAATATTCACCTCCCCCTTTGTGGGGAGGTCGATTTGCTGAAGCGAAAGCGAAAGCAAATCGGGTGGGGGGCGATCCTCGTTTCAACACCGTCCCCCACCCGCGTCGCTTCGCTCCGCGACCTCCCCACAAGGGGGGATGTGAAATCCAGGCTTGGAATTCGGCCTGCGAATGCCAAGATTCCGGTGAGGAGGGATCATGCCCAATCTGCCTGTCCGGCGTTCGTCATCCAGGGATATTGCCGCGTTTCTCGACAAAGCGGCGCGCACCCCCACCTTGGCGCAGGTGAAAGGCCGGCTGATTTTTGCGGTGGATGCGACGATGAGCCGTCAGCCCACCTGGGATGCCGCCACCGAAATTCAGAGCGACATGTTCGAAGTGGCGCAATCGATCGGCGGCCTCGGCGTGCAATTGGTGTACTTCCGCGGCCGGGGCGAATTCGAAGCCAGCGAATGGACCACCACGCCATCCGCGCTCGCCGCGCGCATGCGCGATGTGAGAACGCGCAGCGGGTTCACCCAATTGCGGCGGGTGCTGGCGCACGCCGCGGATGAAGCGGGGCGCACCAAGCTTGGCGCGCTCGTGTATGTGGGCGATTGTTTCGAGGAAAATGCCGACGTGGTGGCGAAGCAGGCGGGCGCGCTCGCGCTGCTCGGTGTGCCGGCATTCATGTTTCACGAAGGCGACGAACCCGACGCGGCCGCCATGTTCCGCGACGTCGCGCGGCTGACCCATGGCGTTTATGCACGATTCAACTCCGGTGCGGCGCGGCAGCTGCGCGATCTGCTGAAGGCGGCCGCAGTGTACGCAGCCGGCGGTGGCCCCGCGCTCAACCGCTTCGCTGAGGTCACCGGCGGCGAGGTGTTGCGGCTCGCCCGCGCCATCGGCACAAATCCTAAATGATCGATCTGCTGATCGGCGCCTTCGCGTTGGTCCTTATTCTCATCCTGCTGCACGGCTTCACCCGCGCCGATCCGAAGGCGCTGGTGAAAGCCGTGCGCTATGTGGGCGCCGCCGGTTTGGTGCTTGCGGCGGCGTTCTTTATGGTGCGCGGGATTGTACCGGCTGCGGTGCTGCTCGGCAGCATGGCCTATGGCGTGTTCACCGGCGGGCGCGTATGGCCCGGCGGCCGCTTCTACTGGCATTTCCCCCATCCCGGCGGCGGGCCGCGCACGCAACCCGGCCAGACCACGCACGTCGCCACCGCCTGGGTCGAGATGGAACTCGATCACGATACCGGCGAGATGCGCGGTCGGGTGCTGAAAGGTCAATTTGTCGGCAGGCCATTGCATCAACTGACGGATGACAATGCCCTGCGCTTATACGCCGAAGCGGGCGCGGCCGATCCCGAGACCGCGCGATTGCTGGAAGCCTATCTTGATCGCCGTTTGGGCGAGGGCTGGCGTGCGAAGGGGCAAGAGAAGACATCATCCTCACAGCATTGGCCGCGCAGCAGTTCGGCCATGACTCGCGAGGAAGCCTATCGTGTGCTGGGCCTTTCGGCGGGCGCAACCGAAGAACAGATCCGCGACGCTTACAAACGCCTGATGCTGAACCTGCATCCGGATCGGGGTGGCACCGATTATCTCGCAGCCAAAATCAACGAAGCAAAGGACGTGTTGCTGGGCTAGTGGGCGAGGGTGGCAGGAAAACAGGCCTGCCCGCGCTGCGTGAGCTTCATGCAGATTGAGCGTGCTTCCTGTTCCGCGAAAGTGCCAAACCGGGCGCGGAACATCGTTTTGCCGTCGTTTCCCGTGTAGGGCACGATGATGCGCTCGGCGCGCCCCAGCATGTCAGTGGCGCGGACCGCGTAAGCCGCCAGCTGCGCCCGCGCCGTGGGTACGTCTCCAAACGCGCCGATCTGAATTGTCCAGCCGTGTTGGATGGCAGCGGCATCGGCGGCAGCGGATTTTGCAGCCGACTGCTCACCCACAATGGTGCCGCGCGGCGACGGCGTCACCAGCGGCATGGACAAGGCGGCCACGGAGAGCGGCACGGCATTGTCACGGGGCGTGGGCACAACCTTCGGCATGTTGGGGGGAAGAGCGCCGGCTTTGGCCTGCGGGAAATTCGCCTGGGCCGGTGCGGTCAGCATCGCGGTCTGCTGCGGTTTCGGAGCCGGAGGGCGCGAGGCGTTTTGCGCGATCTGTGTCGGTGCGGGTCCGTGCTGCGCTGCCGCCTGGGAAGGAGCGGGGCCGCGCGGCGATGCCGGCGCCTGGGCCATCGGTTCTATCGCGCCCACCTGAGGTTTGGGCGGGGCATTGGCGATAATCTTCGCAATCTCATCCTGGTCCTGCTGCGACTCCGCGGAGTCCTCGTCCATTTCGCCCTTGGGCATCACAGAATTATATGCTTGGGCCGGCTGCGGCTGGGTTGTCGTGCTGTGGAACTGGAATCCGGCGACGACCGGCGTGGCGTTGGAAGCGACGGCCATATTCTGCCACGGCACCTCCGCCCGGGCCACAAGCTGCGGCTGCTGGTTGATCTGCGCAAAGGTCCAGTCGAGCAGCCGCATCATTTCGGCATCGCGGCGATGAGCGGAATAGCCGCCCATGACAATGCCGATAACGTTCACGTTTCCCCGTACGACCGAGGATACGAGATTGAACCCTGAGGAATTCGTGTAGCCGGTTTTGATACCATCGGCGCCGGGATAACGGCCGAGCAGGTTGTCATGACCCATGTGAACCCGGCCGCGGAAAGTGAAGCCGGGTTGGGAGAAATAGTGGAAATACTGCGGGAAGTCGTAGGCCAGGTGCCGCGCCAGAATGCCGAGATCGGAGGCCGTGGTGATCTGCCTGTCGTCCGGCAGGCCGGAGGCGTTGTGATAAAACGTGTTCCGCATCCCGAGTTCATGCGCCCTTTGGGTCATCAGTTCGGCAAAATGCGATTCCGTGCCGCCCAGCGCTTCCGCGATTGCGACCGCGATATCGTTGGCCGAAAGAATGACGGCGGCCTGGATGGCAAAATCCACCGGCAGCGAGTCACCCGCCCGGAGCCCTAGCTTGGTCGGCTTTTGTATCGCGGCATGTGGAGAAATATAGACCGGCGAACTCAGCGTGACCTGACCCTTCTTCAGGGCATCGAACAGCATGTACAGGGTCATCATCTTGGTCAGCGACGCCGGATGCCGCTGGGCGTCCGCATTGCGGGCGAAAAGCACCCGGCCGGTCTTCCCGTCGAGGACCAGCTCGGCGTCTTTGGCAGGGTCGGTGGGGCTGCCCCAGTAAACACCGCCGCGGAAGGAACGATGAGCCACGACCCGCGTCGCGCCGCGGCGCACGGCCGCGTGCCGGCCTGCGTGCCGGACAGAATGGGCAGTTCCGTGATGGTGTGAGCGGGCGAGTGCCGCGTCGCTCATGGCCGTAAGACTGAAAAGCAAGGGAAAGGCAAAGAGCGCCTGCCACAGGCACTCGCTGGCACGCCGCCGTCCCGTCATTCCAACTCCCGGACACAATGATTTGCAGAAGCCGGGAATCACCTTGCGTCCAAAATTGGGCATTTGCAACCCTTCAGGCCGGAATCGCCCTGATTCTGCCGGCATTTAGCTCAACTTTGCGCATCCGGCGACCCGCTCTCCGATGCAACTCCATTTTCGAGAATGCATCAGGCGGCCTGTTAGTCGACTCCCCTCTTGACAGGGGTCATGCTGCAGCGCATATAGGTTTCATGTTGCACTGCAACAGGGACGCATGACGCGCCCGGCGGTGCCCTGAAACGGAGGCAACAATGACGAATCAGGCAAATCCGGCGGCTGAGACCGCCAAAAAGGCGAAGGACACGGCCGAAACCGCGCTGAAGAATGGCGCCGAGGCCTTCAAGAACGGCATGGAGAATGCAGTGAAGGGCTACGACCAGTTCCTCGGCTTCGGCAAGGAGAACGTTGAGGCCTATCTGCGCTCCGCGAACGCGACCGGCAAGGGCGTGGAAACCCTCCAGAACGAACTTTATCTCTTCTCCAAGCAGTCGGTCGAAGAGACGATGGCCACCACCAAGGCCGTTCTCGGCGCAAAGACCGTTCATGAAGCGCTGGAGATCCAGGCCGACTTCGCCAAGACGGCGTTCGAGGCTTATGTCGGCCAAGTCAACCGGCTGAATGAAATCATGCTCTCCACGGCGAAGGACGCGTTCGAGCCGATCCAGCATCGCATTCATGCGTTGGCCAACACGGCGCAGACCGCCCGCGCCGCCTAAACTAATCGGTAAAAATCGTTCCGCGGCTCCTCCCCCCATTGCGGAACGGTTTTAAGAAAGGGCTCGGGATTTTTCCCGGGCCCTTTCGCTTTGCAGCGCCGTCAATATATCGGAATCCGGCTGCGGGTTCGTGGAACTCCCGTTCACTTCGTCAGTCAGGTCTAGGGAGTGGGGCTAGTTCGTGCTTATACTGCGCATCCGATGAGCGACAGGCGCGACGATCGAACGGGCCAAAACAACGGTGCCGGTACCGGTGTCGCTACCAAAACGCGGCCCAAGACAAAGAAGCCGAGCCTCTACAAGGTTCTGCTGCTCAACGACGACTATACGCCCATGGAGTTCGTTGTTCACATCCTGGAGCACTTCTTCAACAAGGGTCGGGATGAAGCGGTGCAGATTATGCTGCACGTGCACCGGCATGGGGTCGGCATCTGCGGGGTCTTCACCTACGAGGTTGCCGAGACCAAAGTGGCGCAGGTGATTGAATTCGCCCGCCGGCATCAACATCCTTTGCAGTGCACGATGGAAAAAGAGTAGCGTAAGCACATGCCGTCTCTGTCCCGCAGTCTCGAACAAGCCCTGCACCGCGCCATCAAACTGGCCAGCGATCATCACCATGAGTATGCCACTCTGGAGCACCTGCTGCTGGCGCTGATCGACGATGGCGACGCGCAGCAAGTGATGAAGGCCTGCAACGTCAATCTCGATGCGCTGCGGACGACGCTCCGCAAGTATGTGGACGAAGAGCTTGTCACCCTGGTGATTGAGGATGGCGAAGACGCCAAGCCGACCACCGGCTTCCAGCGCGTGGTGCAGCGCGCGGTGTTGCACGTGCAGAATTCTGGCCGTGACGAGGTGACCGGCGCCAATGTGCTGGTGGCGCTGTTCACCGAACGCGAGAGCCACGCCGTGTTCTTCCTGCAGGAACAGAATATGACGCGGCTGGATGCCGTGTCATATATCAGCCATGGCATCGCCAAGCGGCCCGGCATGAGCCAGCACAAGACGCCGCGCGGCTCCGACGACGATGAGGACGGCGAAAAGGGGGCGGCCGGCAAGCAGGGCATGGAGGCGCTTGAGGCCTATTGCGTGAACCTGAACGAGAAGGCGAAGTCCGGCCGCATCGATCCCCTGATCGGGCGCGAGGCGGAGGTCGAGCGCACCATCCAGATTCTCTGCCGCCGGCAGAAGAATAACCCGCTGTTCGTGGGCGATCCCGGCGTGGGCAAGACGGCCATTGCCGAAGGCCTCGCGCGCAAAATCGTCAAACGCGAAGTGCCGGAGGTTTTGCGAGAATCGGTGATTTACGCGCTCGACATGGGCGCGCTCATCGCCGGCACGCGCTATCGCGGCGATTTCGAAGAGCGGCTGAAATCGGTGGTGAAGGAGCTGGAGGGCATTAAGGGGGCGATCCTGTTCATCGACGAGATTCATACTGTGATCGGCGCCGGCGCCACGTCGGGCGGTGCGATGGATGCGTCCAACCTGTTGAAGCCGGCATTGCAAGCGGGGTTACTCCGCTGCATCGGCTCGACCACCTACAAAGAATATCGACAGTACTTCGAGAAAGACCGGGCGCTGGTGCGACGCTTCCAGAAAATCGATGTGGCTGAGCCGACGGTGCCCGACACTGTGAAAATCCTGAAAGGGCTGAAGCCGTATTTCGAGGAATATCATAAGGTTCGCTACACGGCCGATGCGATCAAAACTGCCGTCGAATTATCGGCCAAATACATCAATGACCGCAAGCTGCCGGACAAGGCGATCGATGTGATTGATGAAACCGGCGCCTCGCAGATGCTGCTGTCGGAATCGCGCCGCAAGAAAGTGATCGGCGTTAAAGAGGTGGAAGAGGTTGTCGCCAAAATGGCGCGCATTCCCCCGAAATCCGTTTCCAAATCCGATGCCGAGCAGCTGCGCAATCTGGAGGCCGATTTGAAGCGCGTGGTGTTCGGCCAAGACGACGCCATTCATGCGCTCGCATCTGCCATCAAGCTGGCGCGTGCCGGCCTCCGGCAGGCAGAGAAGCCCATCGGCTGCTATCTGTTCTCCGGACCCACCGGTGTGGGCAAGACCGAAGTGGCCAAGCAGCTCGCCAGCATTATGGGGGTGGAGCTGCTGCGCTTCGACATGAGCGAGTACATGGAGCGCCACACCGTAAGTCGCCTTATCGGGGCGCCGCCCGGCTATGTGGGCTTCGATCAGGGCGGGCTGCTCACCGATGGTGTAGACCAGCACCCGCACTGCGTGCTGCTGCTGGACGAAATCGAGAAAGCGCACGTGGACCTGTTCAACATCCTGTTGCAGGTTATGGATCACGGCAAGCTCACCGACCACAACGGCAAGAAGATCGATTTCCGCAACGTGGTGCTGATTATGACCACCAATGCGGGCGCCTCCGATGCCGCGAAGGAGGCCATTGGTTTCGGCCGCGGCAAGCGCATCGGCGAGGACGAAGAGGCGATCAAGAAACTGTTCACGCCGGAATTCCGCAACCGGCTCGACGCAACAATCGCCTTCGCGCCGCTCGGCCGCGATACCATCGATCGTGTCGTCGAGAAATTCGTGCTGGAGCTGGAGGCACAGCTCACTGATCGCGACGTGACGTTCGATCTCACGCCGGAAGCCACGCGCTGGCTTGGCGAGAAGGGTTATGACGACGCCTTCGGCGCACGGCCGCTGGCCCGCGTCATCCAGGATAATATAAAGAAGCCGCTGGCGGACGAGATCCTGTTCGGGAAGCTAAAGAATGGCGGCACGGTACGCGTGCTGCTCGACCGCGATGCTGACAAGCTGGTGTTTGAATTCGTCACCGATGCGGATGCGGCCGCCCGCCGCGCTCCGCGTGCCCTCCCGCCGCCCAAAAAGCCAAGAGCCGAGGAAAGCGTTTAGTTGTGGCTCCTCCAGGGGAGCCACAACATCGCCTCACGTACCGATACTTTTTTCAGCCACGCGCGAAAGGCACGTGTGGTTTGTTGTGCGCGGCATTGTACCGATCCGGGTAGCGCAGCACTTTCGAGAGATCCTTGCCTCGGATGATGTTCTGCGAGTGATACAGCAGCCCCCAGGAATCGATCGATGACAGGTCCGGGAAGATGCAGCCTTCCAGCACGTCATTCGGATCGGTATTGAGAACCCAGCCACCGCCGGCCGCATTGATGCCGCCGAACAGATCGCTGCCGCCCAACAGGGTGCAGTAGCAGGAGCCGGGGTTGCCATTGCAGTTGCCGGGCTGCACCTGCGCGTAATAGGCCAGGGCAGCAAGCGTGGGCTTCTTGGTGAAGAGGGTGCTCAGCAACAGGTTTATCTGGCTGCCGTCCTTTGCCGTGAACTGACAGAAATCGGCATTGCCGGAAAGCACCAGAGCATCGCCGCCATTGGTGCCGTATTCCGGAATTCGGGTCTGCACCACGCCGCCCTTTTTCACGCAGTAGGCCGCCGCGCGCGCCGGGGAATCGTTCGCGGCATAAGTGGGCGCCTGCGCAGCCACTGAAACAGCGCACGCGATGAGCGCGATCCAAAACATCTTGAGCATAGTGGGTTCCCCTCGATTTTCCGGGCCAGCTAAGCAGGAAGCGCAGGGAAGAGGAAGGGCTGCCGCTCTCAGCCAGATGAAAGGGCCCCGCGGATTTTCGCGGCAATAGGCTCCAGTTCTTCAGACTTCTTCAGGGCGCGGCCGTGAAGATGCAGGTCAAGGCCCGCCTCGCGCGGCAGGATATGGAAATGCACATGCGGGATGCTCTGCCCGGCCGCCGCGCCATTCAGCTGTACGAGCATTACGCCGGAGCAATTGAGACCAGCTTTCACTGCCTTGGCCACTTTTTTGGTCACGCGCATCAGTGCCGCCGCACCTTCGGGCGACAGATCGAAGATTTCCTTGGCTGGTGCTTTCGGGATCACAAGGGTATGGCCTTCGACGCTCGGCATGATGTCCATGAAGGCGAGCGTGTGCTCGTCCTCATACACCTTCACGCACAGCAGTTCGCCGCGGAGAATCTTGGCGAAGATGTTGTTGGTGTCGTACGACATTGGTAGTTCCCCGGAAGGAAATTGGCATGCAGAGACGCAGAAAACATAGCACGCAAGATGAAATTGGGAACCGGCAGGGACGCGTGGGGCTTACGCCTTTCGATACGGCCCGTGCTCCGCCAGAACCTCCATGTTTTCCGCCACGGCGGCGCGTTCGGTTTTGAGGTAATCGGCGACGGCGCGGTGCAAGCCAGCATGAGCGATGTAATGGGCCGAGTAGGTTGGCACTGGAACATAACCGCGCAGCAGCTTGTGCTCGCCCTGCGCGCCGGCCTCGACGCGGGTGAGTCCATGCGCGATCGCGTACTCGATGGCCTGATAGTAGCATGTTTCGAAATGCAGGAAGGGGATGAACTCCGTCGCGCCCCAGTTTCGCCCGAACAGCACGCCTTCACCCGCGAAATTCAGCGCGCCAGCAATGTACCGGCCGGCGCGCTTCGCCAATACCAACGCAATCTGCTCGCCCATGCTCTCGGCCACCAGCGAGAAGAACTCGCGGGTGAGGTAGGGCCGGCCCCATTTGCGGCTGCCGGTGTCCACGTAAAAAGTGAAGAATTCGTCCCAATGCGCTTCGGCGATCTCGCGACCCGTAAGCCACTCGAATTCGACCCCTTCCGCGAACACCGCGGCCCGTTCCTTGCGGAGGTTCTTGCGCCTCGATGAGGAGAGATCGGAGAGGAACTGATCGAAGCTGGAGTAGCCCCGATTGTGCCAATGGAACTGCTGATCGGCGCGCTGTAGGAAACCCTGAGTGGCTGCTGCCCGCCATTCATCTGCGGTCAGAAAGGTAATGTGCAGCGAAGATGCGTTGAGCTGAGAGACAGCGGCGGTCCCAGACGACAACAGTGCGCGACGAATTTCATCCACGTTCGGCGCGCTTCGTGAAACCAGCAGCCGCTGCCCGGTTACCGGCGTAAATGGTACGCTTGCCTGAAGTTTTGGATAGTACGCGCCGCCAGCGCGCTCAAACGCATCCGCCCAGCCCCAATCGAAGACATATTCTCCCTGGGAGTGCGACTTCAGATAGAGGGGCATGAGGCCGTTGATACTGCCACCCTGCTCGACAATGAGGTGGCATGGCCGCCAGCCGATGCGCGCAGTCGCCGAACCCGACTTCTCCAGCGCATCGAGGAATTCATATCGTGTGAAGGGATGCGGATCACGCACCCCGGCGGGATTGGCGCAGGCGTTCCATGCTGCGTTCCCAATTGATGCGGCAGGGCCAGCGAGCTTCGTGAGAATATCCTGCTTCGTCACGCCAGTTCGAAAACGGCTTCCACCTCTGCGGCCACATTGCGCGGCAGCGAACCGGCGCCGACAGCCGCACGCGAATGGCGTCCGGCATCGCCGAACACCTCCACGATGAGATCGGAGGCGCCGTTAGCCACTTCGGGATGCTGCGCAAAGCCGGGTACCGCATTCACGAACACGCCCAGCCGCACGCACCGCTTGACGCAGTCCAAGTCGCCGCCCGCCGCCGCGCGCAACTGCGCCAGCGCGTTGATGGCGCACAGCCGCGCCGCCGCCTTGCCTTCTTCCAGCGAGAGTTCCTTGCCCACGCTGCCGACATACTGCAGGCCGCCATCCGCCATCGTTACCTGCCCGGAAATAAACACGAGATTGCCGCTCACCACATAGGGCACATAGCTCGCCACCGGAGCGGGCGGCTCGGGCAGTTTGATGTTCAGTTCGGCCAGGCGGCTCTCGATTTTTCCGGGCATGGGGCTCTCCAGAATGGGAAAAGGCGAGGGCGGGCATCAATCACGTTTTCCCGCGGGAGGCAAATGGCTATATCACCGGCGATGGCCGAATGGCTCGATGCCGAGGACTCTTGTCCCGCGCGCGATGGTTTTGCGATGCCCGCGGAATGGGCGCCGCATGCCCGCGCCTGGATGTGCTGGCCTTGCCGGCAGGAAGCCTGGGGTGGCCCGGAGGGCCTGCTTCACGCGAAGCAGGCGTATGCGCGCGTCGCGCGGGCGATTTCCTCTTTTGAGCCGGTGACCATGGCGGTACGGCCGCAGGATCACGCGGAGGCGAAGCTCGCCTGTGCCGGCAAGGTGGAATTTTTCGAGACACCGCTGGACGATTCCTGGGCGCGGGATATCGGACCGACGTTTGTGCTGGACGCGGGGGGCAAACGCGCCGGTGTGCAGTGGCGCTTCAACGGCTGGGGCAACAAATATCATCCGGTCGAGAGCGATGCGGAATTTGCGACCCGCGTGCTCAAGCGCGAAACGTTGAGGATCTATCGCGCGCCTCTTGTTTGCGAAGGCGGCGCCGTTCATGTCGATGGTGAAGGCACTCTTATCACGACGGAACAATGCCTGCTCAACCCAAACCGCAATCCTGATCTTACCCGGCAGCAAATCGAAGAAGCTCTCGTGCTGTTTACGGGCGCCCGGAAGGTGATCTGGCTTGGCGATGGGTTCTCGGATGAGGAGACGGACGGGCATGTAGACAACATCGCCTGCTTCGGCGGCCCTGGCTGTATTCTGGTCGGCGTGCCTGCCTCGAAATCGCATCCAGATTATGCTCCCGTCAGCGAAGCGATCAGGCGACTGAAAGCCGCGCGAGATGCGCACGGCCGCGAACTAGAAGTGCGCGAGATTGCCCAGCCGCAGACCGAGCGCGTGGACTGGCGAGGACGGCGTTTGGCGTCAAGCTACGTGAATTTTTATTTTGCCAATGGCGGCCTGGTCATGCCCGCCTTCGATGACCCGAATGACGAGAAGGCGAGGAAGGTGCTCGCGGACTGTTTCCCCGCGCGCGATATCCTGCAGATCGATGCCCTCGACATCGTGCAAGGCGGCGGCGGCATCCACTGCATCACCCAACAGGAACCGGCATGAGAAACCTCACTCTGGCTGCCACGCAGTTTGCATGTTCGTGGGATGTGCCGAACAATATAAAAAAAGCGAAGCAATTGGTGCGCGCGGCTGCGGGGCAGGGCGCCAACGTCGTGCTGCTGCAGGAACTGTTTGAGACGCCCTACTTCTGTCAGGACCAGTGTGCCGATCACTTTGCCCTCGCAACGCCCTTCAAGGACAATTCTCTGATCGCCGAATTCGCGGAACTGGCGAAAGAGCTCGGCGTGGTTCTGCCGCTCAGCTTTTTCGAGCGCGCAGGACGCGCGCATTTCAATTCGCTGGCGATGATCGATGCCGATGGCGCGGTGCTGGGTCTTTACCGCAAATCGCACATTCCGGACGGGCCTGGCTATCAGGAGAAATACTACTTCACGCCCGGCGATACAGGATTCAAGGTGTGGCAGACGAAGGTCGGTGTGCTCGGCTGCGGCATCTGCTGGGATCAATGGTTTCCGGAGGCCGCGCGCGCCATGGCCCT
>DATIEM010000185.1:0-2162 GCA_035455725.1 Rhizomicrobium sp. | reverse complement strand
ACGAATCGGGAAAATTCAGCGACGCGTGGCACCACGCCGTGGGCGTCCGCGAGGACGTGATGGCTCGGCCATGGCAGGGGGCGGTGGCGTAGCCGACGGCAGCTGGCTGACCAGCGGCGGCAAGGCCACGCCGACGGCTTTGAACACGCCGGCAGAGCAGCCTGGCGCTTCAGGCCGTAGCATGAAACGCTTGGCGCCCTGCTCGACGGTGATCTGTTCGACCCGATCGAGATCGCGCACCACATCATCCCACTCCGCCGTCACGCCTGCAGACGCCAGCCGCTCATCCAGGTCCTTGCGCAACAACAGAGCGAGGAATGAGCAAAACAGGTGGCCGGCAATGGCGGCATCAGATTGATGATAAACCGGACGAGTTTCCAGAATGGATTTTGCTGTTCTGAAAATCGCCTCGACTTTCCAGAGTTGCCGATACGCAAGGGCAATCGACAGGGCGGGAAGCTTGCTATTGGTGCGCAGCACGTAGATTCCGTCGAAGAGTGCATCCTCGGCGACGCGCGCGGGGTCGATTTCGAAATGCCCGCCTTCTGGGGTGGCGAGAAATCGCCGATACCCGGCGTTGCCGATCAATCCCTTGTCACCGTGCTGCAGTTTCCGGCGCAGGCTGTCGAGGGTCGCCTCACGCGCGGCGGCATCGCGCTTGGCCTCCTTAGGGTTGAAGCACACCACGTAGCGGCGCCGCTGGCTCGCCGGTCCGCAGTCGCCAACCACGACTTCCTTGACCTCCAACGCCGTCTCCGCGCCGCGCGCCCGCGGAATAATCAGCGGCGCCATCGGCTTCGTATCGGCCAGCACAATCTCGCGCACCTCGGTGCTGCTGCGTTCGCGGGCGCCCAGGATGTACTCGACGCCAAGCGCTTCCAGCTCATCGACCGTTGCGGCGCTGATCATGCCGCGATCGGCGACCACGCACATCCGGGAAATGCCGAAACGCTCGCGCAGCCGCCTGACAACCGGCAGCAGCGCCTTCACGTCCGCCGCATTGCCCGGCCAGGTTTCCGAGCAGATCGGCCGCCCCGCTTCGTCGAGCACCACGCCGACCACCACCTGCCTCAGCTCGGGACGATGATCTTTCGAATGGCCACGCTGGCCGAGGCTCTCGCCGCCGGCGCCGTAGAACATCAGCGATGTGGTGTCGAACAGCACGACCGAGAGGTCGGTGAACAGGCTGCGCCGGCGTTCGAACAGCGCCTCCTCGAGGACATCCTTGACACGGCGCGGCGCCCGCGTTGCGCCACTCTGATCGGGCAGCTCTTCGCCCAACCAGGCCATTGCCCGATACAGCTGGTGAAGTTCCAGACCGTCAACACCATCGATCCGATAGCCCTCCAGCCATTTCTCGCAGGCCCGATCGGAGCCGGAAAGCATCAGCCGATGCAGCACGCTGGCAAAGATCGCGCGTTCCAGGGGAAAGCCGAAGTTCCGTCCGGCGGCGAACCGCTCGATCACCGCGCGGCAGCCGGTCTGTTCCCACAACCGGCCAAACACCATCGGGGCGCCAATGCGTTGACTGCTGGCGGCCGCAAGGGCCCCAGCCTGCAGGCTGGAAATCAGCATCGCCGTTTCGCAGAAGCGGGCGCCAGAGCGCAGCAAGGTGTCGAGCCTGCCGTCCGCCTCCAGATCCTCGACGCGACCGAGCGTGGCCAGCACCCGCTGAATCGTGCGTTCACCGTCGCGCCTGTTCTCGACGATCTGCAGATAGCGGCGTTCGCCGGCGGATTTGATGCGGAAGAACATGCGCGGCTTTCGTTGGCACCGCGCTCATACGGGGATTATCAGCCGATTCGCAAGCTATTTCGCCAATCAATTCGCGGGCGCGTGGCACCGCATTTTAGACGTATTTCCCGGAACCAATGGGCTAACCACTTGAATTGATTCGACTCACCCTTGGCCAGGACAGCCCGCACTGTCCAACCTCAGTTTGAGGCTGGCGTTGTGGTGAAGGCTTCCAAAATTCCGCAGCCCACCCCCGATCCAGGCCAGGGCACTGGCACGAAAAGAGAAGCTTCCGTTTGGTTCCAGCAGCCTGCCTCGAGTGGGACGTGCGTCGCGTTCAGAAATTTGCCACCCCATGCGACGCCACTGTGGAAGCCCTCCGAAACTGCACAGGTCGAAACCCTAGCGTCAAACGGCGACGATCATGC
>DATIEM010000184.1:0-7918 GCA_035455725.1 Rhizomicrobium sp. | reverse complement strand
CGGCTCATGGGCGAATTGCAGCGGAATGGTGATGCGCTGGTCGCGCTGGTCGATGATGCCATCCAGCGCCGGCGAAAATTTCATCTCATGCGCCACCGCGAAGGTGATGGCCGCCTGAAGCTTATTGTCATCGAATCCTTCCTGTGCCGGCGTATGGGTCGCCCACGCCACTCCCTTGGGCGGCAGATAATCGGCGGCGCCTGCCGCCTCGGCAGCAATCAACAGGGCCACCGCCGCCGAGCAGAACAATTTCATGAAAACCCTCGAGCATCCTTCGGCCGAGACTAGGAATTCCGCAGCCGCTGTCGCAAGCTTCGCGCGTGGAGGAATGAATATGCCTTTACGCCACTGGCTGTTTGCGTTTGCCTCATTGCTCGTGATCACCGCCGCGCAGGCCGAAGCGGACCGTTTCGGGGTGACGTACGTGCCGGCGGCGGTGGCCCGTGTACAGATCGAAAAGGCGGCGCTGCCGGAGGGGATCGCACTTATTGATTATGCACACACCGCAAGCCACTCCGTGCTGCTGGTGCGGCGCACCACACCCGGCCGCGTCGAAATCCACGCTGCCCTCACGGATGTCTGGTACGTCATCCATGGCGGCGGAACGCTTGTCACCGGCGGCAAGGCGACAGATGCGAAAACAATCGGGCCGGGCGAACTGCGCGGCACCGGCATCACGGGCGGGATCGCGCACCATCTCGCCAAAGGCGATATGGTGGACATTCCCGCCGGCGTGCCGCACTGGGTCAGCAAGATCGATGGTAAGGAGCTTGTCTATCTGACGGTGAAAGTGGCAATGCCGAAGCACTAAGGCTTCAGAGTAATCCGGTTGTCTCCGGAAAACCCAGCATCAGATTCAGATTCTGCACCGCCGCGCCGGCCGCGCCTTTGCCCAAATTGTCGAGCACCGCGATCAGACGCGCCTGCTGCGTCTTGTCGTTGCCGAACACGAACAGCTTCATCCCGTTGGTCAGCCGCAGCATCTCGGCATCGATGCTTTGCAGGGGCACGACGTTTTCCAGCGCCTGCGGATTTACGGGACGGCCTTCCCGATAAGCCTTCAACGCTTCCAGCGGCGCGTCAAACGCCGCCACTTCAACCAGCTTCTCGCCGCGATAGGCGTTGCATAGGGAGAGGTGCAGATCGAAAACCTTGGGTTTTTCCGGCAATGCCCAAAGCTGCAAGGGCACTTCCACGATCATGCCGCGATAGAACCGCCCCACCGACGGCGCGAATACCGGCGGGTGCGCGAGGCCGGCATGCTTCTGCATCTCGGGCACATGCTTGTGCGCAAGGGTGATTGCATAGGTGCGCACCACCGTCTCCACATACCGCGGCGACTCCCGCGCTTCGAATTCCTCGATCATCGACCTGCCGCCACCGGAGTAGCCGGAGACAGCGTTCACGCTGAGCGGGAAGTCCGCTGGGATCAGGCCCGCGCGCACCAGCGGACGCACCAACGCGAGAAAGCCGGTTGAATAGCAACCGGGGTTGCTCACCCGTTTGGCGGCCGCGATGCGCGCGCGCTGCCCCGGCTCCAGTTCCGGGAAGCCGAACACCCAATCCGGAGCGGTACGATGCGCGGTAGAAGCATCGATCACCCGCACCGCCGCATTTTCGACCATCGCAATCGCAGCGCGCGCCGCATCGTCGGGCAGGCAGAGAATGGCCAGATCGGCCGCGTTCAGCGCCTCGCGGCGAGCGCGCACGTCCTTCCGCTCGGCCTCCGTAAGTTGCAGGAGCGAGACGTCATCGCGGTCGTCCAGGCGCTCGCGGATTTCGAGCCCGGTCGTCCCCGCGGCGCCGTCGATGAAAACCGTGGCCGTCATGCTCTTCCGATTTATTCCCTGCAATCGACCTGACACATAATTGACAGACTCCGGCTGGGGTTTTTAGCTGATCCGCAACAGGGGTGCCGAGTCGTTCGGCGCAGGCGAGGAGAGAAAAATGGATTTCAACCGGCTCTGGCAGAATTTCATGGACACCGTCCAGAACCATTATGCCGACTTCGCGGGCCGCGTCGGACGGGCGCAGTTCTGGTATTTCATCCTGGTATGCGTCGGGCTCGGCATCGTCGCGGCCATTATCGACAGCGTTATCGGGATGCGCCTGCTCGGGTCAATTCTTGGTCTTGCCCTGCTGCTGCCGACGGCGGGACTGGCCGCGCGCCGAGTTCAGGATACAGGGCGAAACGGCCAGATCGTCTGGGTGTGGGTGATCATCGCCGCGATCTACTGGGTGATCGCGCTGCTCACAGCGCTGAGCGGCCCCCTTGGCGCCCTCGCCTTCCTCTATTTCTTCTTTACGATCGGCTGGCTGATCACACTCGTCTATCTCGTGATCACGATTGCGATCATCTATTTCTGCGCGCAGCCCGGCCAGCCGGAGGCGAATCAGTACGGACCGCCACCGCCGGTCTTCAATCCTGGCCCAGCGGCAGCGTGATCTCAAAGTAGCAGAAAGGGCGCCCTCGGGCGCCCTTTCGATGTCTACCGCGCTACGCGGGAATTTTGACTTTCTTCTTCGCGGCTTCGAAGTCGCGGTTCATCTGCTCGCGCTCGTCGTCGGAAAAATTGTCCTTCACATCCGACCAGATGTTGCTCTCTTCCTCGCGGATGTGATGGTTGAGCAGTTCCCGAAGCACCTTGGCAGCGGCGGCAAATTCGACCGAGGCGGCGCTGCTCTTGCCCAGGGTGGCGAGCATTCTGTCGGCTAGGCCGTGTTCCAGATACCCCTCTTCTCCATCCTGTCGGGCATCCCTGTCTTTCAGCGCGCGAACCGCGTCGTAGACGACCTTCTCCTCCGCGCGGGAGTGCGGCACCAACGCCTGCTTGATCTGCCGTAACAGGGATTTGCGCTCAGACGCGGTTTCGCTGTTCACGAGCTCCGTCAATAGCAGCTGAACTTCGCGATGTTCCTTTTTGAGCTTGGTGAGAATATCCATGTCGCCTTCGGCGTAGGTCGCCGGCGTCAGGGCATTCTCCATTTTCCGCTTGGTGGTTCTGAGCGAGCCGGTCAGACTCATGGCGTGGCCTCTTTCGTGGATGCGAGAGGGCAACGCAGGCGCGCGCAGGCAGGTTCCGAACCGGCCCGCGCCCCAGCACAGCGGAGGTGAACCTAGCGCTTGGAGAACTGGAAGCTGCGGCGGGCCTTCGGATGTCCGTATTTCTTGCGCTCTACCACGCGCGGATCGCGGGTCAGGAACCCGCCCGGCTTCAGCACCGGACGCAGCGCAGGCTCAAAAGCGACCAGCGCCCGGCTGATGCCATGCCGCACCGCGCCAGCCTGTCCAGATAACCCGCCGCCGGAAACCGACACCACCACGTCGAACTGGCCGTCGCGGTTCGTGGCGACCAGCGGCTGGCGCAGGATCATGCGCAGCACCGGGCGGGCGAAATAAATTTTCTCGTCCTTCCCGTTCACCGTGACCCGCCCGAGGCCTGGCTTGATCCAGACGCGGGCAACGGCGTCCTTGCGGCGTCCCGTGGCGTAGGCGCGGCCCTTGCTATCGCGGTTGGCCTTGGGCTGCTCGGTTTCGCTGGCCTGCGGCTTCGCCTTGATCAGGGTTGATTTGAGGTCCCCGAAGCTCTTCACGTCAGACATGATCAGGCTGCCTTTGCTTTGGTGCGATAGTTGGCGTTCTTGGCATTGAGCGCGCTCATATCCAGCGCCTGGGGCTGCTGGGCGTCATGGGGATGCTCAGCGCCGGCGTAGACACGGAGGTTGGCAAGCTGACGGCGCCCCAGAGGTCCGCGGGGGAGCATCCGCTCGACGGCCTTCTCCATCACCCGCTCGGGATGCTTGCCGCTGATGATCGCTCCGGCGGTGCGATCCTTGATGCCGCCGATATACCCGGTATGCCAGTGGTAGACCTTGTCCTTCAGCTTGTTGCCGGTGAACAGGGCCTTGGCGGCATTGATGACGATGACGTTATCGCCGCAATCCATGTGGGGCGTGTAGGTGGGCTTGTGCTTGCCGCGCAGCCGCACCGCAATGAGAGCGGCGAGCCGGCCGACCACGAGGCCCTCGGCATCGATCAGCACCCAGTTTTTCTCGATCTCGGAAACTTTGGCCGAGTAGGTTTTCATGACGGTCTCCCGGGCGGGAGGCCGCCCAATCAAAGCGCGGCGGTTTAAGGCTTGCGCTTTAACCGGTCAAGCTGAATGAGCGGAAACCCTGAAAAAATGTCGATTTCCACTATGAGGTATTAGGATACCTCATCTCTGGAAGAAGTAAGGGCGCGGCCACGATCCCTCGCTCGCCGCGCCCAATGGCCCGCGCCGTTACCAGTCGCGGGGAACGTTGTAATAGGTGTACGAAGCTTGCCGGATCTGTCCGTCGTCTTTGGTCAGGTCGTCGAGGTCGTAGACTGGCGCCTTCTTGATCATGTCCTCGGACATCGGGACCACGTAGCCACCCTTGTCGGGCTGATAGTCGAGCATCGACCATGGAACCGGGGCGTATTTTTCGCCGATACCGAGCATGCCGCCGAAGCCAAGGGCGGCGTACATGATATGATCGGATTTCTTGTCGAGAACCACATCCTCAACGGTGCCGATCTTGTCGCCGGCCGAGTTGTAGACGGGCGTGCCCTGCACCTTGGAGGCGAGGATTGCTTTCGTGTGACCGCTTGCGGTTGGCATGAGTATCTCCTTGAGGCGGATGGTGCGCTGATAACGCCAAGCCCAATTGCCTGTTCCGAGTGGCAATCGCGAGAATCGCCGCTCGTACGATGACGGGCGGCGCGAAGGATTCTATAACAGCGCAATGAACGTTTCCGTTTCCGGCGATCTGGTCCGAGCAGAGAGCGTGGGCGCTGTGCTGCGCCTGACGATGACTCGCCCGGCGGCGCGCAACGCGCTCAGCACCGCCATGATGGGCGCGCTTCGGAAGACGCTGGAAACCGCGGCCGCCGACAATTCCAGAGTCGTCGTGCTCGCGGCGGAAGGACCAGCCTTTTGTTCCGGACACGATCTCAAGGAAATGACCGCGCTGCGCGACGAACCGGATGGCGGGCGCGCGGCTTTCGCGGCCATTTTCGCGCAATGCTCGACGCTGATGCAGGCGATCGTGCGGCATCGCAAGCCGGTGATTGCGCAGGTGCAGGGGATCGCGACGGCGGCCGGGTGCCAGCTGGTGGCCAGCTGCGATCTTGCGGTGGCCTCGCACACCGCGCGCTTCGCCACCCCGGGCGTCGATATCGGCCTGTTCTGTTCCACGCCGATGGTGGCTCTGTCCCGCAATGTCTCCCGCAAACACGCGATGGAGATGCTCTTGACGGGCGAAATGATTTCCGCAGACCACGCGCGCGACCTTGGCTTGGTGAACCGCGTCGTTCCTGCCGACCAGCTCGAAACCGAAACCATGCAGCTGGCGGAACAGGTTGCCTCCAAGCCGCGAGCGACTGTGAAAATCGGCAAGGAAGCTTTCTACCACCAGCTCGAAATGCCGCTCTCGGAAGCCTACGATTACGCCTCGCGCGTGATGACCGAAAACATGCTTCATGCCGAGTCCGCCGAAGGCATCTGCGCCTTCCTGGAAAAGCGCGAACCCCGCTGGCCAGAGTAGATGCCGACGTACTCCGATGACCTCGTCAAATCCGTGCTAAGATCCACCAAGGTGATTGCCATGGTGGGCGCGAGCGGCAACGAGATGCGGCCCTCCTTCTTCGCGATGATGTACCTGCTGGCGAAGGGCTACATCATTCACCCCGTGAACCCCGGGCTCGCCGGCAAGGAAGTTCTCGGGCAGCGCGTCTATGCCTCGCTGAAAGATGTGCCCGCGCCGGTGGACATGGTGGACATCTTCCGCGCCTCCGAAGCAGCGCCCGCAATCGTGAAAGAGGCGCTGGAAGAAAAGGATCGCCTGGGCATCAAAACGATCTGGATGCAGCTGGGCGTTATCAACGAGGAAGCGGCGGAGATGGCGCGTACGGCCGGCCTCACCGTCATCATGGATCGCTGTCCGAAGATCGAATACGGCCGCTTCTCCGGCGAGATCGGCTGGATGGGCGTGAACAGGAAAGTGATCGACAACCGAAAGCCCCTGCTGTTCGGCAAGGGCGGATCGCTAAAAACGCACCTGACGCCCTTCAACGCGCGCACGGAACGCCTATCTCTCTCGCGGGTTGTTGCGCCACGAGACGGGAGAAGACAATGAAAAATCTTGCAACCATCCTTGCCACCGCCAGCGTCCTGATGTTCGTGGGCAATACCGCGGCGGAAGCAAAAGGGTGCCTCAAGGGCGCAGTTGTTGGCGGCATTGCGGGACATTATGCCCATCACCATGCAATCCTGGGCGCGATCGGCGGCTGCATTGTCGGCCATCACCTGGCGCACAAGAAGGAACAACAGGAAAAGGCGGCGGCGGCGGCAAAAGCGCAGCAGCAGCCCCAACCCTCCTATTGATCCGTCTCGATCTGGATTGAACGTCACGGAAGCAGCTAGAACCGCTCCGATCCTTTTCGGAGACGGGCATGGCTGACTACGGTTTCGACACCCTGGCGGTGCATGCGGGCGCGCAGCCCGATCCCGCCACCGGCGCGCGTGCCACGCCGATCTACCAGACCACCTCCTTCGTGTTCGAGGACGCGGATCACGCTGCGGCGCTCTTCAACCTGCAGGTCTTCGGCAACATCTATTCCCGCATCATGAACCCGACCAACGCGGTGCTGGAGGAGCGCATCGCGGCGCTGGAGGGCGGCCGCTCAGGGCTGGCCGTGGCCTCCGGCCATGCTGCGCAGCTCATCGCGTTTCACACACTGATGCAGCCGGGGATGGAGATCGTTGCCGCGCGCCAACTCTACGGCGGCTCGGTCAACCAGCTGTCCCAGGGATTCGGTAAATTCGACTGGCATGTGAAATGGGCGGACGGCCGCGACCCGGAAGGTTTTCGCGCGGCCCTGTCGGACAAAACGCGCGCGGTGTTCATTGAAAGCATCGCCAATCCTGGCGGCATGGTCACCGATATCGAAGCGATCGCCACCATCGCGCATTCCGCCGGCGTGCCTCTGATTGTGGACAACACGTTTGCCACGCCATACCTCATTCGGCCCTTCGAATGGGGCGCCGATATTGTGGTGCATTCCGGCACGAAGTTTCTCGGCGGCCACGGCAATTCGATCTGCGGCCTGATCGTGGACAGCGGCAGGTTCAACTGGGGCGGCGGCAAGTTTCCGTCGCTGTCGGAGCCCTGCTCGTCCTATGGCGGCATGCGGCTGTGGGAGACGTTCGGTGATCTGTCGTACGCAATCGCCTGCCGCGTGCTGGGCTTGCGCGATCTGGGGCCGGCGCTCGCGCCGATGAATGCGTTTCTGGTGCTGCAGGGAATCGAGACGCTTCCCTTGCGCATGCAGCGCCATTGCGACAACGCGCTCAGCGTTGCGCGCTGGCTCAAGCGGAATCCCAAGGTGGCGTGGGTGAACTATGCCGGTCTGGAGGACGATCCCTGCTATGCCGTCGCCCGCAGATATTCCCCCAAGGGCGCCGGTGCGGTGTTCACGTTCGGTTTGAAGGGCGGCTACGACGCCGGCGTGAATTTGGTGAATTCCGTGACGCTGTTCAGCCATCTTGCCAATGTGGGCGACGTGCGGAGCCTCATCATTCACCCCGCCTCCACCACGCACCGCCAATTGGAACCCGAGCAGCGCGCGATGGCCGGCGCGGGCGACGATGTGGTGCGGCTCTCCATCGGCATCGAAACCGTCGAGGACATCATCGCCGATTTGGATCAGGCACTGGCGCCGTAATGCCGAACGCGGCTCAGAAACTCGGTACAGTAACCGCCACTGTTGCGGTTGTCGGGTTTCTTCTGTTGGTGCTCGGGCCAGTCGCTTTCATTCTTGTAGCATGCGCCTACTGGAATGAATGCCCGTAGCATGGCCTCAAAACCGCGATCACCTTCCCCCCGTTGTGGGGGA
>DATIEM010000183.1:0-8048 GCA_035455725.1 Rhizomicrobium sp. | reverse complement strand
GCGGCACCAATGACTGGCCAACCTGGCGCAGCAGCGGCTTTGCTTTCGGCAGCTTCTCCTCGACCGCGAACAGCCGCGCCAGCACCCGCTCGGCATTTGCATCCATCGCCAGGTACGGCAGATCGAAGGCAATCGCGGCGATCGCGCCCGCGGTGTAATCGCCCACGCCGGGAATGTTCTTCAGCTGCTCGAAACTTGCGGGAAAGTCACCGCCGAATTCATCCACAACGACCTGCGCGGCGCGATGCAGATTGCGGGCCCGAGCGTAATAGCCAAGCCCCGCCCAGGCAGCGAGCACATCGTCAAGCGGGGCCGTTGCGAGCGCCTGCACGGTCGGCCAGCGGTCCAGAAAGGCGCGGTAGTATTTCCCGACCGCCTGCACCGTCGTCTGCTGCAGCATGATTTCGCTGAGCCAGACGCGATACGGATCGGGTCGCGCTCCGACCGGCGCGCGCCACGGCAGCACCCGGCGATGCACATCGTACCAGCCGAGCAGTGCTGAAGCGGCCGGGCTGATGTGGGAAGGGCATTGCTGCGCCGCGCTCATTGCAGCAGATTTACGCTATGGCCGCCACAAGAGGCAGAGAGCCGGAACAGCCATCTGCCCGGCGCAATCGCACGGAACCGGTTGCGCGGGGGACGGCGCCGCTGACGGCCGACATCTTCGCCCGGGCGGGGTTCCGCGATCCCACCCTGGTGCTTCGCTGGCGGGAGATCGCAGGAGCCCAGGTGGCGCAGGTCTGCCAACCTGTGAAATTGAGCGAAGGCCCGAACGGGGGCGTGCTGACCCTGAAAACCGAACCGGGGGCGGCGGTTTTCCTGCATCATGAAAGCCGGGCTTTGTGCGAGCGCATCAACACATTTCTGGGTCGCCCTGCTATTGGCCGGCTGCGCTTTGTGGAGGGCCCGCTGCCCCGCCGGCCCGGGCCGCGCCCGCGGCGCCCCATGCCGGATTCTGTCCCGGCAGCCGACCCGGCCCTCGGCTTTGCCGGGCCGGAACCCGTTCACCAAGCCCTTCTCAAATTGGCGCGACGGCGTGCTCTCCGGCCCCATCCCGATTGAATGGATCGCCCGCCTCTGCCACAAGCCTCCGGTCGATTGCGGGAGCGTTCGGTGAAAAGCAAGCAGTGGGTCTATGCCATCGTCGGTGTCGCGATTGTGGCCGTTCTGGTCGCAGCCTATTTCGTCCTCTACGGCGGCGGTCAGGGCGAGGATGCGAACGCCGCTGACGGGACCGGCAACGGCAAAGTCGCGATCACCAGGTTCGACCGGAGTCTCGGCAATCCAAAGGCGCCCATTCAGATCGTGGAATATGCCGCGCCCGTTTGCCCGCATTGCGCCCACTTCAACGAAACGCTCTTTCCACAACTGAAATCCAACTACATCGACACCGGCAAGGTGTTCTATGTTTTCCGGGTGTTCCCGCTGCAATCGGCCGATGTGGCGGCGGAAGCCATCGCCCGTTGTCTCCCTGCGAATAACTATTTCCAGTTCATTGACCTGCTCTTCCGGAATCAGCCCAAATGGGATCCGGAAAATGGTGTGCAGGACGTCCACGCCGGCCTTGTGCAGATGGGCCGAATCGCCGGACTCAGCGCACAGCAGGTCGATACATGCATCGGAAATCAGGCGGAGCAGAAGCGCATCGTTCAGGTGGGGCAGGATGCCACCAGCAAGTTCGGCGTCAACGGCACGCCGACCTTTATCGTCAACGGCGAGGTCCGCTCAGTTTGGGCCAATTACCAGGACATGAAGGATTCGCTGGATTCCAAGCTGAAGAAGCACAGCGCCTAGTCGCACGCGTCGAGGCGCTTTTCGGGTGAAGTTTACGCGGCTCCGGCTTTCGGGCTTTAAGTCCTTCGTCGAGCCGACCGAACTGTTTGTCGAGCCTGGGCTCACCGCCATCGTCGGGCCGAACGGCTGCGGCAAATCCAATCTCTTCGACGCGCTGCGCTGGGTGATGGGCGAGACCCGCCCAACCTCGATCCGCGGCGGCGAGATGGACGATGTGATCTTCGCCGGCAGCGCGGGTCGCCCGGCCCGCAACATGGCGGAAGTCATTCTCTTCATCGACAACGCCGACCGCAGCGCCCCCGCCGCCTACAACGATTACGATGCCATCGAAGTCTCCCGCCGCATCGAGCGGGAAGCCGGTTCGGTCTACCGCATCAACGGCCGCGATGTCCGCCAGCGGGACGTGCAGATCTTCTTCGCCGACGCCTCTTCGGGGGCGGGCTCGACAGCGTTCGTGCGCCAGGGCCAGATCGGCCAGCTGATCAGCCAGAAGCCGCTCGCCCGCCGCGCGATCCTG
Organism: Rhizomicrobium sp.; assembly: GCA_035455725.1. Taxonomy (GTDB): domain Bacteria; phylum Pseudomonadota; class Alphaproteobacteria; order Micropepsales; family Micropepsaceae; genus Rhizomicrobium. The sequence continues at coordinate 5,737 of DATIEM010000183.1, read as the reverse complement.
GAAGAAGCGGCAGGGATTGGCGGATTGCATCAGCGCCGCCATGAAGCGGAGCTCCGTCTCAAAGCGGCCGAAGGCAATATGGCGCGGCTGGACGACGTCATCCGCGAAGTGGAGTCTTCCCTGCAGAACCTCCGGCGGCAGGCGCGGCAGGCGTCGCGCTACCGCAATCTTTCGGGTGTTATCCGCAAGGCCGAAGCGCTCTCCCTTTATTTGCGCTGGCGCGCTGCGGAAACCCAGCTGCTCGAAGCGCAGGCAGCTTTCCACACCGGAACCGCGGCGGTTGCGGACCGCGCCACCTTGGCGTCGCAGGCGAGTGCACGACAAGCAGAGGCCGCCACTGCCCTGCCGCCATTGCGCCAGGCCGAATCCGAACGCTCCGCCGCGCTGCACCGGCTGGTGCTTGCCCGCGAGGCGCTCGAAGCGGAAGAGAGCCGCGCCCGCGAAGAGGCGCAGCGCCTGCGCCAGCGCATCGCGCAGACCGAACAGGATCTCGCCCGAGAACACGCCCTCGATACGGACGCAACCGCCGCGCTGACCCGACTCGGCGAAGAAGCCGGCACGCTTGAGGCCGCCTCGGCCGACGCGGAAGTCAAACTCGCCGCAGCCGAGCGGCAGGCCGTGGAACTGGCCCAGGCGCGCGCGGAAAAAGAGCGCGCGCTCGATCGCTCGACCGCTGAACTTGCCGAATGGAATGCGCAGAAAAACGGCCACGAGCGCACGCGCGACATTGCCGCAGCGCTCGTCCACAGCACAGCCCAGCAGCTGCAAGAGGCGCGGCAGACGCTCGATGGCGCGCTTGCGGAAGCTGCAAAGGCGGCGGACGTTCTGTCGGCAGAGCAGACAGCGGAGGAAGCCGCGGCACAGGCCGAAACGGCGCGACAGTCGCTGAACGCGGCGCGCGCGGACCTGCAAATCCATGAGACAGAAGAAGCCGCTGCGCGCGAGCCGCTGGAGGAGGTCGAGCGGCAGGTTCAGAAGCTTTCGGCCGAAGCCGCCGCCCTCGCCCGCCTCCTGCAGCCCGCCCAGGATCTTTGGCCGCCCGTCATCGATGCCGTCGCCGTGCAGGGCGGCTATGAAGCGGCGTTCGCCGCGGCGCTGGGGGACGATGCCGACGCTCCGATCGACGAGGCCGCGCCGCACCACTGGCGCGACCTGGGGGAACTGGAAGCGGGGCCACTGCCGGACGGTGTCCAGCCCCTGACCACCTTCGTGCATGCTCCGGGCGCGCTGGGTCGCCGGCTCGCCATGACCGGCGTGGTGTTTCCCGACCAGGGCGCGGCGCTGCAGTCGCAACTGCAGCCGGGACAGCGTCTGGTGTCGGCCCGCGGCGATTTGTGGCGCTGGGACGGCTACACCGCCTCCGCCGAGGCGCGCTCCGCCGCCGCTGTTCGGCTGGAACAGCGCAATCGTCTCTCTGTGCTGGAAGGCGAGATAGCAGAAGCGAAAACGCAGCGCGCCAGTCTGTTCGAAGCGTACACCGCCGCCAAAACCGATTTGATTGCCGCGCGGGATAAAGCCCGTGAATCGGAAACCGCCTATCAATCGGCCAACGCCGCATTGGCGGACGCGCAGGCCGAAGCCGCCAAAGCGGTCCGCGCTGCCGCGGAGCGCGCCTCGCAGCTCGCTTCGCTGGAGGCGGAAATCCGGCGTCTGACCCAGACGCACGAGGCGGCGGTCGAATCCGAACGCCACGCGCTGGAATCGCTGGCGCTGTTGGGCGATGGCATCGCCATCCACGAAGCCGTGACAGCAGCACGCGCGCGAACCGCCGAGGCCCGGGCTGCCGACAGCGGCGCGCGCGCGGAACTGGAATCCATGGCGCGGGAAGCCCAAGCGCGCGATGAAAGACTCGCCGCGATCATGCAGGAACGCGAGCGCTGGGATTCTCGCCGGCGGAGCGCAGCCGCGCAGATCGCCGAACATGCGCGCCGGCAGGATAGCCTGCGCACGGAACTGGGGCTTGCGGAAACCCGGCCGGCCGAGATCGCCGAGAAGCGCAGTGCCCTGCTCGACTCCCTCGCCGCCGCGGAAGCCGCGCGCAATGACGCTGCCGATGCGCGCGCCCGCGCCGAGGCGGAACTCGCCGAAGCGGACAAGGCGGTAAAGCTCGCCGAAGCCGCACTGGCTGAGGCGCGCGAAGCCCGCGCCCGCTCGGAAGCTCTGGCGGAAGCGGCAGCGGCGCGGCTGGAAGAACTGCGCGGCCGCATTCGCGACGAACTTGACGCCGCGCCGGATACGCTGCGCGAACTTGCCGATTTGCGGGAGCATCAGGAGCTCCCCACCCTCGACTACGCCGACCAGCGGGTAGAAAAACTCAAGCGCGAGCGCGAGCAGCTGGGCGGCGTCAATTTGCGTGCCGAAGAGGAAGCACGGGAGCAGGAAGAGCGGCTCACCAGCCTCACCGCCGATCGTGCAGACCTCGAAGGCGCCATCGAGCGTCTGCGGCGCGGCATCCAGAGCCTCAACCGCGAGGGACGCGAGCGACTGCTGCAGTCCTTCGAGCAGGTGAACGCGAATTTCCGGTCGCTATTCGCCAAACTGTTCGAAGGCGGCGAGGCGAACCTGACCTTTACCGAATCGGAAGATCCGCTGGAAGCGGGGCTGGAGATTTATGCGCGCCCGCCCGGCAAGCGGCTGCAATCTCTTTCGCTGCTCTCGGGGGGTGAGCAGGCGCTGACCGCCCTGGCGCTGATCTTTGCGGTGTTCCTGGTCAACCCGGCGCCGGTTTGCGTGCTCGACGAAGTGGATGCGCCGCTCGACGACGCCAATGTCGAGCGCTTCTGCAATATGCTCGATGAGATGACGCGACGGACCGAGACCAGGTTCCTCGTCATCACCCACCACGCACTCACCATGAGCCGCATGCACCGGCTGTTCGGCGTGACCATGGCCGAGCGCGGCGTGAGCCAGTTGGTGTCCGTCAACCTCGATCAGGCCCGCGAAGTGGGGGCAGCGGCGGAATAGACCCTGCTTTTCCTCTCGATGGGCGCGGGCTATAGCGCGCGGGATATGCCGCTTTCCATTCTGATAGCCGTGGCGCTCGGAGGCGCAATCGGCTCGCTCGTCCGCTATGTCGTTGCGGGGCTCATTCAGTCCGCAGCATGGCCGGGATTTCCTTGGGGCATTTTCGTCGTGAACATATCCGGCGGGTTCTTGATGGGCATTCTCGTCGAACTTTCCGCACTGAAGCTCAGCATCTCGCCTGAGCTGCGCGCATTCCTCACGGTCGGGGTGCTGGGTGGCTACACCACGTTCTCCACCTTTTCGCTCGACAGCGTGCTCCTGATCGAGCGCGGCGCTTACGCCAGCGCGGCGGCCTACGTGATCGGCTCCGCCATTCTGTCCATCGCGGCGCTGTTCGCCGGCCTCTGGATCGTGCGCGTGATCTGATGGCAGAGAATGTCGCTGTGGAAGTGGACGACAATGACGTCCGGGTGGACCGCTGGTTCAAGCGGCACTATCCCACTCTTGCGCATGGCGTGCTGGAGAAACTGCTGCGCACCGGACAGGTGCGGGTGGACCGCAAACGCGCCAAGGCGAGCGACAGGCTGTCCACAGGCCAGGTGCTACGGCTGCCGCCACAACTGCAGGCCCAAAGCGCCGGCAACAGTGCATTGCCCACAAAAGCATCCACAACTCACAAACCATCAACAGATCGCGAGAAGAAGGATGCGGAGGCGCTGGTCATCCATAAGGATGCTTCGGTCCTCGTGCTCAACAAGCCGCCGGGGCTCGCCACCCAGGGCGGCAGTGGCATCACCAGGCATGTCGATGGGCTGCTGGAGCATCTCAAGTTCGGCAAGAAGCAAAAGCCGCGGCTGGTGCACCGGCTCGACCGCGACACCTCCGGCGTGCTGGTGGTGGCGCGCACGGTCCCCGCGGCGGCGGCGCTTTCGGAGTCGCTGCGGCGGCGCGATGCGCAGAAGATCTATTGGGCACTGGTTCGCGGCGTTCCGAAGAAGCGCGTCGGCACGATCAAAATTGCGCTTGCCAAAGAAGGCGGGCGCGGCAACGAGAAGATGGTGGGCGTCGAACGTGATGCGGAGGACTCCAAACCTGCCATCACGGACTATGTGGTGATCGACCATGCGGGCGCGGAATACGCCTGGGTGGCGGCCAAGCCGGTCACCGGCCGCACACACCAGATCCGCGTGCATCTGGCGAGCCTCGGCACGCCCATCGTGGGGGATTTCAAATATGGCGGCGCGGCCGCGCAGCCCGCGGGAGACATCGACAACCGGCTGCACCTGCATGCCCGCTCCATCGATATCGCGCATCCCGATGGCGGCCGCTTGCGCGCGATCGCTCCGCTTCCGCCGCATATGCAGAAGGCATGGAAGCTTCTAGGATTTGCCGAAAGCGAGGCCCGCGACCCCTTTCCGAAGCGACCGAAATGAAGCAGCCGCCGAAACCCTCCTTCATCCGGAACTGGCGCGAGATCGAAGCGCCCGCCGCGCCCCTGGGCTCGCCCGAGGATTTTGGCTTTGCATCGGAACTCGCGACGGCGGCCGGCATCCATCACTTCCGCGTGGCGCATTTGCGCATTCCGCCCGGCCGGCGCGCCTATCCGCCGATCGCCATGGACGATCTGGAGATTTTTGCCTTCGTGCTGGAAGGCGCGCCGGATTTGTGGGCCGGCGGTTACCTGCATCGCCTGAAGGAAGGCCAAGGCGTGGCGCTGAACGCCCGCACCGGCATTGTCCACTCGCTGATCAACAACTCCGACGCGGACGCGCGGGTGTTCGTGTTCACCGAAGCCTTCCGGCGGAACTCGCGCGCGGTGCATCCGCTGGAGCCGCAGCTGAAAGAGCAGCTAGCGAAATCCGGCATGCTGTGGGAAGACGCGCCGCTGCGCATGCTGGGCCCCAACAATGGCAAGCCCGGCTCGCTGGCGGGGCGCAGGCGCTATCCGCCGAAGTTCGTGGCGCACTGGCGCGATCTTCTGGAGAAGAAGGCTGGCCGCTATCCCAATAGCGACGAAGACCAGACGCTGAGCGCGCGATTTGCCGATCGCGCGCGCTTCTCCCGCATCGCCATGCGCGTGCAGGTTCTGAAGCCCGGCCGCCGCACCAGCTGGCCGCATGCCGAACGCGATGAGAGTGAATTTGTCTATGTCGTTTCCGGAACCGTGGATGCCTGGAACGACGGCTGGATCACCGCGCTGGCCGAAGGCGATTTGATCGGCTGGAGGAACGGCAGCGGCATCACCCACGCCATTCTCAATAACAGCGACGAGGATGCCGTGATCATCGTCGGCGGCGAGCGCTCGCGCTTCTGCAATCAATATTGGTATCCGTTCCATCCGAAATACAACAAGGAGATTGGCAAGGCATACTGGGCCGATCATCCGGTGCCGAAACTCGGGCCTCACGATGGCCTGCCCGACCGCTTGCGCGAGAAGGTGCCGGCACGGTTGCGCCGCTCGGCTATTTCCGCCAACGAAGCCGCGCGCAATCTGGGCAAATTTTCACGCATGCGATGAAGCGATTTTATAAGGACGCTGCTGCATCCACAGCGCCGGACGGCGGCTTCACCGTTTTGCTGGATGGCAAGGGGGTAAAGACGCCGAAGCGCGCGCTGCTATCGCTCCCCAATCTGCCGCTGGCGGAAGCGGTAGCGGAAGAATGGCAAGGGCAAGGCGAAACGCTGGATACGCAAACCATGCCCCTAACCCGCCTCGCCTTCGCGGCTATCGATGCGGTGGCGCCCGAGCGCGAGCAGATTTCGCAACAGCTGC
>DATIEM010000182.1:0-6114 GCA_035455725.1 Rhizomicrobium sp. | reverse complement strand
CGCTCCATCAAGGGGCTGCCGCTCAGCCTGCCCACCACCACCGGCGTCCGCCAGCCGATGAGCGGCGGAAAGCTGCACCGGGCGCCCTGAACGGCGGACGCGCACATAGCAGCGCTCCGGTCGGACGACGGCGTAGATCATTCGGGTTTTGGGCCGGGGCAGGGCAGCGCGGATGGCAGCCAGTTGCGCTTTCAGCGCGCCGACATACGCGGCGAGCTCGCGGCGGAATTGCCGGAAAGCGGCGGTGTGGGCACCGGATTTCTGCGCATTCCGGTTTCCCTTGGGCGCCCCGCCTTTGGATTTGATCCGCAAGCGGCCTGCCAGCCTTAAGCCACTGTTCCGTCTGGAAATTGCGGCTGAGGTTGTTTTGCAGAATTCGGCAGGGGGTCCCTCCCCCTCCTCCGGCAAGCGCGGCAGGGGCGGCAGGCACAAGCCGATGGGCAGCATGAAAGCGGTGGACGCCGGGGCCCATTTTATGTCGGCCATCGCCGAGCCGGTGGCGGCCGAGGCGTTCATCAGGCGCACAACCGCACTGATCCAGGCCGATTTCAGCTGCGGGTCGCGAGCCGCCGCGATGCGGGCAACACATGCGTCCAACAGCGCCACCTGCCCCCGCAGTTGAGCCTCCAGGGCGCTAAAGTCCCTTTCCAATTTCATCAGAACAGAATAGGATCAAACAGGAAAATAGTCAAGTGCTCGCCGACTGATTCCTGCCCCACGAAGCAAGGGAGGAGACCCGGCGAGCGAGCTGGCGTGAGGGTGTTCGCGAAGAAGCACGGTGGAGGTATGCGAATTCCGCCAATCAATCGCCGTCCGTTCACCTCCCCCAACGCGGGGAGGTCGCCGGCTCTGAGCAGCGAAGCTAGCGAATAGTCGGCGGGTGGGGGGATCGCGCGCGCTCGCAAGCTCAGGAAGAATGCGACCGACGCGGAACGGCGCCTGTGGTACGCGCTACGATTGCTGAAGCCGCTTGGCATGCACTTCCGCAGACAAGCACCTATCGGTCACTACTTCCCGGACTTCGTCTGCCATCGTTCGAAGATCGTCGTTGAACGACATGGCTCACAACACGCGGACTGTGCTGTCGTCGAATACGACGGACAGCGCACAGCCTACCTCAACTCCCGCGGTTATCTTGTTCTTCGCTTTTGGAATTCCGATGTGATCGAGAATCGAGACGGTGTAGTTGAAATCATCCTCGCTGCCGCGACGCCCCCCACCCGCCCGGCTTCGCCGGGCGACCTCCCCGCATTGGGGGAGGTGAACTGGGGCCATCGGCATCGCGCGCTACCGCGCCCGATGCTCGCCGGGGAAGAGATCCCTTTTTTGATTCGCGTCGGCCTTGCGCCGATGGCTACCAGTCAGTTTCGCGGTACCGAAGCTGCACCTTGTCATCTTTGCTCCAGGCTGAATTAGCCACCGCGGGGTCCAATTGCTTGGCCGAGGCAAGATCGGCAGCGGCCCCAGCCTCATCAGCCAAATGTTGCTTTGCGACGGATCGCAAAAGCAGTGATCTCGCATCTTTGGTATCTAGCAAAACGGCCCGGGTGAGAATCTCACCCGCGCGTACGAAGTTCTGTTGTTCGAGATAGAGCCGCCCGCAAGCGCGAAGGCATGCGCCGCCGCAGGACGCCAGTTCAGTCGCGTGCTTCATATCCGCGAGTGCAAGCTCAGCTTCCCCCAGTTGGAGATAGACTTGGCTTCGGTTCAGCAAGGGCACCCACCCGTCGTCTTCCAGCTGTATGGCAGTCGTCAGCACCTTCAGCGCGGTATTCCAGTCATCCTTGTGCTCATATCCGATGGCAAGATTATTCAGCGCATATGTGGTGCGAGTGCGGTTCAGCTTCCTCGAACTTATCGCCCTTAGGCAAGCTTGGATGAAGTCGCTAGTGTCATCGGAACTAAGACACGCATCAGCATCATGAAATCGCCCGAAATCCGCGGCAGATTTCGCGGAGCCGAGCGCGGTCAACGATGTAAGCGCAGCGATAGAGGCCGCTTTGCCAATTCGAAAACCGGTCTTCAAGAAGCCCCTTTTACTGCACGCGACAAATCGCGTCTTAACCATCTACCGCCCTGTCCTGGGCGTGGTCATCATGCGGTGGGCGTATTCGCGCACCGCTTCCAGCACCTCTTCCTCGTGCTTGTCGAAAAAGTGGTTGGCGCCTTCGATCTTCTGGTAGGTGATCTTGATGCCCTTCTGCGACATCAGCTTGTCCACCAGCTTCTGCATGTCGGCTTCCGGCACCACCTGATCCTTGGTGCCGGCGAGGATGAGGCCGGAGGTGGGGCAGGGCGCCAGGAACGCGAAATCGTACATGCTGGCCGGCGGCGCGATGGAGATGAAGCCGGTGATTTCGGGCCGGCGCATCAGCAGCTGCATTCCGATCCAGGCGCCGAAGGAAATGCCGCACACCCACACGAAGGAAGGGTTGGGATAGAGCGTGTTCATCCAGTCGAGCACGGCGGCGGCATCGGACAGCTCGCCGGCGCCGGAATCGAAGGTGCCCTGGCTCCTGCCCACACCGCGGAAGTTGAAGCGCACCGTGGTGCAGCCGAGCTTGTGGAACATGTGAAACAGGTCATAGACCAGCGGATTGTTCATGGTGCCGCCGAACTGCGGGTGCGGGTGCAGCACCAGGGCCATAGGGGCGTTGGGCGGATTCTTCTGCCGCTGATAACGGACCTCGATGCGGCCGGCCGGGCCGGGGAGGATGATCTCGGGCATTAGCGACGGCCCCTGATCTTTGCGAACGCGCTCTCGCGCGCTTCGCCTGCGGCCAAATAGCCTATTTTGACAGTCAACAATGGTCGGCCGGTATGCGTTTCTCTCATAGCGAATAATTGACCATTCTGCTCAGGATATTATATTGCGGGTGCGGTGTGCGGCGGTCTTGTTAGCACAGGCGAGCGCCTTCTGGGCAAGGCAAAAGCGCGGCCGGCCGCGAGGAGTTCTGGCGATGAGACTGAGCACCAAGGGACGCTACGCGGTGATGGCCATGGCAGACCTGGCCGGCCATGGGGAGGGCGCGCGCGCTGTGTCGCTGGCGGATATCGCCCGGCGGCAGGAAATTTCGCTCTCTTATCTGGAGCAGCTGTTCGCGAAGCTCAGGCGGCACGGGCTGGTGAAGAGCGCGCGCGGGCCCGGCGGCGGTTACCGGTTGAGCCGGCCGGCGGACGAGCTGCGGGTGGCGGACATTATCCTCGCGGTGGACGAACCCATCCGCGCGACACGGTGCTTACCGGGCAGCAAAGGCTGCATGACCGCCAGCATCCGCTGCGTCACCCACGATCTGTGGGAAGAGTTGGGGCAGCAGATCCATGTGTTCCTGTCGTCGATTTCGCTGGCCGATGTGGTGCAGCGGCGTGTGCTGGGTCGCGCGCAGCCTTGCCGGCCCGCGGTGGAGCGCGAGATCAGGCCGGCAGCATGATTTACCTGGACCACAACGCCACCTCGCCGCTGCGGCCGGAAGCGAAGGCCACGATGCTGCGCGCGCTGGAGAACGGCGGCAATCCCTCGTCGGTGCATGCCGCGGGCCGCGCCGCGTGCAAGCTGATCGAAGAGGCGCGCGAGCGTGTCGCGGAATTTGCGGGTGCTTCGCCGGGCGAAGTGATCTTCACCAGCGGCGGCGCAGAAGCGAACGCGCTGGCGCTGCGCGGCGCAATGGCCGGCGCGGTGGAAGCGGGTCAGCCGATCACACGGTTGTTCGTACAATCTACAGCGCACGAGAGCGTCCGCGCCGTGGCCGCCTCACTCGCGGAAACGACGTCCGTATTGCAGCTTTGCGAAATTCCCGTCGATGCCAACGGCCGCATCGATCAAAACACATTCAGCGCACAGCTCGCAGGCGAAGGCCGCGCGCTTGTATGTCTGATTTACGTGAACAACGAAACCGGCGCGGTGGAAGATATTGCTTCGCTGGCAAAATGTATTCGTGCAAAGACGAATGCGCTGATTCATGTGGATGCCGTGTCGAGCGGCTGTTGCCCGATCCGTTTCCGCGAGTGGGATGTGGATTGCCTGTCGCTGTCCGCGCACAAAATCGGTGGGCCGCAAGGTGTGGGTGCGCTGGTCGCCAAGGATGGCGCGCCCTTGGTGCCGCTGTTCAACGGCTTTCAGGAAATGCGCCGCCGCGGCGGCACGGAGAACGTCTGCGGCATTGCGGGTTTCGGCGCTGCGGTTCGCGCGTTGCAGATGAACCGTGAGGAAGAGATCGCGCGCATCACGGCCATTCGCGACAACTTCGAAAATGCCTTGGCCAATCTGGACGCAATCGTTTTCGCCAAAGATGCGGAGCGTTCACCGAACACCACCTGCTTTGCCATTCCCGGCTTGCTCGCCGAAACGGCGCTGATGGCGCTGGACCTGGATGGCATCTGCGTCAGCTCTGGCGCGGCGTGCTCGTCCGGCAAGGTGGGTCGCTCGCATGTGCTGAAGGCGATGGGCGTTTCCGATGAGCTTGCCCGTTGCGTCCTGCGCGTCAGCCTCGGCTGGAATTCCACGCAAGCCGATGCAGATGCCGCGATCGCGTCGCTGGAAAAACTCATCGCGCGAATCTCCGCGCGGAAGGCGGCGTGATGGCAGCGGTCGAAACACGCGAGCAGGTCGCCGCCCTCGGTGAGAAGTACAAGTATGGCTTCGTCACCGACATCGAAATGGAGCGCGCGCCCAAGGGCCTTTCCGAAGACACGGTGCGCTTCATCTCGGCCAAGAAGAGCGAGCCGGAATGGATGCTGGAATGGCGCCTTGGCGCCTATCGCCGCTGGCGGCAGATGCATGAGCCCAAATGGGGCCGCATCCACTACGATCCGATCGACTACGAAAACGCCTATTACTACGCGGCCCCGAAGGGCGCGGGCGAGGCGCCGAAGAGCCTGGACGACGTCGATCCCAAGCTGATCGAAACCTACAACAAGCTCGGTATTCCCCTGTCCGAGCAAAAGCTCCTGGCCGGCGTGGCGGTAGATGCGGTCTTCGATTCCGTTTCCGTCGCCACCACCTTCAAGGCGAAGCTTTCCGAAGCGGGCGTGATCTTCTGCCCGATTTCCGAAGCCATCCGGGATTATCCGGAGCTGGTGAAACAGTATCTGGGCTCCGTGGTGCCGGTGACGGACAATTTCTTCGCCACCCTGAACTCGGCGGTGTTTTCCGACGGCAGCTTCGTCTACGTGCCGAAGGGCGTGCGCTGCCCGATGGAGCTTTCCACCTATTTCCGCATCAACGCGCAGGGCACCGGCCAGTTCGAGCGCACGCTGATCATCGCCGACGAAGGCGCGTACGTCAGCTATCTCGAGGGCTGCACCGCGCCCAAGCGCGACGAGAACCAGCTGCATGCTGCGGTGGTGGAGCTGGTCGCGCTGGAAGGCGCGGAGATCAAATACTCCACGGTGCAGAACTGGTATCCCGGCGACGAGGAAGGCAAAGGCGGCATCTACAATTTCGTCACCAAGCGCGGCGATTGTAGGGGGCCGCGCTCGAAGATTTCGTGGACGCAGGTGGAAACCGGCTCGGCTATCACCTGGAAATACCCGTCCTGTTTGCTACGCGGCGACGACAGCGTGGGCGAGTTCTACTCCATCGCCATCGCCAATCATTTCCAGCAGGCGGACACCGGCACCAAGATGCACCATCTGGGGAAGAACACGCGGTCGCGCATTATCTCCAAGGGCATCAGCGCGGGGCGGGCGCAGAACACCTATCGCGGGCTGGTGAGCGTGCATCCGCGCGCGGCCAACGCCCGCAACTACACGCAATGCGACTCGCTGCTGATCGGCGGCAAGTGCGGCGCGCACACCGTGCCCTACATCGAAAGCCGCAACCGCAGCGCGCGCATCGAGCACGAAGCGACGACCTCGAAGATCGCGGAGGATCAGCTGTTCTATTGCCTGAGCCGCGGCATTCCGCAGGAGGAGGCGGTGGCGCTGATCGTCAACGGCTTCTGCCGTGAGGTGCTGCAGCAGCTGCCGATGGAATTCGCCGTCGAAGCCCAGAAGCTCGTCGGCATCTCGCTGGAAGGAAGCGTGGGATGAGCGAACTGCATTCATACGCGCGCGGGAATGCAACCCTCCCCTTGAGGGAGGGTCGAACGAACGCGCGAAGCAAGTTCGTTCGGG
>DATIEM010000181.1:0-7924 GCA_035455725.1 Rhizomicrobium sp. | reverse complement strand
CACGCCGATGTACACGTCGCCCTTCGGCGTTTTCTCGATCTTCAGTTGCTCTTTGCTGAGCCCCGTCTTGCGCAGGAATCCATCGAGGGCGGCTTGCGGCGCATCGACCTTCGGGCCCCTCAACTCTTCGCTGACATCCGGCTGCTTGGCGGGCAAGCCGGCGATGGCGAGCGTAAGCCGGCGCGGGCCCGCAAAAGATTTCGCGGCTTCGAACAGCAGCCCGCGATCCGACAGCGCGCCGACCACCAGCCGCTCCAGATCCTTTGCGGCCTGCAGCTGCATGCGAGCCGGTATTTCTTCGGAGAACAATTCAAGCAGCAGATCAGGCATGGCCGCCCTGCCAATTATCGTTCCGCTTCCCCCCTTGTGGGGGAAGCTGGCTGGCAAGCTGCGCGATCAGCGCAGCGCAGCCAGACTGAAGGGGGGTGTCCCGCGCGAAAACGTCCCCCCTTCCGTCGCAGCACTCGCTGCGCTCGTGCGCGACACCTTCCCCCACAAGGGGGGAAGGAGAACGCAAAATTCTCGAAGACCCGGCGCCTGTCATGACGCGGTCCTCGCCTCATCGGCGCCTTGCGGCGATTCAAGCCAGGCTTCGCAGCAGGCTTTGGCAAGCGCGCGCACCCGCGCGATGTAGGCGGCGCGTTCCGTCACCGAAATCACCCCGCGCGCGTCCAGCAGATTGAAGCAGTGGCTTGCCTTGATGCACTGATCGTACGCCGGCAGCGCCAGCTTGGCGCCGGAGAGCAGCTCCTGGCACTGCTTCTCGGCATCCCTGAAATGCTGGAAGAGAATCTCGGTATCGGCGCGCTCGAAATTGTACGCCGACTGCTCGATCTCGTTCTGGTGAAACACCTCGCCATAGCGAACGATGCGCCCGTCGGGCTGCCGGTTGAACGCAAGGTCGTACACGTTCTCCACGCCCTCCACATACATGGCGAGGCGCTCGAGTCCGTAGGTGATTTCCGCGGACACCGGATCGCAATCGATGCCGCCCACCTGCTGGAAATAGGTGAACTGGGTGATCTCCATCCCGTCGCACCATACTTCCCAGCCGAGCCCCCAGGCGCCCAAGGTTGGGCTCTCCCAATCGTCTTCCACGAAGCGGATGTCGTGCAGCTTGGGATCGAGCCCGATGGCGCGCACGCTGTCGAGATACATGTCCTGCACGTTCGAAGGCGCGGGCTTCAGGATCACCTGAAACTGATAGTAGTGCTGCAGCCGGTTGGGGTTCTCGCCGTACCTCCCATCCTTCGGCCGCCGCGAGGGCTGCACATACGCCGCGCGCCATGGCCGCGGGCCGAGTGAGCGCAAGGTGGTGGCGGGATGAAAGGTGCCCGCGCCCATCTCCACATCGTAGGGCTGCAGAATCAGGCAGCCCTGCTGCGCCCAGAAATTCTGGAGCGTGAGGATAAGGTCCTGGAACGTCTGCGGCTTGTCCACGTGCGGCCCGGTGTTCGCGCGGGCCGGAACCTATCGGCGCGATTCTCCAATCTCAAGCGCCGCCTCCCCGCGCAGTATCGCATCGGCTTCTCGCGTGTAGCGGCCGTCGGATTCGTGCAGCACGAGGCCGGGCAGCAGTGCGAACCGCGCGCCGCTGCCGCAGCGCAACTGGATGAGCACGCGCTTTGCCGGCAGATCGCGTTTCGGCCAGAGCGGAAACACAATCACACCATCATCGGGCAGAGCGTCGAGCACCTGAGTGAGGCGGTCAGCACGGACAATGACCGTGAACGTGCCGTTCGAAGCGGTCCGCTTCATGGCGGTCCTGATCCATTCCTGCAGCTTTCCCGAATCCTGCAACGCCAGCGCGCGGCGCACATTCGGGGAGGCTTCGCCTTCTGGGTTGTGGAACGGCGGATTGCACAGCACGTGATCGAACTCTGCGCGAAGCTCGCGCGGCAGGTTCAGCACATCGCCCTGCACAAAACGCACGCGCTCGGATATGCCGTTCGCCGCTGCGCTGTTATTCGCCAGCACAACCAGATCGGCATCGATCTCCACTCCGGCGACCGTGCAGTCCGGCACGCGCGCCGCGAGGCACAAGCTTGCCACCCCTGCCCCGCTGCCCAGTTCCAGAACTGTATCGTCGCTCCGCGCCGGAACGGCCGCCGCCAGTATTACCGTATCGAGCCCGGAGCGGAACCCACGCGCGAACTGGCGCACGCGCAGCCGACCGCCGAGAAATCCGTCCTCTGTCGTTTCGCTCACGTCCATTCGGCCGGCGAGGCGAGCGCCTCTTTCAGAATGGCGCGGGCGCGAAGCTCGTCTTGATCGGGAACCATCAGGCGCCGGGGAATGATGACCATGCTGCCGTCCAGGACGCTCATGTGCGTGTCCAGCACCGCAACCTCAATACCTGCATCTCGCAGCACCACCTCGGCGTAGTTCAACTCCACCACATTGTTACTCTTGAGGATTTCGCGCATGGACACCTGTTGCCGGAACGCCGCAGGGAACCTGCCGGCCCTGTTCTTGACCCCATCGTTTGCGCCACTAATGTCGCAAGGGGGCCGCGCGCCCGCAAGAAGAGGCCGCATGCAGACCGCCGAAGCCCGAACGTTGGATCGCGAAAGCCCGATCGATTGGCTCTATGCCATCGTGGCGCCAGACATGGCCGCGGCGGATCGGCTGATCCACGATCGGCTCGGCAGCGCCGTGCCGCTCATCCCCGATCTTGCCCACCACCTGGTGGACTCGGGCGGCAAGCGGCTGCGTCCCCTGCTGACCATCGCTGCGGCGCGCCTGAGTGGTTACCGCGGAACCGCGCACGCCAAACTGGCCGCGGCGGTCGAGTTTATCCACACGGCTACGCTCCTCCATGACGACGTGGTGGATGTGAGCGCGCTCCGGCGCGGCAAGATCGCCGCCAATATCGTGTGGGGCAACAAATCCAGCGTGCTAGTGGGGGACTATCTTTTCAGCCGTGCCTTCCAGCTGATGGTGGAAGCCGGCGACATGGACGTGCTGGATATCCTTGCCAACGCCTCGGCGGTGATTGCCGAAGGCGAGGTGCTGCAGCTCCGCACCGCGAACAACCTCGCCACGACGCGCGACGATTATCTTCAGGTGATCGCGTCGAAGACGGCCGCGCTGTTCGCGGCGGCGGCCGAATCCGGCGCCATGATTGCGGCGGCGCAAGAGGAATGCATCGCCGCGCTGCGTTCCTACGGCCACCACCTGGGAATTGCTTTCCAGCTGATCGATGATGCGCTGGACTACTCCGGGCGCCAGGTGCAGATGGGCAAATCTGTCGGCGATGATTTCCGCGAGGCCAAGGTCACGCTTCCCGTGATTGTCGCCTACGAACGCGCCGACGAGAGCAGCAGGGAATTTTGGCGCCGCACGATCGGCGATGGCGCCCAGCACGAGGGCGATCTCAAGCGGGCGATCTCATATGTCGATGAAAGCCGTGCCATCGAAGAAACGCAGGCGCTGGCCCGGCACCACGCCGATGAAGCGATCGCGGCGGTGGCATCCCTGCCCGCATCTCCGATTTCCGAAGCCCTGATCGGGGTGGCCGAGTTCTGCGCCAGCCGCGGCTACTGAATTTCCCAGCGGCGGCCGAAGTTGAGCCTTGTGGGCGCCAGCCACCAGTTCGGATGCTCGCGCCCGATCTTTTCCGCCGCCATTTGCGCGCTGACGGCATCGGGATAGAGCCCGAAGCAGGTGGCGCCGCTGCCTGACATGCGCGCCAGCAGCGCGCCCGATTCTTTCAGCAGCGCGAGTTGTTCCCCGATGACCGGGCAAAGATTTCGCGCCGGCTGTTCCAGGTCGTTGGCGGTCGAACGAAGATAGTCCACCACCTCAGCGATTCGCGTCACGCGGGGTGGGCGCTTTGCCGATCCTGTTCCGGTGCGCTCGCCCAAGGCGGCGTAAACCTCGGCGGTGAAAATCGGCGCCCCGGAATTGACGAGCAGCGCATCGAGGGTCGGGAAATCGTTGACATTGGAAAACCGCTCGCCACGGCCGCTCATCAGCCAGCAGCCGGGCAGCACGGAAACCGGGACGTCCGATCCCAGTTCCGGCGCAATGTCCCACAACGCCTGGAGATTTGTGCGCCCGCGGTTGAGGCGCGACAAGCCGCGCAAAGTCGCCGCTGCGTCGCTGGAGCCGCCGCCGATCCCGGATGCCACCGGCAGATTTTTGGTCAACGCGATGTGCGCGTTCGGTTCGATTTGCGCCAGTTCGCCAAAGCGCCGCGCCGCCCGCAGTACCAGATTGTCCGGCTCGCTCTTCAATGCCCCTGCAAACGGTCCTTCGATGTCGAGCGAAAGCGTATCGGCCTGTTCGAGGGTGAGCTCGTCACCAACGCTGGCAAACACAACAAGACTCTCGATCTCGTGATAGCCGTCCGCCCGCTTCTGCCCGACATGCAGAAACAAGTTGACCTTGGCCGGCGCGAACTCGCGGATCATTCAACTCACCTTTCAATCCAGAGGGCATCTTTCATGGCACGACACAAACGAGACTCACAGGCCCGATGGCGCAGCATCATCCAGCAGGCCTCGCAGCGCACAGAATTGGACGAACCACTCAGGCGCATCCTTCACGACATCCCGGAGCAAATCCGGCCAGACTGCCTTGATGAACCGCGCGTGTTCGCCTGTTCGCAGCGCTGCCACAAATCTCTCCAACGAAGAATTCGTCCGTCCGTCGAACAGGTTTCGCGGACCCAGATTCACCAGCGTGGCGCGCCGGGTTCCCTCGAGTGCGTGAAGCAGGCGCCAGTTCCTGGCAAGTTCGTACAGCCCAGACTGCCGCACCGCTTCAGCATCCCAAAGCGATGCATCTGCCGGCAGGTAACGGTCCCAGCCAGGATAGGACGGAGGCTTTGTGTCGTGACCGCTGCGATGCTTCACCTCGATGAACATCAGCTCGTCTTTTCCCACACCAATGATGACATCGGGCTCGGAAAAAGACTGCCTGTCTTCGCCGAGTTTGACACACATCTCCTCAAGCTTCCGGCGCAGCTCCGCGCTTTGCCCCTCGCCGTGTACCGGAACGCCCCAGAAAAGGAGTCTTGGCCGCGACTGGGGATCGGCAGAAGCCGGTAGCCCGATCGCCTGCAGTGCCTGCATGAGCCTGCCGCTGCTCAAGAGGTAGGTGAAGACCACCCAGGTGACTGCGTCCTCGGATGTGGAAAATCCGAATTTTTGGATCTTGGAGCTTCGATTTCGAAGATTGAGGGCCTTGCCCAAAGTCTCTAACGCACCGTCTCGGGACGGCGCCGGAATATTGTCGAGCGGATTTCGGTAGATAAAGGTGACCGTCTGCGGGTCGCTGCCATTCGATACACCAACGCCGCACCGCTCACACCGGCGATGACACCCCTCGAAACCGAGCGCGGCAGCGATCTTTCCCTGGGGTTCAACCCCGGGGATTGACGTGCCGCACGCCGGGCATGACAGCGCTGGCAAGGCGGGCATTGCGAGCCCCTCTGCTCCTCGGATTGGCCGCGGTCAGCCGTTGCGGGCGGTGGCGCTGAGGCCGGATTGCAGCTTCTTCTGAAGCGCCGCTTTCTGCTTCTCGTCTGGACCGAATGCCAGCGCGTGATCCCATTGGAAATGGGCATCGAGACGGCGGCCGATCATCCAGTAGGCATCGCCCAGATGCTCATTGATGGTGGGATCGCCAGGCACCAGAAGCACCGCCTGCTCGAGCGCTTTGGCAGATTCCTGATAACGGCCTAGGCGGTAATAGGCCCAGCCCACGCTGTCGACGATGTAGCCGTCGTTGGGATCCAACGCCCGAGCCTTCTCCAGCATGGCGACCGCCTGCGGCAGGTTGCGGCCCTGGTCCACCCAGCTGTAGCCCAAATAGTTCAGGACTTCCGGCTGATCGGGACTGAGACGCAGCGCCTGCTGCAGGTCGCGCTCCGCGGCCGGCCAGTTGTGCGAGCGTTCCTCGGCGACGCCGCGCGCGTAAAACAGCGGCCAGTCCTTCTTTGTCACGGAAGGCAGGAGCTTGACGGCTTTGTCGTAAGCGTCTGCCGCTTCCACGAATTTATCGCGTGCCCTGTAGGCATCGCCCAGGGCCGTCCAGGTGGAGACCTCATTCGGCCGTTCCCGGGTCAGCGCGGTGAGCTGCGCGATGGCCTCGTCCTTCCGGTCAAGCCGGCTTTCATCCAGCGCGATCTGCACGGCGGCAGCAAAACGATAAGGCGATTCCTGCGGAATGCTGCGATAGGTGGCGATCGCCTCGGCGTACTTCTTGAGCGCCTCCTGGCGATCGGCGAGGACGATTTTCGCGAGATCGAAATCCGGCTCCAGATAAAGCGCAAAGCGCAAATACAGAATGGCCACGTCGGCGCTGGCATCGTCGCTCAACGAGGCAGCAATGCCGAACAGCGATTCGGCCGCGCCCTGCTCCGCATTTGCAATCAGACGATCCGGAATGCGCCCGGCCGCGAGCCGCGCGTTGGCCGCCTCGACGACCGCCGCGACGCCATTGTTGCCGGCGAGCTTCGCGTAAAACTGGCGCGCCTCCTCCGTGCGGCGATTGCGCTCGAGGAAACGACCATAGGCGTCCACCATGCGGGGACTATCGGGCGCAAGCTTCAGCGCCTGCCGATAGGCGGTATCCGCCTCGGCATTCCGGCCGGCGACATCGAGAATGAGCGCGCGGTGATAGGTGTAAAGCGCGGCAGTGCCGCCTTCGGCGGTGACGTCGTTGAGCGAGGCCAGCGCCGTATCCGTCCTGCCCTGCCCCTGCGCCGACCACGCGTCGAGCAGAGAAAGGGTGAGCGCCGTAAATGGGCCCTTGCCGGATTTCGCGAGCTGGTCGCGCGCGGCGCTGAAATCGTGACGCTTGATGGCACGCACAGCCAGTGCCAGCCGCGCGACGCGGTCGTCCGGCGTCGTCGTCACGACCTTTTCGGCCAGCGTCGCCGCTTCGTCCACATTGCCCGCGCCTGCCGTGTAGAGCAGCGCGCGGCTGACCAGATCCGGATTGTCCGGATCGTGCGCGAGGCTCTGCCGGAAGAGATTGGCCGCGTCGGCCATGTCGTGCTGGCTGGCGGCGAGCCGGCCCGCGAGATAGCTGCCGTATGCATCGGCCTCGGCATTTACAGAGGGCGCAGCGGCAACGGGCACGGTGCTGACATTGGCGCAGGCGCACAATGCGAGCGCGGAAGCAGCCGCAAAAAGAAAACCGTACTTCAAGACAGGCATCACCATCACATGTTCACGTAGTTCGGGCCGCCGCCGCCTTCGGGCGGCACCCAGACGATGTTCTGTTCCGGATCCTTGATATCGCAGGTTTTGCAATGGACGCAGTTCTGCGCGTTGATCTGGAAGCGGGGCCCCGACGGCTCCTCCACCACCTCATACACCAGGGCCGGACAATACCGCTGCGCCGGCTCGGCGTATTTCGGCAGATTGACGCGGATGGGAACGGACGGATCCTTCAACTTGAGGTGAACCGGCTGGTCCTCCTCGTGGTTGGTGTTGGAGAGAAACACCGACGAGGGTTTATCGAAGGTGAAGACGCCATCGGGCTTGGGATAGGCAATGGGCTTGCATTGGGCGGCCGGCTTCAGGGTAGCGTAGTCCGGCTTGCCGTGACGCAAGGTGCCGAGCGGGCTGAAGCCGAATAGCTGGTTGCACCACATGTCGAAGCCGCCCGCCAGCACGCCGCCGATGGTGCCGAGCTTTGACCAAAGAGGCTTTACATTCCGCACCCGTTGCAGGTCGCGCCGGACCGATGAGCGCGCGTAGGCCTTTTGGTATTCGGTGAGTTCGTCGTTGGCGCGGCCTTCGCCCAATGCCTGAAAGGCCGCCTCCGCCGCCATCATCCCGGTCAGGATGGCGTTGTGGCTGCCCTTGATGCGTGGCAGGTTCACAAACCCTGCCGCGCAGCCGATCAGCGCCCCGCCGGGAAAGGTGAGCTTCGGCACCGACTGGAAGCCGCCCTCGGTGATGGCGCG
>DATIEM010000180.1:0-8975 GCA_035455725.1 Rhizomicrobium sp. | reverse complement strand
AGACGGCGTGAACATCGCGCGGCGAACCGTGGCGAAATATCGTGAAGCGATGCACATTCCCTCCTCGGTGGAACGGCGGAAATTCAAGCTTTCCGAGGGGGTTGCGGCCAGTTAGGTATCGCCGTTGACAGCGGTCGGGGCCGGGCGCATATGGACCGCCACTTTTCAAGGGCGCGCGCTTTTGGACCGCTGGAGACGCCGCTGCAATTCTCCTCGCAACCGTGCTCACCCGCCATGAAAGTTCAGATATCCGGCAAGCACATCGAGATCGGTGAGACGCTGCCAAAAGGGTGCGCGAGAAGCTTGAATCTGCTGTGGACAAGCATTTCTGCGGCGGCGCGGAATCGCATGTGGTGTTTTCGCGCGAGGGTTCTGAATTTCGCGCCGACTGCACCACGCATCTTGATTCTGGGATGACCATCAAGTCGCAGGGCATGCCGCGGACGCCTACAAAGCATTCGATCAGGCACTCGCCAAACTCGAGAAGCAGGTCAGGCGTTATAAGCGACGGAAGAAGAATTATCGCGAAAAGACCGGAATGCCGCGGGCGCAAAGCGCTTAACCAACAGGATTTTCATGGAAATCAGCGACCTGCTTGCGCCCGAAGCCGTTCTGGGTTCCCTGCACGCGCGCAGCAAAAAACAATTGATGCATGACCTCGCTGCGCGGGCCGCCCAGCTCAGCGGCCTGCCGGAAGGACGCATTTTCGAAACCCTGCTCGAACGGGAGCGGCTGGGTTCGACCGGAATGGGGCAGGGGATTGCGATCCCGCACGGCCGCTTTTCCGGCTTGTCGCGAATTGTCGGGTTATTTGCGCGGCTGGATCCGCCGGTGGCGTTCGAGTCCATCGATGACCGGCCGGTCGATCTGGTGTTCGTGCTGCTGGCGCCCGATGAGGCCGGTGCCGACTATTTGAAGGCGCTTGCCCGCGTCTCGCGCCTGCTGCGGAACCAGACGACATGCGAGCGGCTACGCGCGGCGGGCAATGCCGAAGTGCTTTATTCCCTGCTGACGGACAGCACCAACGGCCACGGCGCGCAGGCCGCGTGATAGGTCAAGAAAAACCCGGACGCCGTCTGAGCGGCTGTCCGGGTCCCGGGGGAGTTTTGGGTTGAACTTCGATCAGTGCACCGACATCGGCGTGAGCTCGTTCTGTACGGCGGCGCCGTAAGCGGAGTCCCAGCTGTCGGTGTAGCCCAGCACGCTGCCGTCGAGCGCGTGCAGCACATAGAGCTTCACCCCTTGCGGCAACTGGATTCCCGGCGGAACGATCCCGAGCTTGCGCGCTTCTTCTGTGCCGGTCGGCTTGATATAGGCGATCCGGGGTTGCCCGGTGTCGTCTTCAACGTCAAAGAATTCGTTCATGTCGGTCATTGCCGCTCTCCTTCGCGCCCCTCAGTGCTTTCAACCCTGATGTCGACCTTGCGCGTGAGGCTTTGAGGCTTGGGACGTGCGAGTTCGATCGACAAAAGACCGTTCTTCAATTCTGCTCCTGCAACTTCGATTCGATCTGCGAGGACAAAGGCCCGCTGAAACTGTCTGGCGGCAATGCCTCGATGAAGAAACGTTCTTCCGGCCGTTTCGGTTTGCCGTCCGCGGATCACGAGCTGGTTGTCTTCCACTGTGACATTCAGGTCATCCGGTGAAAATCCGGCCACCGCGAGCACGATGCGGAGGCAATCGGCGCCTGTTTGCTCAATGTTGTAAGGCGGATAGCCATCGCTCGCCGATTTGGCGGTCCTCTCCAGCAGCCGCTCCAGGTGATCGAAGCCCAGCAGATAGGGGCTGCTGAAAGTGCCGTTGGTCATCTTCAAAGCCCTCCTTGAGCGGCTTTGCCGGCTCCATACCGTCACCGGTCTCTAGACGCTGGCGGCCCGTCTGGCGCCGCCTCCATTAGGAAATGTGGGAATTCGGCGGGCTGGATCAAGGTGCAGCCAGAACGTCTCGCCGCGTGGCGCGTTATAGGCGGGGGCTCATGTGAAAGAGGAAAATTCCGTGAAAACTCTGGCAATTATCGCAGCCGCCGCCTCGACGTTGGCGCTGGCGGGATGCGTTCACCCCGACGTGGCCGAACAGCACGCCCAGGATATGGCGGCGCAGCAATGCGCCCAGCAGGGACAAGCCTATCAGCCGACCAGCGGCTCCGCGGTCGTCACTCCAGGCGCCACAGCCGCGACTGCGAATGGCCAGTGCGTCGACCCAAACGCACCGCCGCCGCCGGTACCGCCCCCGTCGGGAGGCTAAACGCGGTTTTGCATTCGCGCAGCGAGTGCACACAAACCGAGCAGCGTGGCCGGCATCATCCATCCCCCGGCCACGCTGAGTTCGCCGCGGGCGATCTCGCTTATCGACACAGCCGCAAGATCGCGGTTGTGCAGGCGAGCGCGTAGCGCGGCGGCAGCTTGGGTCGTGGTGAAATTCGCGTGCGTCGCGAGAAAGGCGCGGCCGATCGGCATCGCCATGTCGCGGTCCGGCAGCTGTGTTAACAGATCGTCGTACGTCGTCGGCGCGTAATGCCTCCCGAAAAGGCGCCATCCGCCGTAACCAATTGCGGCCGCTCCCGCCGCAGCCGCAACGACGGCCCCGATTGCTCCTCTGCGGCTTGGCATCATCGGAACAATCCTCTGATGTGCTCCGCCAGGCGCAGCGTGAGGGCCACAAGATTCAAAGTGGGATTCGACGCGCCATAAGTCGGAAACACGGAGCTTCCCGCAATGAAAAGGTTGGCGAGCCCGTGCACCTGCAGGTTCGCATCGACCACGCCCTGCTTCGGATCGTCGTGCATGCGGGTGGTGCCCATGTGGTGATTGCCCCAATCCATCACCTGCAGCCACTCCGCGCGCTCGCTGCGCTGGAGTTTCAGCATGCCCGATTTGCCCGCGAGCAATTGCCGCCCGAGTTCGATGAGCGAGATGCGATAGCGTGCCAGATCGTGGTCCGAAATCGTCATGTTCAGCTTGAGCCGCGGCATCCCCAATGCATCCCGTGCGGTCGTGAGCGTCAGCCGGCGATCGGGATCGGGCGTCAGCTCCAGCCCCACGCCAAGCGAATAGGCGTGCGCGCTTCCGGCGCCGGTCCCCAGCACTGCGGATGTCGTGTCGACCGCCGCGCGACCAAGCCCGTCCAGTTCGACACGCTGTTCCACCGTGATAAGCGCGCCCGTCAGCTGTCGCCCGCGGCGGAAGCGCTCGGTGGGAGAAATCGTGGCGCGGAAATGGGCCCCCCGCGCGTCGAGATTGGTTTTGTAGAACGGCGCGATTTCGCCGCCGAACACCACGAGCGTGGCGGTGTCGCGTGGAATGGCATGGTCGGCAAAAAACCGGCCGACGAGATCGTTCTGATTGCCGATGCCGGCGGCGATCGCGTCGTTGGAGGCCAGCAGCAGGCGGGCGTTCTCGATCCCGCCGCAGGCCACCACAATGTGGCGCGGCTTCACCTTGAATTTGCGCCCGCTTAGCGTCGCGATATCGAGATGATCCACCCAGCGCACATCCTGCGCGAGCCGCACACCCGTTACGTTGGCGTGCAGCATCAGCTGCAGATTGGGAATGCGCTTCAGATCGTCGGCGTAGCGGTGACCGAAGGCGGTCGGCAGATGCTCCTTGTTGCCGCGCCACTGGCTGAACTGGAAAAAGCTGGTGTACATGCCGCCGGGGCCGAGCGGCAGCAGCGCGCCCGGCAGCTCGCCGTGCGCCAGTTTGTCGTACAGAAATGACCCCGCTTCGATCAGCTGCTGCGCCCGCGGGAAATACGGCTCCAGCTCCTCGCGCGGAAACGGCCAGCCGGAATAGGGCAGCCAATCGCGCTTCTCGAAATCGAGTGCGTCGAGCGGCCGCGACCAGCCGCCCCAGTGATTGGTGCTCCCGCCCAGATAACGCAATCGCGTGGCATCGAGCGGAATGTAGCGGACGCCCGTTTCATCGCCGGCATAGAGTTTTTGCGTGGCCGGATCGAAATCCATTCCGCCGCTTTCGAGCAGCAGCATTTTGATCGGTGTCCGCGCGAGCGCAAGCGCAAGCGTAATTCCCGCCGGGCCGCCACCGACGATGGCGAGGTCCGGCGTGAGTTCGGTGCCCTCAGGAATCTGGCGCGCGTCTACAAAGCTCAAGGTGGTTCCGGAGGAAACAGCAGCGTTCCGTAGCGCAGCCGGCCCGCCGAAAACAACATGGGCGTTTGCGTCCTGGCGCCGGCGACAGCCCGGCCGCCTTTCGGAATTCCTGGTTCAGACTGCGAATATTCAGCTCTGATTTGCGAGTTTCTCCAAATCCTGCTAGCGGCCGCGCGGGCTTCGTCGAAGGAGATGTACACCATGCGCCGCGTTGCGCTCACAGTGTTTGGTTTGTCGCTGCTGAGCTCCGGGCCGGTATCGGCCGGCGCGGAGACAACGCTTTACTCCTTCTGCACCCAGGGCGGAAATTCCTGCACGGATGGTATCCAGCCCGTGCGCAGCGGAGTGGTGTCCGATTCTTCCGGCAATCTTTATGGAACGACCTATACCGCGGGGCCAAATCAGGGCGGCGAGGTGTTCAAGCTGACGCCTGAGGGCGTTCTCTCTGTGCCGCTGGGATTTCCGGATCCCTACGGCGGGGGTGGGCCGATCGGTGGCGTGGTCCGGGATGAAGCAGGCAATTTTTATGGCGCAACTCAGGATCATGTTTTCAAGCTGGCGCCGGACGGCAGCGAGACGCTACTGCACTACTTCAGCGGGGACGGAAATCACAATTACCTGCTGCAGTCCGGCGTCTCTTTGGATAGGAAAGGAAATGTCTATGGGACGTCCTATCTGGGCGGCGCAGGCGGTGACGGCATCCTGTTTCGGATAACGCCGCAGACGAAGCTCAAAGTGCTGCATGCCTTCGCCGGCTCCGATGGTGCGTTTCCGGAGTCCCCTCCCATCGTGGACCGGGATGGAAATCTGTTTGGCGTGACCTCGGGAGGAGGATCGGACAACTGCGTCAGTAACGGATGCGGCGTTGTGTATGAGGTCATGAAGGGCGGCATCTACAAGGTCCTTTACGCGTTCACCGGCGGTAACGACGGTTACAATCCGGTCGAGGGGCTGGCGCTGGATCGTGCCGGGAATCTCTATGGCATGGCCTTGCTCGGCGGCGTGAATGGCTGCGGAACGGTGTTCAAGATTCCGCCGGACGGCAGCGAAATCACACTCCACGGCTTCACCTACAATGATGATTTCCACGACGGCTGCGGCCCGGAGAGTCAGCCGGTTGTGGACAAAAAGGGCAACCTCTACGCGACGACACGCGCTGGCGGCGATCTCGGTGGCGGCACCGTCTTCGAAATCACGGCAACGGGCAAAGAGAAGATTCTCTACGCTTTCGGCAGCGCGCCGGATGCAGCGAAGCCGGACGGCAAGCTGTTGATGGGCAGCGATGGCGCGCTGTACGGAACCACGCTTGCCGGGGGCACAAAGGGTTGGGGCACGGTGTACAAAATTTCGCTACATTAGCGCGACGGGAGCGTGAATATGGCCAAAGAACCCAAACCTTTTGAACTGACATTGTCCGATGACGAAAAATCGGAACTCGCGGTGCCGCTCGGCCAAGGTGGACATCAGTATCTGCACGATGCGATTTTGGCCCAGCTGGCCCACGGAAATGTGGTGACACTGAACGATACCGAGTTGGGAAAGCTGATTCGGTGTATGACGCAGTATGGATCAGGTGGATTCCAGGGCCGGCTGCGGCGTGCATTCCTGCGCCCGCTCAAGGAGGTGCTGGACCTTTAGCGCAGGCTTTCCCTCCCCGGTCCTTCGAAAGACCGTGATGACCCGGAAGCGGTGATTGGTGGATTTCACCATGCCGATCACCGCATCGACGGCGAAGAACGCCTTGCGGTACATTGGCAAAACCTGATCCAGCCAGACAACATGCGTGCCCGGCGCGACGCGCTCCAAAGCGCGCATGACCGTGTTCCGCTTCACCATTGTGGTCTGGTAACGCTCCGCGTCTTCGATGGAGTAGGGCGGATCGGCCAGAATGAGGTCGTAGGATTCCAGCGGTACCGTCGCGAGTTTCTGTGCGTCGTCGACAAAGGTGGGTTTGAGGGCGGCATTCACGTCCACGGTGTCGCCGGGCAGGGCGCTTAGATCGACCTTGCCGCTGAACAGGTGCAAGACGCGCCGCTTATCGGGAAAGAGGGCGTGGATCCGGCGCAGATAACCGGCAGGATACCCGCCGTAATAGGCGGACTTAACACGATAGTCGTTGCCCATGATCCAGGTGCCGACCACACGACCGTCCGCTGCGATGAACAGGCTTTGGGGAAAGCCCGTCTGCCGCGTGTAGTTCTCGATGCGGTCCGTCCACTGCATGAGCGCGAATCTCCTGTTCGCGGCAAGTGTGCAATGTTTTGCGGGGAATGTACAGGCGGCTGAGCAGCGGCAAGGCGTGCACTTAGGTCGTCATGCGAAGAAAAAATGGTGGAGCTGAGCGGGATCGAACCGCTGACCTCGTGAATGCCATTCACGCGCTCTCCCAACTGAGCTACAGCCCCACGCGCGCAAGCCGCGCAAATCAATTCTCACCAGCCGGAGATCGGATGGGTCGATCCTGGCTCTCGTTCAGCGCTCGTCCTTCCCGATGCCCGGATCGATGATCCCCGCCACATCGTCGCCTTCTTCTTCCACATCTTCAAGCAGCGTCTCGTCGCCTTCGTCGTCGCCGACGTCTTCTTCGCCGAGATCCTCAAGATCGGCGCCTTCCACGTCGGTCACCACGCTCATTCCCGCTCCCGCGGCTTCCTGCTCCTCGGTGACTTCCGCCTCTTCCTCGTCCTCATCGCTCACGCCGGCGATCGGCTGCTCGACCGCTTCCAGCTCCTCGGCTTCCTCGGCTTCGGCCTCTTCCGTCTCGTCCTCCCGCTCCTCTGCATCGGCCGCGGCTGCGGCGCCGGCGGTCACCGGCTCAGCCTCCGGCTGACGCGGGCGGCGGGTGCGGAACAGGGATTCCGGCTCGAAGCTGGTCTGGCACTTGGGGCATTCGATCGGCCGCTTCTGCAGATCGTAAAATCGTGCCGCGCAGGTGGGGCAAACGCGCTTCGTCCCGAGGTCGGCTTTGGCCGCTGCAGTCATGCTTGATCCGTTTCTGGAGGCCGGGCCGTTTGCCACGTCCGGCCCCCTCTGTCAAAAAAGTTTGCGGGTGCCCCAGGGTTCCTTCCGGTGGCCGGCTGATCTGGTGAGCGAGAGCGGATTCTACAAGGCATGAGTGAGGGAGAGCCCCGGCCGCTCACGGCGCACCGCTCGGGCCCGTTGCGGGGCGAGGCGCTGGTGCCGGGCGACAAGTCCATCTCGCATCGGGCGCTGATTTTGGGCGCGCTGACCGTGGGTGAAACACGCATTTCCGGGCTGCTCCAGTCCGAGGATGTGCTGAACACGGCGCGGGCAATTCGGCAGTTCGGAGTGGAGGTGACGCAGGTCGCGCCGGGAGAGTGGCGCGTCTGGGGAACGGGCGTGGGCGGCTGGGGAGAGCCTTCTGCCGAACTCGATTTCGGCAACTCCGGCACTGGCGCGCGGCTGGTCATGGGGGCGATGGCGACGACGCCGGTTCGCGCCCTCTTCACCGGCGATGAGTCGTTGCGGCGGCGGCCGATGCGCCGCGTGCTGGAGCCGCTGACGAAATTCGGTGTCACCTTTCACGCACGCGATGGCGGCCTCATGCCGCTGACCCTGCATGGCACCGATCGCCCCATCTGCATCGACCACGAGGTGACGGTTGCCTCGGCGCAGGTGAAATCGGCGCTGCTGCTGGCGGCCCTGGGCGCGCCGGGGCAAACGCGGATCACCCAGCGCGCGCTGACGCGGGATCACACCGAGCGGATGCTTCGCGCCTTCGGCGCCGAGGTTTCGGTTGAACCGATCGATGGTGGTGGCGAATGCATCGGCGTTACGGGCGAGGTGGAATTGCAGCCCACGCACATCTCTGTGCCGCGCGATCCATCCTCAGCGGCATTTCCGCTCGTCGCGGCGCTGATTGTGCCCGGCTCTGAGATTTCGATCCCTGGCGTGCTGTTGAACTCGCGCCGCATCGGGGTGATCGACACACTGCTTGAGATGGGCGCAGAGATATCGATCGTGAACCGAGAGGAAAGCGGCGGGGAGGAGATCGGAGACTTGCGCGTACGCTTTTCCGAATTGCGCGGCGTCGACGTGCCGCCGGAGCGGGCGCCTTCGATGATCGATGAGTATCCCATTCTCGCCGTCGCCGCTGCCAATGCCTCCGGAGCCACAGTTCTGCGTGGTCTTGAAGAACTGCGGCTGAAGGAGAGTGACCGCCTCTCCACGATTGTGGCTGGCCTATCGGCCTGCGGGGTTCGCGCGGAGGAACTGCAAGACGGCATGGTTGTACACGGCTGCTCGGGCGATGTTCCAGGCGGGGCGACCATCGCCACGCACATGGACCACCGCATTGCCATGTCCTTTCTCGTCGCCGGCCTCGCTTCTCGCGTACCGATCACCGTGGATGACACCTCCATGATCGCCACCAGCTTCCCGGAATTTGATGCATTGATGCGAAGCTTGGGTGCGGAGATGTCATGATGCCGAGTTATCGCCAACGCCCGCGCAGGAAACTGCCCCCTCCCCTTGCGGGAGGGGGCGAGCAATCGGATGCGCAGCAGGCGATTGCTCGGGGGAGGGGGCGCAATTCAACCAGGCGTTCGCGGGAATTGCGGGCGCAGGCCTCAGAAGCAGAGCAAAATCTCTGGCGCTACCTTCGGCGCAAAACAGTTCACGGCCATCGCTTCCGCCGGCAATTTCCACTCGGCCCATACTTTGCCGATTTCTGCTGCCTGCCTGTTCGATTGGTTATCGAAGTGGATGGCGATCGACATGCTGAACCTCAGCAGGTATTGTACGACGTCCGCCGCACTGAATGGCTGAACCGCAATCGCCTTCATGTCATTCGTTTCGCCGCAGCAGACGTGATGACCAGCATCGGCCATGTGCTGGATGAAATCGA
>DATIEM010000179.1:0-2523 GCA_035455725.1 Rhizomicrobium sp. | reverse complement strand
CGCGGTGTTCGCGACCACCCTTCATTCGCTCCGCGGGCACAGTCCAAACGCGTTCGGTCAGGTCAATTTCGTCCCATCGGCAGCCCAAGACTTCACCGGACCGCGCCGCTGTGAGAATTGCGAACTCCAAGGCGGCCGGCGCAATGCCGGGCATTTTCCGCAGTTGCTTGGCAAATGCGGGCACGTCATCGAAAGGCATAGCCCTATGATGCCCGCGCGTGAGTTTTTGGCGCTTGGGCAGCAAGGCGTCGAGGTGCCCGCGCCACCGGGCGGGGTTCTCACCGGAACGCATCCCGCGCGCCTTGGCGAAGTCTAGGTGTGAGCTTTCAGGAGGTTGTCCATTCGGTCCTGAGCGAGGAAGCTGAGGTTGCTGAAGCTTCAGATTTCCGCGGGAGAACCGAATGGACACCCACAAGAATGCGCTTCTGACGCCAAAAGGTCGAGAGGTGATGGTACGGAGCGTGATTGAGGGCGGCCTGACGAAGGCCGCAGCCGCGCGTCAGTTCAATGTCACGGCGAAGACGGTCGCCAAATGGGTCAAGCGCTTCCGCGCCGAAGGCGTTGATGGGTTGCAGGATCGTTCCTCGCGGCCTCATTCATTGCCAAGCCAAACCCCGGCAGCCACGTGCGCCGCTGTTGAGATGTTTCGCCGGCAGCGCCACACCGGCAAGCAGATCGCAGCCGAAGTTGGGGTCTCAGCAGCAACTGTCAGCCGTATCCTGCGCCGGCTCGGTTTGAACAGACTGGCTGCTTTGGAGCCGGCCGAGCCGATCCGGCGCTATGAGCGCCAGCATCCTGGTGAGCTGATCCACATCGACATCAAAAAGCTCGGCAAGTTCAATCGGATCGGCCACCGGATCACCGGCGATCGACGTGGGTCGAGCAATCTGCGTTCTCGCGGCCAAGGGCCGGGTTGGGAATACGTACACGTCTGCATCGACGATGCGTCGCGGATCGCCTTCAGCCAGGTCATGAAGAACGAACGAAAGGGCTGTGCCGTCGCTTTCCTCAAGGCGGCCGTGGCCTACTACATCAGCCTGGGCGTTAAGGTAGAGCGCGTCATGACCGACAACGGCTCGTGCTACAAATCCTTCGACTTCCGCAAGGCGTGCAAGCGCCTCGGCCTCAAGCATATCCGCACCAAGCCCTATACGCCAAGGACCAATGGCAAGGCTGAACGCTTCATTCAAACCAGCCTTCGAGAATGGGCCTACGCGCAAGCCTACAACACCTCACGAGAAAGAGCCGCGGAGCTGCCACGATGGCTTCACCGCTACAACTGGCATCGTCCTCATGGCAGTATCGGCTCAAAGCCACCAATCAGCAGACTCGCCATAACCGGGAACAACCTCTTGAGGCTCCACAGCTAGGTGCCGCCGAGGGCGCGCGAGAGGATCGCCACCGCGCTTGCGACGAGAACCAGAAGCGTCAGCGTCACGCCGGTTACGCGGCCGATGCGGAACGCGGTCGTGCCGGGCTTGGCATACATGCCGAAGGGGTGC
This sequence comes from Rhizomicrobium sp., assembly GCA_035455725.1. Taxonomy (GTDB): domain Bacteria; phylum Pseudomonadota; class Alphaproteobacteria; order Micropepsales; family Micropepsaceae; genus Rhizomicrobium. The sequence continues at coordinate 1,021 of DATIEM010000179.1, read as the reverse complement.
AGCGCGCGCGAGACCACGAGCGCGGCCATCAACAGATGCACGCGCCAGCCCGGCATTCCCGACATCTCCAGCATCGCCACCATCAGCGCGATGATGGGGACATATTCGGCGAAATGCGCATGCGCGCGAATCGCGCTGCGCAGCGAGGGATTGTCGGCATCGCCGAAGGCCGCGCGATTCTGGCGGCGCAGGCGCACCACGTTGATTGCGAGCGCGGCGTAGATCAGCGCAAGTATGGCGAGGTATCCGCCGGTGATGGACGGCCACTGCATGTCGTTCCCCTCCCGCCCCGCTATGGCAACTTCAGCCGATAGAAATCAGTCGCCGTCTTCGAAAACAGCGCCGTCTTCGCGCTCTCGCTGTAACCGGCGGAAAGACGCTTGAAAGCGTTGAAGATCACCTGATAGCTGGCCTGGCCCTTGTCGGGCGGGAAATTGCTTTCGAACATGCAGCGGTCGGGGCCGAACGCCTCGATGCATGTCTCTATATAAGGCTTCCACGCCGCGGCGGCCTGTTCGGAGTTCGGCGGCTTCGGCCATTCATGGAAGCCGAAGCCGGGCAGCACCATCGCAAGCCCGCCGAGCTTGACCACCACGTTCTTGCACCTGGCGACTTCCTGGATCGAGGCCTTCCAGCTCTTGAAGATCTCGTCGCGCCGGCCGGCGTAGCTGCCGATGCCGATGATGCCGCCGCAATGATCGAGGCAGATGCGCGTATCCGGGAAGGCGCGGGCGAGATCGGCGAACTCCCCGAGCTGGTGATAGAACAGCCACGCGTCGAAGCTGAGCCCGAGCGGCGCCAGGCAGGCGAAGCCCCTGCGGAACGTGGAATCGAGCAGCAGGCCCTTCGGCCGCTCGGCATAGATGCCGGCGACATTCTTGTCGGCATCCCAGGGCGAGGAATGGCGGATGCCGCGAAAGCGGCCATTACCGGCGGCGATCTCGGCTTCCAGCACCGCCTTGGCGCCGTCGCCGAGCAGCAGGTTGGCATGGCCGACGATACCGTGGCAGACCAGCGCCTT
>DATIEM010000178.1:0-2314 GCA_035455725.1 Rhizomicrobium sp. | reverse complement strand
AGCCGGTGGAAGAAATCTCGGTCTGGGCCGAGAACAACGCGAGCTTCGTGCAGAAGAAGCGGCAGGAATTCGAAGCGCGCGCGGGCAAGGCGCCGCGCGCCCGCGCCGCCGCCTAATATTTTGGCGTTCGGGCCAACGGGTCCACTGAGGGAAAGCAAAAAGGGCCGTGCGAACATCGGCCCTTTCGTATGACTTCACTGGGTGGCCGGGTCGCGCTGACGCTGCCCGGCCATGGCGCCGGGCGTCACAAGCTCATCTGCGCCACCGCGGTGGCGCAGATCGCCACCATGTTGATTCCGGAAAGCGCCCCGGGACGTGTAGAACGGCTGTCCCTGAGAGCCGCAGTCACCGCCTGACTTTACCGATGTCGCTCTGGCTGGTGTACTCCTGCACATGAAGAACGTTGCAATTCCTTGCCTCTCCGCGATGGCGCTGATGGTCAGCGCAGTGTGCCGCGCGCAAGAGCCATCGACGCTACCGAAGCCGGGTTCCCCGGGCGCGACACCCGGCCAGCCGCAGGTGGAGGAAGTGATCGTGTCGATCAGCGGACTCTATGGCGACTGGAAAATGGTGCTGCCGGAATGGCCGGGGCTCGACAATCCCGTCACCGGCGATTTCTGCAACTTCAAGGAGCACGGCGACGATGTGGCGATCGTTTGCGCCGACGATTTTCTGCAAAGAATTCCAGACGTCACGCTCGACGGCAACAAGTTGAGGATGCGCTGGGGCGGCGCGTTGAACCACACCATCTACGATGCCGTGAGGGACGAGAACGGAATGTTTGATGGCGAGATCATTCAGGCGCAAATGGGACTTGTCGCGCACCGCTTCAAGGCGAACATGGAGCGGGTCTCGGCGTCGGCCGTGGATGCTCCGCAAGACAGCCTGACAGCGCTGACCAACTATCTTTCGAAGCGCGGTCCTAAAGCGAGGTTCAGCGCGAAATATTTCGGCAGGATCCTGGAGCAAAAGGGAGAGGTGCGAACCTTCCCGGATGTGTTCAAAGTTTCGAACGGCGCCGAACAATGGTGCCTGGTTCGCGGCCAAGCCCCGGCGAATGTCCGCTGCCGGGACATTCCATAGCGATTGAGCAAAAGGGCCGGTGCGAACACCGGCCCTCGGCCGTGTGTCAGCGGCTGGCCGCGAGCTAGCGCCGCTTGTCGGGCTGCGATTGCGCGGAGAAGGACAGACCGACCGCCTTGCCCCATTCGGAGTTCGGAAGGGGACCCAACCCCGCGAGAAGGTTGATGGAGATGGCCCAGGCGAGAAGCACATAATCGACGCGGCGGGAGCGGCTGACGATAAGGCCCGCGATCGCAACGTAATATCCGACGAAATAGAAGTAGAACAGCCAGTCGTTCCAGGCTGGGATGGCGCGCGTGAGCAGCATGCCCGCGACCACGGCATTCGCCAGCAGGATGCCGCCCGCGACGAGACGCTTGCGCGACCAGTAGTGATCGTCGAGATGCGCCCACCCGCGCTCCTTGCGCGGAAACACGAGTGTTGCCGCCAGAAAATAGACGAGCGCGACAAGGACGCCGATGAAGACTGTGTGCCAGTTGACCGTCAACGCATTTCGCGCCGACCAGATGAACAGCCAGAAACTTGTCACATCGGTGAGCACGAGGAACGCGAGCGCCGGCGTGAGGATCCCCATGGGACGTTCGCGGTTCGAATCGATTGCGTCCGCGAATTTGAACGCCAGTTCGGCGACGATCAGGCCGAACATCAAACCGAAAAGGCCGAACAATCCTTCGAAATCGGTCATGCGCTGCCCCCGCCGTAAAGGTCCACGCGCGGCCTGCAAAGGTCAAGGCGCCGCGGCGAAAAGCAAAAGGGCCGGTGCGAACACCGGCCCTTTCGTTGTACTCGCTGAGAGCGATTGAACTTCGCCCCCCAACTCGGAGGGGCTTTCGCCGCTCCGACCTCCCCACAAAGGGGGAGGTGAGGGACCCCGCGGGCGATTGCCCGCAGCGGATTAGAAGTCCATGTCGCCCATGCCGCCGCCGCCGCCCGGCATCGGGGGCGCTTCCTTCTTCGGACGGTCGGCAACCATCGCTTCCGTGGTGATGAGGAGCGAGGCCACCGAAGCGGCGTCCTGCAGCGCGATGCGCACGACCTTGGTCGGGTCCACGATGCCGGCCTGCACCAGGTCGACATACTGTTCCTTCTGCGCATCCCAGCCGTAGTTGGCCGACTTCTGGTCCAGCAGCTTACCCACGACGATCGAGGCTTCCTCCCCGGCGTTCTCCACGATCTGGCGGATCGGCGACTGAATCGCCTTGCGCACGATCTGGATGCCCTGGTTCTGGTC
>DATIEM010000177.1:0-7079 GCA_035455725.1 Rhizomicrobium sp. | reverse complement strand
GGCCCGCGGCAATCCTATCTCTTCAACACCACCATTGCGGGCGTTGAATCGGCTGACGCGTTGCTCTTCATCGGCTGCAACCCACGCTGGGAAGCGCCGGTGCTGAACGCCCGCATCCACAAGACGTGGCTAAACAGCGCTATCAGAATCGGCAATATCGGGGTGCCATACAATCTCACCTATCCCGTGGAGCAACTGGGCGGCGCGAATGTGCTGAGCGGAATTGCGGATGGCAGCCATGCCTTCGCGAAATTGCTGCGCGATGCCAAACGGCCGATGGTGATTGTCGGCGCCGGCGCGACGGCGCGGCCCGACGGCGCAGCGATTCTGAATCTCGCCGCGCGTATTGCGTCGGACACCGGCATGATCGGTCCGGCGGGCACAGCGGCGGAAGGCGGCTGGAAAGGCTTCAATGTTCTGCACACGGCAGCATCCCGCGTGGCCGCGCTTGATCTCGGCTTCCTGCCGGGCGAGGGCGGCCGCGACATGGCCGGCATTCTCGACGGCGCATCCAAAGGCGAGATCGATTTTGTCTATCTGCTCGGCGCCGACGAGTTCGACATGAAGCGACTGGGCAACGCCTTTGTCGTCTACCAGGGCACGCATGGCGATGCGGGGGCGCACCACGCCGATGTCGTTCTGCCCGGCGCCGCGTATACCGAGCAGGACGGCATCTATGTGAACTTTGAGGGCCGCGTGCAGCGGGCCGAACGCGCCACCTTTCCGCCGGGGCAAGCGAAGGAGGATTGGGCGATCCTGCGCGCGCTCTCCGATGTCATCGGCCAGCGCCTACCATACGATAATCGCGGAGAGCTTCGCCGCGCGCTGTTTTCCGACGCGCCGCACTTCGCGAAGGAGAATGCACTGCCCCAAGCAGTGGGCGCCGATCCGTCCATCTGGAACAACATCGGCTCAGCCGGTGAGATCGACGAGCGCACGCCGCTTGCCAGCGCAATCGCCGACTTCTATCTCACCAACCCGATCGCGCGGGCGAGCGAAACCATGGCTGAGTGCAGCAAAGTGTACGTGACCGGCGCGATGAAACTGGCGGCGGAATAGATGTTCTTCACATCCTACTTCCAGCACCACGGATTGCCCTACGGCTGGGCGTGGACGCTCAGCCAGGGGATCGTGATTATCTTCTTCGAGCTGATCCTTGCGCTCTCCGTCGCGCTGTTCATTCTTGCGGACCGTAAGATATGGGCGGCGGTGCAGCTTCGCCGCGGGCCCAATGTGGTCGGCGCCTTTGGCCTGCTGCAAACCATCGCCGATGCGCTGAAATTCTTCTTCAAGGAAGTCATCGTTCCGGCAGGCGCCAACAAGGTGCTCTTCCTGCTCGGCCCTCTGATCACCGCGACACTTGCGTTCGCTGCATGGGCCGTTATGCCGGTGAGCGCCGGCTGGGTTGTGGCCAATATCAATGTCGGCATTCTTTATATTTTCGCAATCTCATCGCTGGGTGTGTACGGCGTGATCGTGGCCGGCTGGGCGTCCAATTCGAAATACGCCTTTCTCTCCGCGCTGCGCGCCGCGGCGCAAATGGTGTCCTACGAAGTCTCCATCGGCTTTGTGCTGATTACGGTCCTGCTGTTCGCCGGTTCGCTGAACCTGTCGGCGATCGTGGAAGCGCAGCGCCACGGCTGGTTCCTGTTCACGATCCTGTTCCCCATGGGGGTCGTTTTCTTCATCTCCACCTTGGCCGAAACCCAGCGTCCGCCCTTCGACCTGCTGGAAGCAGAATCCGAGCTGGTGGCCGGTTTCATGGTGGAGTATTCGTCCACACCATTTCTGCTGTTCTTCCTCGGCGAGTACATGAACGTAATCATGCTCTCCGGGCTGTTCGCGGTGTTGTTCCTCGGTGGATGGCTGCCGCCGCTTTCCATCTGGCCGTTCACCGCCGTGCCGGGCGTGGTCTGGTTCATCCTGAAGCTGCTCTTCGTGTTCTTCTGCAATTCGATGGTGAAGGCGTTCGTGCCACGCTACCGTTACGACCAGCTGATGCGGCTGGGCTGGAAAGTGTTCCTGCCGCTGTCGCTGGTGTGGGTGGCGCTCACTGCGGGCTGGGTGCTGATCTTCCCGCATGGCATCTGGGCGGCGCTCGCCCATGGAGGCGCGTGATGGCTATCTCAAGTTTCGACCGCACGGCCCGCACGATTTTCCTCTGGGAATTCGTCAAGAGCTTCTGGCTGTCGTTGCGCTATTTCTTCTCGCCAAAGGCCACGCTGAACTATCCCTTCGAGAAGGGTCAGCTCAGCCCCCGGTTTCGCGGCGAACACGCCCTGCGCCGCTACCCCAATGGCGAAGAACGCTGCATCGCGTGCAAGCTGTGCGAGGCAATCTGCCCGGCGCTCGCCATCACCATTGAAGCGGAGCCGCGCGCTGATGGTTCCCGCCGCACGACGCGCTACGACATAGACATGGTAAAATGCATCTATTGTGGACTGTGTCAGGAAGCTTGCCCCGTCGACGCGATTGTGGAAGGCCCGAACTTCGAATTCGCCACCGAGACCCGGGAGGAGCTTTACTACGATAAGGAACGCCTGCTCGCGAATGGGGACCGCTGGGAGCGCGAGATCGCCCGCAACCTCGAACTCGACGCGCCGTACAGATAATCATGCTGCTACAGGCCATTGCTTTCTATCTTTTCTCTGCCGTGCTGATTGCCGCGGCGGCCATGGTGATTGCCGGGCGCAATCCGGTCCATTCCGTGTTGTTTCTGATTCTTGCCTTCTTCAACGCGGCGGCGCTGTTCGTGCTGCTGGGCGCCGAGTTCCTGGCGATGATTCTCATCATCGTCTATGTCGGCGCGGTCGCGGTGCTGTTCCTGTTCGTGGTGATGATGCTGGACGTGGATTTCGCCCAGCTGAGAGGCGGGACGGTGCAGTATGTCCCCATGGGTCTCCTGGTCGCTGGCATTTTGCTGACGGAACTGGTGTTCGCGGGGGCGGCGTGGCGCTTTGCGTCCGCTACCCCGCATGTGCTGGCAAGCGCCAGTCCCGCGCACCTCTCCAACACGGAAGCGCTCGGCCGCATACTCTATACGGACTATATCTACTACTTCCAGATCGCGGGATTGATCCTGCTGGTGGCGATGATCGGGGCCATCGTGCTGACGCTCCGCACGCGCGCGGGTGTGCGCAAGCAATCGGTGCGCCAGCAGGTCCGCCGCTATGCCAGCGACACGCTCGTGGTTGTCGACGTGAAGCCGGGGCAGGGGGCGTAAATGTCCATAGGGCTTGGGCAATATCTCGCGGTCGCCGCCATTCTCTTCACCATCGGCGTGCTCGGCATTTTTCTCAACCGGAAGAACGTCATCGTAATCCTAATGTCGATCGAGCTGATCCTGCTCGCCGTGAACATTAATTTCGTGGCGTTTTCGTCCTTCCTGGGCGATCTGGTGGGGCAGGTGTTCGCCCTTTTCGTGCTCACCGTCGCGGCCGCCGAAGCCGCAATCGGGCTTGCCATTCTCGTCGTCTACTTCCGCAACCGCGGCTCCATCGCGGTGGAAGACGTAAACCTGATGAAGGGCTGAGGATGTACGCGGCGATCGTCTTCCTGCCACTGCTGGGTTCGGCCATTGCCGGGCTGTTCGGCCGCTTCATCGGCGCGCGCGGCTCCGAGCTCGTCACAACCATCCTGCTGTTCGTGTCGGCCGCGCTCTCCTGCTACGTCTTCTACGACGTCTGCTTCCTCGGCCACGGTGGGATCATGCGCATCGCCCAGTGGATTACCTCCGGCGATTTCGAGGCCGACTGGGGCTTGCGGGTCGACACGCTCACCGCCGTAATGCTGGTGGTGGTGACGGGCGTCTCCTCGCTCGTGCACCTCTACTCCATCGGCTATATGCACGACGACCCGCATCGGCCGCGGTTCTTCTCGTATCTGTCGCTCTTCACCTTCGCGATGCTGATGCTGGTGACAGCGAACAACTTCCTGCAGATGTTCTTCGGCTGGGAAGGCGTGGGCCTCGCGTCATATCTGCTCATCGGCTTCTGGTACCAGCGGCCTTCCGCCAACGCCGCGGCCATCAAAGCCTTCGTGGTGAACCGCATCGGCGATTTCGGCTTGATGCTGGGAATTTTCGGCGTGTTCCTGACTTTCGGCACCCTCGATTTCGACAGCGTCTTCAAGGCAGCGCCACACATTGTCGGACATACCTTCCATTTCGGCAGCTGGAATGTGGACGTGCTCACCACGGTCTGCATTCTCCTGTTCATCGGCGCGATGGGAAAGTCGGCGCAACTAGGGCTGCACACATGGTTGCCGGACGCCATGGAAGGCCCCACGCCGGTCTCCGCCCTGATCCACGCGGCCACGATGGTGACAGCCGGGGTGTTCCTGGTCTGCCGCTGCTCGCCATTGTTCCAGCTCTCGCCCGCGGCGCTCGCGTTCGTGACTTTCATTGGGGCAACCACCGCCTTCTTCGCCGCTTCCGTCGGCCTGTTCCAGAACGACATCAAACGCGTGATCGCGTATTCCACCTGCTCGCAATTGGGTTACATGTTCGCGGCGGCCGGTGTCTCGGCTTACGGTGCGGCGATGTTCCACCTCTTCACTCACGCGTTTTTCAAGGCGCTGCTGTTTCTTGCCGCGGGCTCCGTGATCACCGCAATGCATCACGAGCAGGACATGCGGAAGATGGGCGGGCTGGCGCGGCAAATCCCCTTCACCTGGGCGATGATGCTGATCGGCAACCTTGCGCTGACCGGCTTTGGCATTCCGTTCCTGCATATCGGCGCCGCCGGGTTCTTTTCCAAAGATGCGATCATCGATGCGGACTTCGCCGGTCCGACCGGCATGGCCCACTACGCCTTCGTCATGACGGCCATCGCCGCGGCAATGACGTCATTTTATTCCTGGCGGCAGTTTTTGATGACTTTCCACGGCCGCTACCGCGGCGCGGACCCAGACGAGCACGAGACCTATTCGCCGTCCCATGCGGAAGAGGCGCTGCCGTCGCATCACAAGCACGAGCCGCTGCCGCTATCCGCGGTGCATGAGTCCCCCTTATCCATGCTGGCGCCGCTTGCCGTGCTCGCGGTTGGCGCGCTGTTCGCCGGGGCGATTTTCGATCCCTATTTCATCGGCGAAAAGTCGGCGGCGTTCTGGCACGGGGCGGTCGCGGCGATTGCCGGGAACGCGCAAAGGCCAATGCCGACCGAGTTCCCGGCCTGGGTGGAGTTGACGCCCTTCGTGGTGACGATCGCCGGTTTTCTGATCGCCTTTTATTATTACATCCTTCGGCCGGAGCTGCCGCCGCAAATGGCAGCGCGCCGCGGGCTGCTTTACCTCTTCCTCTACAACAAGTGGTACTTCGACGAGTTGTACAACGTTATCTTCGTGCGCCCGGCGCTGTGGCTCGGCCGCGTGCTGTGGAAGGTCGGCGACGGTTTGATCATCGATGGCCTCGGGCCGGATGGTATCTCCGCCCGGGTTCTGGATGCCACCCGCGGCGCGATCCGGCTGCAGTCGGGCTACGTGTATCAGTATGCGTTCGTGATGATCCTTGGCGTGGTGGCGCTGGCCACCTGGTTCATCTGGGCAGGAGGCATTCGCTGATGCACCTCCCGATCCTCAGCATCGTCACTTTCCTGCCGCTTGTCGGCGCGCTGCTTATTCTCTTGATGCCGGCCGAAGGCGAGCGGCTGGCTAAGAGCGCCCGCTGGATCGCGTTGATTACGACGTTCATCGATCTGGTGGTTTCGCTGGTGATCTGGGCCGGCTTTGACGGATCATCCGCGGCCTTCCAGTTCGAGGAGAAGGCGAACTGGCTCGGCTTCGGCATCTCGTATCACATGGGCGTGGACGGCATTTCCGTGCTGTTCGTGGTGCTGACGGCGGGCCTGATGCCGTTCTGCATTCTGGCGAGCTGGGAATCGATCAAGACCCGCGTCGCGGAATACATGATCGCCTTCCTGGTGCTGGAAACGCTGATGATCGGCGTGTTCTGCGCGCTCGATCTTGTGCTCTTCTATGTGTTCTTCGAGGGCGGCCTGATCCCGATGTTCCTCATCATCGGGGTGTGGGGGGGCGTGCGGCGCGTCTACGCCAGCTTCAAATTCTTCCTTTACACCTTGCTCGGCTCGGTGCTGATGCTACTCGCCATCCTGTGGATGTATCTCTACGCGGGTACCACCGATATCGCCTTGCTGTTGAAGTCCGCGCACTTCCCGGTGGCGATGCAGGCCTTCCTCTGGTTCGCATTCCTGGCATCCTTTGCGGTCAAAATGCCGATGTGGCCGGTCCACACCTGGCTGCCGGACGCGCATGTGGAAGCGCCGACGGCGGGCTCGGTCATCCTTGCGGGTATCCTGCTGAAGATGGGCGGTTACGGATTCCTGCGCTTCTCGGTGCCGATGTTTGCCAGCGCCAGCCACAGCTTTGCGCCCTTCATTTTTGTGCTGTCGGTGATGGCCATCATCTACACCTCCTTCGTGGCGCTAGCGCAGGAGGACATGAAGAAGCTCATTGCCTACTCCTCTGTGGCGCACATGGGATTCGTCACGATGGGTATCTTCTCGCTGACGCATCAGGGGATCGAGGGCGGCATTTATCAGATGCTCAGCCACGGCGTGGTCTCCGGCGCACTGTTTCTTTGCGTCGGCGTGATTTACGACCGCATGCACACCCGCGAGATCGCGGCTTACGGTGGGCTGGTGGCGCGCATGCCGGTGTATGCCGCCTGCCTGATGGTGTTTACCTTGGCCAATGTCGGCCTGCCGGGCACGGGCGGCTTTGTGGGCGAGTTCCTCACTATGCTGGGCACCTTCCGGGTGAATACCTGGGTGGTGATATTCGCGGCCACCGGCGCGATCCTGTCGGCAGCCTACATGCTCTACCTCTATTGGCGGGTGATCTTCGGCCGGCTGGTGAAGCCCGCGCTGCAGACCATTCAGGATCTGAGTTTGCGCGAGTTCGCCATTCTATCGCCGCTGGTGATCATCACCATCATCATGGGCGTGTATCCCAACTTCGTTTTCGACGTGACTCAGGCATCCGTAGCCAATCTGGTGCATCAAGGCCAACTGACGATGCAGCGAGAGTCCCACCCTCCCCTTGAGGGAGGGTCGAAATTTGCG